>JANLYV010000142.1:0-11781 GCA_031365825.1 Rubrivivax sp. | reverse complement strand
CGAGCTCGGGCAGGTCGTCGAGCAGGCTGCGGTGCAAGGGCGAGCCCACGCTGATGCCTTCCACCGGCGTCGAAGGGTCGGCGCCCACGGCCTCGAAGTGGCGCCGTGTCAACGAGCCTGCTTCGATGGTGATGACGCCACAGCGCTGGCCGCGCAGCTCGGCCAGTTTCATCAGGCTCGAACTCCACACCGGCCGCGGCAACGCGGCTTGCAGCTCGACTTGCCAGCGCGCCAGGAAGCCGCAGCTGGTGCTGATGGCGGTGACACCTTCGGCCACCAGCTCATGGCCGGCGCGGATGAAAGGCGCCAGCAAGGCCGCGTCGTCACCACGCACCACGGCCGCCGGCAGGGCACCGGGCACGACGCGATGCCGCACCGGGAAGCTGAAGCTCGCCGGGTGGCCGATGTCGCCCGGCGGCCGCGGGAAGCGGGTCTGCAACATCAGGATGCCGAGCATGGTCAGGGTGTGTTGAGAGGCGGCGCGCTTGCGGGTAGCCACTGTCGAAACGGCCACAGGCTCGGGCTATGCTAATTGCCGTATCGCGCTGGCTCGCAGCGCGCCTTCACAAGGAACTCCCATGCACCGCCCACGTCGACTGCTTTCGTTCATTGCCACGCTCGCCTTCACCAGCCTTGGCGCCCAGGCGCAGACCAAGTGGGACCTGCCTGCGGCCTACCCAGCGAGCAACTTCCACAGCGAAAACCTGGTGCAGTTTGCCAGCGACGTCGACAAGGCCACGGCCGGCAAGCTGAAGATCACCGTGCACGCCAACGCCTCGCTGTTCAAGGCACCCGAGATCAAGCGCGCCGTGCAGGGCGGCCAGGCGCAGATCGGCGAGATCCTGCTCGTCAATTTCCAGAACGAGTGGCAGCTCTACGGCGCCGATGGCCTGCCCTTCCTGGCCGATAGCTACGACCAGGCAGGCAAGCTGTGGAAGGTGCAAAAGCCGCTGCTCGACAAGAAGCTGGGCGAGCAGGGGCTGATGGTGCTGTACGCCGTGCCCTGGCCGCCGCAGGGCATCTACACCAAGCGGCCGGTGAATTCGGCGGCCGACCTCAAGGGCATGAAGTGGCGCGCCTACAGCCCGGCCACGGCGCGCATTGCCGAGCTGGTGGGGGCGCAGCCGGTCACCGTGCAGGCGGCCGAGCTGAGCCAGGCGCTGGCCACCGGGGTGGTGGAAAGCTACATGTCCAGCGGCTCCACCGGCGCCGACAGCAAGACCTACGAACACCTGAAGTACTGGTACGACACCCAGGCCTGGCTGCCGAAGAACGCCGTCATCGTCAACCGCGCGGCCTTCACCGCGCTCGACAAACCGACGCAGGACGCGCTGCTGAAGGCCGCGGCCGACGCCGAAGTGCGCGGCATCGCGGCGAGCAAGCGCGTCAACGGTGAAAGCATCGACAAGCTCAAGGCCGGCGGCATGCAGATCCTGCCGCCTTCGCCACAGCTCAAGGCCGACATGCAGAAGGTGGGCGAGACCATGCTCAAGGAATGGCTCGACAAGGCCGGCCCCGAAGGCAAGGCGCTGGTCGACGCGTTCGGCAAGTAGCCGCTACGCGGCAAGGCGCCGGCTGGCAACGCCGCAGCGCCGCAGCGAAGAAGCGCCCCAAACGCCCGCCTCTTCGCGCCTTCGCCCGGCGAGCGGGCTCCTAGCATTCCACGGCCTGACTTGCGTCTTTGCACGCCGGGCCACGCCACCGCCGTGGCCAAGGAATCGCCATGTCCGACCTGTCGCTGCCACCGCTGACGCTGCTGCCCCTGCCCGAGGAAGTCGCCGCGCGACCGCCCGTCAAGTCGCGCTACCAGCCCTTTGCCTGGCCGACCCCGACCCTGCCCTGCTACCCCGCGCCGGTGAACCAGATCGCGCCCGAGCCGTGCGAGATCGAGGGCATGAACGGCAACGTGATGAGCGGGCGGCTGATCCTCTTCAGCCCCGAAGACGCGACGCTGCAGCTGCAGCTGCCGCCGTCGCGCACGACCATGCCGCTGCGCTTCGACCAGTTCCGCCGGCTGCGCCTGACGCAGCCGCTGGCGCCGCTGCCACGCGGCAGCGATGAAGGCCTGCCCGCGGCCCTGGCCGCGCGCCCGGCCGTGCCTTACACCGTGCAGATGAAGAGCGGCACGCCGCTTTCGGGACTGACCATCCGCCACCACGAAAACGAGGTTGGCCTCTTCCTGTTCGAGCCGGTCGATACCGCTGGCGCGGTGCGCCGCGTGTTCGTGCCGCGCAGCGCTTACACCGCGCTGGAGATTGGCCACCGCATCGGCGAGTTGCTGGTCGAGCAGCACGCCGCCACCGTCAAGCAGGTCGACGACGCGTTGCAGGAACAAGAGGTGTTGCGCGCGCGCAAGATCGGCGACATCCTGCTGTCGCGCCAGATCATTTCGCAAGAAGTGCTGGTCAACGCCATCGAGCAGCAGTCACGCATGCCGATGGTGCGCATCGGCGAAGCGCTGATCGCGCTGGGCATGATCACGCCGCGCCAGCTCGACGAAGCCTTGAGCCAGCAGCGCCACGACCGCGGCACGCCGCTGGGTGAGCTGCTGGTGCGCCGCGGCTCGGTCTCGCGCGAAGACCTGCAGACGGCGCTGTCGCGCAAGATGGGCTACCCGCTGGTGGACGTGGAGACCTACCCCGCCGACCCGGAAGCCGTGACGCGGCTGCCCTATGCCGTGGCCAAACGCGTGCCGGCACTGCCGCTGATGCGCCGCGCCGGGCGGCTGGTGGTGGCGATGGAAGACCCGACACGCATGCCCGCCATCGAGCAGGTGGAATTCGCCGCGCAATGCAAGATCGTGCCGGTGCTGGCGCGCGTGGGTGTGCTCGCCGCGGCCATCGACCGCGCCTACGAAAAAGCCGGCCTCAGTGCGCAGACGATGGAAGCCGCGCTGCCGCTGGAATTCGACGCCGAAGACGCCAACAAGCTGCTGGCCTCGCTCGAAGAACAGCAGGCGCAGGACGTGGTCGCCGGCGACGACGACGAAGCCGGCATCGAACAAAGCGACAACTCGCTGGTGCGGCTGATCAACTCGATGATCCAGGAAGCGCAGAGCCAGGGTGTCTCGGACGTGCACATCGAGTGCCAGCCCGGGCGCGAGAAGGTCAAGATCCGCTTTCGCAAGGACGGCCAGATGCGGCCGTACATGGAGTTGCCGCACACCTACCGCAACGCCATGCTGGCGCGCATCAAGATCATGTGCGACCTCGACATCAGCGAGCGGCGCAAACCCCAGGACGGCAAGATCACCTTTGGCAAGTTCGTGCAGGGCTCGCGGCTCGAATTGCGCGTGGCCACCATCCCGACCTACGCCAACCTCGAAGACGCGGTGCTGCGCCTGCTGGCATCGGCCAAGCCGATCGCGCTGGACAACCTGAACCTGAGCCCGAACAACCTGCGCTGGATCAAGGAAGCGATGCAGCGGCCCTACGGCATGATCCTGTGCGTGGGGCCTACGGGCTCAGGCAAGACGACCACGCTGCACTCGGCCATGGGCTACATCAACGTGCCCGAGCGCAAGATCTGGACCGCCGAAGACCCGATCGAAATCACCCAGCCGGGGCTGCGCCAGGTGCAGATGAACCCGAAGATCGACTGGACCTTTGCGCGTGCGCTGCGCGCCTTCCTGCGCGCCGACCCCGACGTCATCATGGTCGGCGAGATTCGCGACAAGGAAACGGCGCAGATCGCCGTCGAAGCCTCTCTCACCGGCCACCTGGTGCTGTCGACTCTGCACACCAACAGCGCCACCGAAACCGTGACGCGGCTGGTGGACATGGGCATGGACCCCTTCAACTTTGCCGACTCGCTGCTGGCGGTGATCGCACAGCGCCTGGTGCGCAAGCTCTGCACCTCGTGCCGCGCGCCGCACGCGGCCGCGGCCGAAGAGGTGCAGGAGCTGCTGCTGGACTACATGCACGCCTTCCACGAATCGCCCGCCGCCCCGGCGCCCGACGATGTGCTAAAGGACTGGTTGGAACGCTTCGGCAGCGAGGGCAAGCTCACGCTGTACCGCAGTGTCGGCTGCAACCACTGTGACAACACCGGCTTCCGCGGCCGCGCCGGCATTCACGAACTGATGACCGTGTCGCGCTCGATGCGCCACCACATCCAGACCGGCACGCGCAACGACGAGTTGCAGCGCGTGGCCCTGGGTGACGGCATGCGCACGCTGCGCCAGGACGGCATCGAGAAGGTGCTGGCGGGGATCACGGCGATTGAGGAAGTGCGGGCGAATAGTTACTGACCACACCGCGACGATGCGCGGTGAGCACAAGCCGGGCGAACAACTGTTCACCAAGGTCGGCGAGGAGTTGCAGCAAGGCGGCTTCTAGCCCAAAACCTTATCGAACTTCGTACAGATTGAAGTCTTCGGCAAGGAGTTCGCCGGTTACTGCATGGAGGACTCGGCAATTGAACTTGTACGTACCCCGTGCAGTCAGTGCTTGCACGGTGGCCAGTTGCAGTGGCCCAAAGTCCGTGTCGAAACCGGGCGGGAGTACGAATGCCCCGTCCGCACCCACGGTCAGAAATGGTGCGGCGGATGCTCCTCCAAGTTGCTCAAACCAGAGCTTGACTTCTACCGACAGAGCAGTGGAGGTCGGATTGGTCAGTCGTGCTACTTGGGCAACTATTTGGTCACCGCTCAGGTACGTTGTCCTGTTCAACCGTACATCGCAGACCGGTAATGACGAGTTGCACTTCCCGTCACCTCCCGCGCTCGAGATTGCTTGAAGTTCGGCGGCGAGTAGGGCGCGGTTGTATACGGAGACTTCGTCTATGAAACCTCCGAATGGTGTGCAGGTACCCGAGCCACCGATCAGTAGGGGGGCGGAATTCGAGCCGACAAACGAACTGGCGTTGCTGCTTGCAACCAATCCACCATTGACGTACTGCCGTTGCAGACCAGACGCACCGTCATACGTGACGGCCACATGAGTCCAGACGTTTGTCGGGACCGATTCGGATGGGATTGCACCCGGACCAATGGCTATTTGATAAAAAGGTGCTCCACCACATCCGTTTCGCTTGCCGACGAGATGCATGGTCGGCGCGCTACTGGTCCGGAGTGCCCACAGTTCAATGGTGAAGGACGAGGACGGCGTGAAGTTCAGACTTGGCGCGTCCGGGATCGATACGACATCGTCAACCCCATCAAATGCGAACGCACGTCCGACCTGACCAGACACATGCTTGGCGCCATTCAACAACGTACCGTGATTGCTACCCATCGAATCCTTGGCAGTTGCGTCCGCGCGCCACCAACTCACCAATCCTGATGGCGGCGGGACACATGCTTGCGCGGCCGCGAAATTGGGCGCGAAGGTGAGCACGATGGAAAAGAGTGCAAGCTTCAGATGCTGCAGCGCCGTCAGCGTGATGGTCGTGTGATTCATCGCCATTGCCCCTCAGTGATCTGGATAGCAGCCGCCTACCCGCCGTGCTTCCTGAATGGGCTCGCAGTTGACTCCGTTCGTTGACTCCCGTCAAGCCGGCATCGCGACCAACGAGATAGCTGAAGCGCTCTCATCCCGTTGGCAGCGCCATTGAGGATGGCCCTCGTTCCGAAACGCACCTGTCTGCAGAACTGTGCGCCTGCGCGTGACGTCCGGGATGGCACCGACGCGGATGTCGCACCATCGGCGTTCAGTGCCCGACCTCGGTAGTGGCGGGAGCGAATCCGGATTTGGCGCCTCGCCGCGTGCTCACACCAACCCGTCGAAGAGCCACACCTCGACCATCTCGCCGGCGGCGACCGAGCCCTGCTCGTGCGTCAGTACCAATAGCGCGTTAGCTTCGCTCAGGCTGCGCAGGATGCCGGCCCCTTGTGAGCCGGTGCTGCGCACGTGCCACTGCCCGTCACTGGCGCGGCTGACGATGGCGCGCTGGAACTCGGTGCGGCCGGGGCGCTTGCGGATGGGCGTGGCGGTGCGCGCTTGCAGCGTCACCAACCCTTCATCGTTAGCGCCAGCCATCACCAGCAGCGCCTCGCGCGCAAAGGCGTAGAAGGTGACGAGCGCGGCGACCGGGTTTCCGGGCAGCGCGAACATCCAGGCGACATGCTCGTTGGGGCCGCTGTGCCGCAGCGGGCCGAAGGCAAACGGCCGGCCGGGGCGCATCGCCACCTTCCAGAACGCCACCTGCCCCAGGCGCGCCAGCACGGCGCGCGTGTGGTCGGCGTCGCCCATGCTCACGCCGCCGCTGGTGACGATGGCGTCGGCCTGCGCCACGGCGGTGTGCAGCGTGGCTTCCAGCGCCGCGGGGTCGTCACGCACGAGGCCCAGGTCGATGACCTCCACACCCAGCCGCTGCAGCGCGCCAAGCAGGCTCGCGCGGTTGCTGTCGTAGATGCAGCCGGGTGGGAGCGGCTCGCCCGGGTTGCGCAGTTCGTCGCCGGTGGAGAAGAGCGCGACGCGCAGGCGGCGGTAGACATCCACCGCTTGAATGCCGAGCGAGGCGATCAGGCCCATGTCCGACGGCCGCAGCCGCCGCCCGCGTGGCAGTGCCGCCTTGCCCAGGGCCAGGTCTTCGCCGCGCCGGCGCAGGTTTTCGCCGGGCTTGACCACGCCGGGCTGCAGCAGCATCCGCTCGCCGTCGACGCGGCACAGCTCGTGCGGCACGACAGTGTCGACGCCGGGCGGCATCACGGCGCCGGTCATGATGCGCAGGCAGCTTCCCGCGGGCACCAAGCCTTGCCATGGCTGGCCGGCGAACACCGTGGCCAGCACCGGCATGGCCAGCGCGGCGCCCGCGGCCAACAACGCACCATCAAAAGCGAAGCCGTCCATGGCCGAGTTGTCGTGCGCCGGCACGTCAATCGGCGAGATCACGTCGGCGGCGAGCACGCGGCCCAGCGCGCTCGACAACAGCACGATTTCATGGTCGGTGATGGGCCGTATCGCAGCGTGGATGGCGGCGCGCGCGGCGGCCACGCTCAGGTGGTCGTCACCGGCAGAAAGTGGGGAGGGGCCGAGCTCGGACATGAAGGTCAGCAGGGGCTTCGGGGTAACAGCAGCCATTGTGAAGGCCGCGACAATGCGCCGGCGATGAACACCTGGAGCGAAAGCCTGCACAAGGCCGGGGAGCTGATGCTCGCCGGCGACGCCGCGCTGCTGCAGATCGTCGGGCTTTCGCTGCGCGTCAGTCTGAGTGCCTGCGTCATGGGCGGATTCGTCGGCCTGGCGCTCGGTGCCTGGCTGGCGGTGGCGCGTTTCCCCGGCCAGCGCGCGCTGGTGTGGTTCGTCAACACGCTGCTGGCGCTGCCGTCGGTGCTGGTCGGGCTCATCGTCTACCTGCTGCTGTCGCGTGCCGGACCGCTGGGAAGCTGGGGCATCCTCTTCACGCCGGCGGCGATGGTGCTGGCGCAGGCGATGCTGGTCACGCCGCTGATCGCGGCGCTGGCGCGGCGCCTGGTATTGACGGCGCTGGACGACGGCGGCGACCAACTGCGTTCGCTCGGCGCCGGGCCTTTCGTCAGTGCACTTTTGATGTTGGTGCACGAGCGCCTGGCGGTGCTGACCATTGCCCTCACCGCCTTCGGCCGCGCCGTGGCCGAGGTCGGCGCGGTGATGATTGTCGGCGGCAACATCGACGGCGTGACGCGCGTCATGACCACGGCAATAGCGCTGGAAACGAGCAAGGGCGACCTGCCGCTGGCGCTGGCGCTGGGCTTGGTGCTGCTGGCGGTGGTGGGCGTGCTCAACCTGCTCGCGGCGCGCTTGCAACCACGCGTGGCGTTCACGGCGCAGACAGCATGACCACAACATCACCATCGCTGGTGGTGCTGGAGCGCGTGTCGGTGCACTTCGGCGACGTCGCCGCGCTGCGCGACATCAGCCTGACGCTGCGCCGCGGCGAGCGCCTGGCGCTGGTGGGCGCCAACGGCTCGGGCAAGACCTCGCTGTTGCGCGTGCTGCATGGTCTGCAGTCCTGCGCCGGCCGTTGCGAATGGCCGCAGCTGCCCGACGGCACGAAGCCGAAGGCGGCGATGGTGTTCCAGCGGCCCTTCTTGTTGCACCTCAGCGTCTGGCGCAACGTCTGGCTCGGTCTGTGGCTGCGCGGCTGGTCCAAGGCCACGCGCGTGCAGCGTTGCGACGAGGCGCTGGCGCGCGTGGGCCTGTCAGCACTGGCCGCGCGCCCGGCGCGTGTGCTCTCGGGTGGCCAGCAGCAGCGCCTGGCCCTCGCCCGCGCCTGGGCCTTGCAGCCCGACGTGCTCTTTCTCGACGAACCCACCGCCAGCCTGGACCCCGGCGCCAAGCGCGAAGTCGAAGCGCTGATCGAAGGCTTCGGCGATGAAGGCGTGACGGTGGTGATGAGCACGCACAACCTCGGCCAGGCCAAGCGCCTGGCCAGGCGCGTGCTTTACCTCGACGCCGGTCGACTGCTGGTCGACCTGCCGACGGAACAGTTCTTCAGCAACGCCTTGCCCGCCGAGGCCACGGCATTTCTCAAAGGTGAACTGGCGTGGACATGAATACTTTCACCCGCCGCAGTGCGGTCGCGGCGTTGATGCTGGTGCTTGCGCAGACGCTTGCCGGCGTGGCCACAGCGCAAGAGCGCTTCATCGTCATGGCCTCGACCACGTCGACCGAGCAGTCCGGCCTCTTCGCCCACCTGCTGCCGGCGTTCAAGGCCGCCAGCGGCATCGACGTGCGCGTGGTCGCGGTCGGCACCGGACAGGCGCTGGACATGGCGCGGCGCGGCGACGCCGATGTCGTGTTCGTGCACGACACCGCGGCCGAAGAGAAGTTCGTGGCCGAGGGCTTCGCGCTGGCGCGGCGCGAGGTCATGTACAACGACTTCGTGCTCGTCGGGCCACAGACCGACCCGGCGCGGACGCGCGGCCACTCGATCGCCGCCGCGCTGGCGCGATTGGCCGGCGATGCCAGCGGCTTCATCTCGCGCGGCGACAAGAGCGGCACCCATGCGGCGGAATTACGCCTGTGGAAAACCGCCGGCATCGACCCGGCCGCGCGCAAGACCGCCGCTTACCGCGAATGCGGCTGCGGCATGGGCGCGGCGCTGAACATGGCGTCGTCGCTCGGCGCCTACGTATTGACCGACCGCGGCACGTGGCTGGCGTTTCGTAACCGCGGCAGCCTCACCATCCTGGTCGAAGGCGACAAGAGCCTGGCCAACCAGTACGGTGTGATGGTGGTGAATGCGGCCAAACATCCGCACGTCAAGACCGCACTGGCCACGGCCTTTGCCGACTGGGTGGTGGCGCCGCAGGGGCAGGCGGCCATCGCGGCCTACAAGATCGGCGGCGAGTCCCTGTTTTTTCCGAACGCGCGCAAGTAGTTTGCATGGCCGGCGCGGCAAATCGGCGCTGGCTCGGGCTGCTCCAGCCTGGCACAGGCGCGCTGACCTCTGTCTCGCGTGCTTAGGTGTTTCCCATGGACGCGGCTTTCTCATCGCCGCCCTAGCATTGCCCTTGCAGTGCCGCCGCGCCGCGCACCCCTGTTTGGCGCCGCGCCACCCTTTTCCACCCAGCCCCACGGAGACACCATGACTCAGCTGACCTTGAAGGTCAACGGCGCGAGCGTCACTCGCGACGTTCCACCCCAGACCCTGCTTGTGGAATTCCTGCGCGAGACGCTGCGCCTCACCGGCACCCACGTCGGCTGCGACACCGCGCAGTGCGGCGCCTGCACCGTGCACCTCAACGGCCGCGCGGTGAAGAGCTGCAGCGTGCTCGCCGCGCAAGCCGCCGGCAGCGACGTCACCACCATCGAAGGCCTTGCCGCGGCCGACGGCACGCTGCACCCGATGCAGGCGGCATTCCGCAGCTGCCACGGCCTGCAATGCGGCTTCTGCACCCCGGGCATGGTGATGAGCGCGGTCGACCTGGTGCAGCACCACGGCATCAAGAACGAGACGCAGGTGCGTGAAGCGCTGGAAGGCAACATCTGCCGCTGCACCGGTTATCACAACATCGTCCGTGCGGTGCAGCAGGGTGCTGCGGCCATGGGGAAAGTTCAAGGAGCAACGGCATGAACGCACGCCAAGGATTCATCGGCCAGAGTGTCGAACGCCGCGAAGACGCCCGCTTCCTCACCGGCCGCGGCCAGTACACCGACGACATCAGCCTGCAGGGCCAGACCTACGCCTACTTCCTGCGCAGCCCACATGCCAACGCGCGCATCAAGTCGCTGAGCACCACCGCCGCGGCCGCCGCGCCCGGCGTGCTGGGCATCTTCACCGGTGAGCACTTCAAGGCCATCGGCGGCCTGCCCTGCGGCTGGCTCATCAACAACATCGACGGCACGCCGATGAAGGAGCCCAAGCACCCGGTGCTGGCCGACGGAAAAGTGCGCTATGTCGGCGACCGCGTCGCCCTCATCGTGGCCGAAACGCTGGAGCAGGCCAAGGCCGCGGCGTTGATGATCGATGTCGACTACGACGTGCTCACCCCGGTGGTCGACACCGGCACGGCCAGCGGCCACAAGGCCACGGTTCACGACGACGTGCCCGGCAACCTGTGCTACCGCTGGTCGATAGGCGATCGCGCCGCGGTGGAAGACGTCATCAAGCTGGCCGCGCATGTGACCACGCTGAGCTACGCCAACCAGCGGCTGATTCCCAACGCCATCGAGCCGCGTGCGGCCAATGCCGTGTACGACGTCAACGCCGACAACTACACGCTGTATGTGGCGAACCAGAACCCGCACGTCGAACGGCTCTTGATGTGCGCGTTTGTGCTGGGTATCCCCGAGCACAAGATGCGCGTCGTCGCGCCCGATGTCGGCGGCGGCTTCGGCAGCAAGATCTTCCTGTACGGCGAAGAGACGGCGCTGGTCTGGGCCAGCAAGCAGATCAAGCGGCCCATCAAGTGGACGGCCGAGCGCGGCGAGGCCTTCCTGTCCGACGCCCACGGCCGCGACCATGTCACCACCTCGAAGCTGGCCTTGGACAAGGACGGCCATTTCCTCGCGCTCTGGGTCGAAACGACGGCGGCGATGGGTGCTTACCTGTCGACCTTTTCGACGGCGGTGCCGACCATCCTGTACGCCACGCTGCTGGCCGGGCAATACAAGACACCGAAGATCTTCTGCCAGGTCGATGCCGTGTTCACCAACACCGCGCCGGTGGACGCCTACCGCGGCGCCGGTCGCCCCGAAGCCACCTATGTCATCGAGCGCATCGTCGAAACGGCGGCGACCGAGATGGGCATCGACCCGGCCGAGCTGCGCCGACGCAACTTCATCACTGAGTTCCCGTACCAGACGCCGGTGGCGCTGCTGTACGACACCGGCGACTACTTTGCAACGATGAACCGTGCGCAGGAACTCGCCGATGTCAAAGGTTTCGCGGCTCGCAAGGCCGCCAGCGCCGCCAAGGGTTTGAAGCGCGGCATCGGCTACGCCGCCTACATCGAAGCCTGCGGCATCGCGCCTTCGGCGGTGGCGGGTGCCTTGGGCGCACGCGCCGGTCTGTTTGAAGCCGGCGAAGTGCGTGTGCACCCGACCGGCAAGGTGACCGTCTTTACCGGCAGCCACAGCCACGGCCAGGGCCATGAAACCACCTTTGCGCAAGTCGTGGCCGACCGTTTGGGCATCCCGATGGACGACATCGTGATCGAGCACGGCGACACCGGCAAGGTACTGTTCGGCATGGGCACCTACGGCAGCCGCTCGCTCGCCGTGGGCGGCACGGCCTTCGTAATGGCTGTGGACAATATCATCTCCATAGGCAAGAACATCGCCGCGCATTTGTTGGATGCGGCCGACACCGACGTGTTCTTCGATGGCGGCGAATTCAAGGTGGCGGGCACCGACA
>JANLYV010000136.1:0-7911 GCA_031365825.1 Rubrivivax sp. | reverse complement strand
CCGGCGAACAGACCGTACAGCGACCCGGCAACGAGCACGTAATGGAAGTGGGCGACGACGTAGTAGGTGTCCTGCAACTGGATGTCGATCGGCGCCATCGCCAGGATCAGGCCCGTGAAGCCGCCCATCGTGAAGACGAAGAGGAAGCCGACGGCGAAGAGCATCGGCGTCTCGAAGGTCATCGAGCCGCGCCACATGGTGGCGATCCAGTTGAAGATCTTCACGCCGGTGGGCACGGCGATCAGCATCGTGGCGTACATGAAGAAGAGCTGCCCCGTCACCGGCATGCCGGTGGTGTACATGTGGTGCGCCCAGACGATGAACGAGAGGATGGCGATCGACGCCGTGGCATAGACCATCGAGGTGTAGCCGAAGAGCCGCTTGCGCGCGAAGGTCGGGATGACGGCGCTGACGATGCCGAAGGCCGGCAAGATCATGATGTAGACCTCGGGGTGGCCGAAGAACCAGAAGATGTGCTGGTACATCACCGGGTCGCCGCCGCCGGCCGGGTTGAAGAAGGTGGTGCCGAAGTGGCGGTCGGTCAACGTCATGGTGATGGCGCCGGCCAGCACCGGCATCACCGCGATCAGCAGGTAGGCCGTGATGAGCCAGGTCCAGGCAAAGAGCGGCATCTTCATCAGCGTCATGCCCGGCGCGCGCATGTTCAGGATGGTGACGACGATGTTGATCGAGCCCATGATCGAACTCGCGCCCAGGATGTGCAGCGAGAAGATCGCCATGTCCATCGACGGGCCCATCTGCAGCGTCAGCGGCGCGTACAGCGTCCAGCCCGCAGCCGGTGCGCCGCCGGGCACGAAGAAGGCGGCCACCAGCATCGTGGCGGCGGGGATCAACAACCAGAAGCTGAGGTTGTTCATGCGCGCGAAGGCCATGTCGGCCGCGCCGATCTGCATCGGGATCATCCAGTTCGCGAAGCCCACGAAGGCCGGCATGATGGCGCCGAAGACCATGATCAGGCCGTGCATCGTGGTGAACTGGTTGAACAGTTCCGGGTTCACGAATTGCAGGCCGGGCTGGAACAGTTCCGTGCGGATGGCCAGCGCGAGCACGCCGCCGAACATGAACATCGTGAAGCTGAACAACAGGTACATCGTGCCGATGTCCTTGTGGTTCGTGGCGTAGACCCAGCGGCGCCAGCCATACGGGGCGCCGTGATCGTGATCGTGATCGTGGTCGTGATCGTGGTGGCCGTGGTCGTCGAGAACTGCGCTCATGAAGTTTCCTTGGCGTGCTTATTTGCGGGCGGCAACGATCTCGGCCGGCTGCACCAGCTTGCCGGTCTTGTTGCTCCACGAATTCTTGGTGTAGGTCACCACGGCAGCGATCTCGGTATCGGACAAGACCTTCCACGACGGCATGGCACCGCCGGCGGCGCCGTTGAGCAGGATCTGGATCTGCTTGGTGGGGTCGTTCAACACGATCGCACTGCCGTCCAGCGCCTTGATCGGGCCGGCGCCTTTGCCGTCGGGCTTGTGGCAGGCGGCGCAGTTGGCGGCATAGACCTTCTCGCCGCGTGCCACCAGCTCATCGAGCTTCCACTCCTTGGTCGGGTCGTCGGCCAGTGCGGCCATGGCCTTCTTCTTGCCGTCGACCCACAGCGCGTAGTCGGCCTGACTCACCACCTTGACGTGGATGGGCATGTAGGCGTGTTCCTTGCCGCACAGTTCGGCACATTGGCCGTAGAAGTCGCCGGTCTTTTCAGCACGGAACCAGAGGTCGCGCACAAAGCCGGGAATGGCATCCTGCTTCACGCCCAGCGAAGGCACCATCCAGGCGTGGATGACGTCGTTGGCGGTGAGGATGACGCGCACCTTGCGGTTCGCCGGCACCACCAACGGGTTGTCGACCTTGAGCAGGTAGTCGTCGCCCGAGGCCTTGCCGCTGTCGGACATCTGGCGCTGCGCCGCGTCAAGCGTGGCGAGGAAGTTGATGCCCTCGCCTTCGCCCTTCAGGTAGTCGTAACCCCACTTCCACTGGTAGCCCGTGGCCTTGATGGTGAGGTCGGCGTTGGAGGTGTCCTTCATCGCCACGACGGTGCGCGTGGCCATCGCGCCCATAGCGATGACGATGATGAATGGCACCACGGTCCAGGCGATCTCGACCGTCACGCTTTCGTGGAAATTGGCGGCCTTGTGGCCGACCGATTTGCGATGCTTGAGGATCGAATAGAACATCACGCCGAAGACGGCGATGAAGATCACCAGGCAGACGATGAGCATGAAGTCGTGCAGCCAAACCTGCTGCTCACCGATCTTGGTCACCGGCGGATGCAGGTCGAGCTGGTTGACGGCCGGGCCGCCAGGCAGGTTGTTGACGGCCATGGCGGCATGCGTCGCGAACATCGCGCCGCTTGCCACCAGGGCGTGGGTGAGTCGTTGCCAAGCTGGGGTCATCGCATTCATCTGGTTGACGTGGTATCGGATCCGTGGTGCTCGGGCGGCTCGCACAAGCAGGCGCGGCGCAGGGCGTGGCGCATCTGGTGTGCCAGCTCGGCGCGAAATTCGGGGCGCACGAAGCGGCCCACCTTGATGCTGCTGCCCTGGCCCGAGATCTGGATCAGCGAGCCCTGTCCGGCCGACGGTTCGACCATCAGCCATTCGGCACGGAATTCGGCACGTGCCAGCACCCCGGCATCGAGCCGCTCGACTTGCAGGCGGCGGCCGCTGAGGGTGATGACTTCGCGGTCACCGGCATGGCGTGCAAACACCAGCATGGCCACGCCCACGAGCAGCAATTCCAGCCCGGCGAAACCGAGCACCATGGCCGCGCCTTGCATCAGAAAGAAGACGCCAATGGCCAACGACACCAGGCACAACGAAAGGTAGGCGCCCAACAACTGGCGCGGCGCGATCGAACAATTGCGCCTCATCTCCCAGCGCCGCGCTGCACCCGTGGCCAGTCCATCGATGCTGGCGCGCCATTGCAGCCAGGGTGCGGACGCCGCGGAATCGGAAGCTGAAGAAAGGTAGTGGGGTGGCAGCGTGGTGGGCATGGCGACAGGCGTTCGGCGCAGCGGTGGCAGCGACGGGTGGCGAGATAGCCAACCTGGTCTATGGACACACCGGCAAACCCGCGGAATTCTATCGCAGCCGATGGGGCCAATCAGCCGCGGCGGCGCTCCCGCACCATCGTACGCATCTGTTCGAGGCTGACCAAGGCTTCGGCGCCGAGCGGTACGCGCGGCGCGGCGCAGAAGGCGTGGCCGTAGATCAGCTCGAATTCAAGCCGCAGCCGCCCGTCGCTGCCACGCAGCGAATCGCACGCCGCTTCGAGTGCGACACGCCAGCGCGGCGTGCGCAAACCCGCGGCGCGGGCACGGTCGGCATTGCCGCCGAGGCTGCGCAACTCCGCCAGCATCGCCGCTGCCGTGGGCCATGTCAGCGTGAGGATCTCCTGATCCATCACCGGCTCGGCGAAACCGGCGTGCACGAGCATGTCGCCAAGGTCGTGCATGTCCACCAGGGGTGCCATCGGTGCCGGCCACGCGCGTTCACGATAGACGCGGCGCAGGCCCCCCAGGCTGCCTGGGCCGAGCGTCGAAAACATCAGGAAGCCGTCGACCGCGACGGCACGCCGCCAGCGTTGCATCAGTGATTCGATGTCGGCTTCGAAGTGCAGGCCCATGTTGCACCACAGGAGATCGGTGCTGGCGTCGGCCACGTCATCGGGCGCGATGCTCGACACACGGTTGGACCAGCGGCTGGGTGGCCACCAGCGTGACGATGCGCGCTCAAGTTGGCGCGGTGTTCCGGCCTCGACGGCCACCAGGGTCGCGCGGGGACAGGCGCTGTGCAAAACGTCACCGCTGGCGCCGAGCCGCGTCTGCCAGTCGACGATGCGCCGCGGTTGTTGCCGTATCAGCGGCAGCCGCTCGGCCATGCGCTTTGCCACTTCGCGATGCAGCCAGGGCGGTTCAGTCGCGGCGTTCAACCGCGTGGCGATGTGGGCCAGGGCGACGGCGTCGACGGGTCGTTCGGTGCCTGAAGTCGAGGCAGTGGCCATGTCCGGCCAGTATATTGAGCCGATGTCTCTCACCCTGGGCCGAGGCGCGTGGCGCCGGCCCCTCTTCACCCTTTGCGAAGTGTGCCGGCGCGAGGCCGATGCACGTTTGTGCACGCCTTGCCTGGAGCGTTTTGCCACACCACGCCTTCGCTGCCGACGATGCGCGCTGGTGCTGGCCGGCAGTGCCGACCTCTGCGGTGACTGCCAGCGCCAGCCCCCGGCGTTCGAGCGCAGCGTCTGCGCCGTGGACTACGTCTTTCCCTGGAACCAGCTCATCGTCGACTTCAAATTCCACGCCATGGTCGAACTCGCCGCACCGTTGGCCGCGATGCTGTCGCGCGCCGTGCTCGCCGCCGGCGCGACCCGGCCCGACCTCGTGCTGCCCGTACCTTTGTCGCCGCAACGTCTGGCCGAGCGTGGCTTCAACCAGGCGTGGGAACTGGCGCGGCGCGTCGCTGCTGCGCTGGGCCTGACGGCCAGCCCACAACTGCTGCAGCGCGTGCTCGACACCGCCCATCAAACCGAACTCGGCCGCGTGCAGCGCCGCGCCAATCTGCGCGCCGCGTTGGTCGTGCCCGTCGCGCGGCATGCCGATCTGCGTGGACGCAACGTGGCACTGGTCGACGACGTCATGACCACCGGCGCCACCGCCGACGAAGCCAGCCAGGCCCTGCTGCGCGCCGGCGCGGCCTCGGTCCAGCTGTGGGTGGTGGCGCGTACGCCGGCAGCCTGAGGAAGCATGTTCCACATCGTGCTCGTGGCGCCGGAAATTCCGCCCAATACCGGCAACGTCATCCGGCTCGCGGCCAACACCGGCTGCCAGCTTCACCTGGTCGAGCCGTTGGGTTTTTCGATGGACGACCGGCAGTTGAAACGGGCCGGGCTCGACTACCACGAGTACACGCCCGTGAAGCGCCACGCGTCATGGGATGCGCTCGTGGCCACCGAGCAGCCGGCGCTGGAGCGCTGCTTCGTCTTCACCACGCGCGGCAGCCAGCCGCTGGCTTCAGTGGCCTGGCAGGCCGGCGACTGGCTCGTCTTCGGCAACGAAACCGCGGGGCTGCCCGAAGCCTTGCGCGAGCGCTTCCCGCCCGCGCAGCGTGTGCGCCTGCCGATGCGCACGGGTCAGCGTAGCTTGAACCTTAGCAATGCCGCGGCCGTGGCCGTGTTCGAGGCCTGGCGCCAGCTCGGTTATGTCGGCGGAATTTGATGTTCGGCGCGCGGCTGACGTTGCATCAGCTGGCGAATGGCCTGCGCCGGTGAACAGCGCGCCTGCAGCACCTCGACCACCGCTTCGCTGATGGGCATCTCGACACCCAGCGCACGCGCCCGCGTGACCACGGTGGCAGCGCTGTAGACGCCCTCGGCGACGTGCCCCAGGTCGGCCAGCACTTGCGCCAGGCTGCGGCCGGCGGCCAGTCCCAGGCCGACGCGCCGGTTGCGTGAGAGCTCGCCCGTGGCGGTGAGCACCAGGTCGCCCAGTCCCGACAGGCCCATGAAGGTTTCGGCGCGGCCGCCCAGCGCCGTACCCAGCCGCGACATCTCGGCCAGTCCGCGCGTGATGAGCGCGGCGCGCGCGTTCAGCCCCGGCATGCCGGGTGCAGATGCGCCGCCTTGGCCCATGCCATCGTTGATGCCTGTGGCTATGGCCAGCACGTTCTTCACGGCGCCACCGACTTCGACGCCGACGATGTCGCTCGACGTGTAGATGCGCAGTGTGGCGCTGTGGAACGCGGCGACGATGCGTTCCAGCAAAGCCGCGTCGTCGCCGGCCGCGACCAGCGCCGTGGGCTGGCCGCGCGCGACCTCTGCGGCGAAGCTCGGGCCCGACAACACGGCCACCGAACCCAGCGGACGCAAGGCGCGCGCGATTTCGTGGCCCAGCGCGCCCGTGCCGGCCTCGAAGCCTTTGCAGACCCACAGCACGTCACGCTCGCCACCCAACCGCGCCAGGGCTTGGCGCAGCCCCACCATCGGCGTGGCCACGACCACGAGTGTGGCGCCGGTCAGTGCCTCTTCAAAGTTAGCCGTGATGGCCAGCGTGGACGGCAGCACCACGCCGGGTAGGTAGCGCGGGTTGCCACGCTGCTTTGCGATGTCTGCGACGAGTGCCGCGTCGCGTGCCCACAGGCTGACGGCATGTCGCGTCGCCGCCGCGCCGGCCAGCGCCGTGCCCCAGGCACCCGCCCCGAGCACGGCGATCTTCATGGCCGGCCCACCGAAGGTTTCAGTTGACGCCGGTGATGATGCGTGAACCGCTGCCGTTGCCGTTGCCCGCCACGGCCGCATTCTTTTGCGCCTGCTGCGCTTCGAACATCGCCTGGAAGTTGACCTCGGTCAGCAGGATCGGCGGGAAGCCGGCGCGCGTGCACACGTCGGAGACGATGGCGCGCAGGTAGGGGTAGACCATCTGCGGACAGACGATGCTGATAATGCCTTGCATCTGCTCCTCGGGCACGTTGCGGATCTCGAAGATGCCGGCCTGTTTGGCTTCCACCAGGAACAGCACCTTCTCGCCGACCTTGGTGGTCACCGTCGCCGTCACGCTGACTTCGAACACACCATCGGCCACGGGTTCGGCACCGACGCCGAGATTGATCTCCACCTGCGGCTGGCTCTGTTCGAGCAGGAT
The DNA here is from genome assembly GCA_031365825.1 of Rubrivivax sp. Taxonomy (GTDB): domain Bacteria; phylum Pseudomonadota; class Gammaproteobacteria; order Burkholderiales; family Burkholderiaceae_C; genus Rubrivivax. The sequence continues at coordinate 1,256 of JANLYV010000136.1, read as the reverse complement.
CTGCGGCGAATTGGGTTGCTCCAGCGACAGGTCTTTCAAGTACATGCGCTGGATCTGGAAGATGGGCGTGGGTGCGTCGGCCATGATGGGTTTCCGGTGGGGAGGGCGAAGACGGAATCGGCCGCCTGCATGTTGTCAGTGGCGGCCGAAAGCAGCGTGGATTATGGCCGAGCAGTCGTTGGCGGCGTCAGCGGCCGAGCGGCCGCAAGCGCGATGAAACTCAAGCCGATGGCGCCTGCAGCAAAGGCAACAAGCCACCGCGCTGGTCGAGTGCGACGAGGTCGTCGCAACCGCCGACATAGGTCTCGCCGATGAAGATCTGCGGCACCGTGCGGCGGCCGGTGAGCGCCACCATCTGCATGCGCTCGTCGGGCAGCAGGTCGACACGCACTTCGTCGATGTGCGCCACGCCCCGTTGCGTCAGCAGCGCCTTGGCACGCACGCAGTACGGGCACAGCTGCGTCGTGTACATCTTCACCGGGCTCATCAGGCAAGCTCCGTGCTGCACACTGCGGTATGTGCCTTGGGAACGGCACAGCAGCTCATCAGGCCGCCTTTTCGATCGGCAGGCTGGCGTCGCGCCACGCCGCCGTGCCACCGCCCAGCGCCACGGCCTTCTCCCACCCGGCCTGGCGCAGTTGCGCAGCGGCCTTGGCGGCACGGCCACCGTTGGGGCACAGCACGATGATCGGCAGGCTCTTGTTGCTGGGCAGGGCCTTGGAGCCGTTGAGCGTGGCCAGCGGAATGTGGCGTGCGCCATTGGCGTGGCCGGCGGCGAATTCGGCAGCCTCGCCGACGTCGACCAGCACCGCCTTTTCGCGATTGATGAGCCGCACGGCTTCGCTGGCACCGATGCTGCCGGCGGCAGCACCACGTTTGACCAATGGCCAGACGAGCAAACCGCCTGAGGTGAACGCGACCAGGATGAGCACCCAGTTATCGAGGAGGAACTTCAAGGCAGTGGTGGCCAGCAGGGGCCGGCGTGGGTGCGTGAGAGGGGCCGATTATAGAATTCGCGCCCATGCACCCACTTGTCCTGATCCGCCACGGGGAGTCGACCTGGAACCTTGAAAACCGCTTCACCGGCTGGACCGATGTGCCACTCACGGCCACCGGTGTGCAGCAGGCGCGCATGGCCGGGCAGCTGTTGCGCGAAGGCGGGTTCGAGTTCGATGTGGCCTACACCTCGGTGCTGCAGCGCGCGATCTGGACGCTGTGGCACGCGCTGGACGAGATGCAGCGCACGTGGCTGCCCA
>JANLYV010000112.1:0-4138 GCA_031365825.1 Rubrivivax sp. | reverse complement strand
GCGTTGTACTGGCGTGCGGTGCGCATGACCGAAGATGCGATCGGCCGCGGCGGCGACATCGGCGTAAGTGGGAATCGAGGTCGGCGTGGGTGGCATCGGCGGGCCCTGGGTAGTGCTTGCGCCTTACATTGTGCAGGCGGCAAACAAGGAGACACGCATGTCGATACTGGCCAACATCCTGGTGGCGCTCGTCGCCCTCTTGCACCTGTACTTCCTGGTGCTCGAGATGTTCCTGTGGGACAAGCCCGCGGGCCTGCGTGCCTTCGGCCAGACGCCGCAAGCTGCCACCGCCACCAAAGTGTTGGCCGCCAACCAGGGCCTGTACAACGGCTTCCTCGCGGCAGGCTTGATCTGGGGTTTGATGCTGGGTGCGGGTGGCACGCACATCAAGCTCTTCTTCCTGGGCTGTGTCATCGTCGCCGGCGTTTACGGCGCCGCCACGGTCGGCCGCAAGATCCTCTACGTGCAAGCCTTGCCCGCGGCGCTGGCGATGGCCGCCGTGCTGCTGGCCTGAGACTGAGCCTGGCGCCGGCGCACCCCGCAGCGATGTTCAATCCGTCTGCCGCCGCCAGACCGCCGCAAAGGCCTTGAACTTCTTCCAGCCCGACAACTGTTCGTCGGACAGCGCATCGAGGAAATCAGACAGGCGTTTGGACTTGACCATGGTGTAGATCGTAAGCGCCACGGTCGGCACGAACACCACGGCGAAAATCGTCAGTTTGCGCAACAGCGGCGCGTCGGCTTCGGCCAGCAGGTTCATGCCGAGAAAGCCGGTGGTCACCGTGCCGATGAGGCCGAAGATGGTCACCACGGTGAGGCGCACCACGGTGTTGGCCTGGCGACGCAGGCTGTCGGCGTCGAGGTAGCCGTTCATGTCGCCGATGCGCTCTTTCACCTCGGCATAGAGCGGGTCGAGTTGCAGGTGCGTGGCGCACAGGTGTGACAGCGCCCGCACCTGCACCTGTTCCGAAATCTCGTGGAACCAGTAGCGGTGGGTGAAGCGCAGGAAGCCCTCGAAGCTCTGGCGTATGGCGCGCTTGAATCGGCGCACGCTGGCAGCGTTGCCCACACTCAGGTCTTTCAAGGCCTCGACCAGGCGGTCGCTGAACATCAAGAGCGCAGCCTTCTGGAAGTGCGCGATGAGGAAGAGCAGGAAGTGTTGATGGCGAAACTGCGCCAGCACGCCGCGGTCGCGGCATTGGTAGAACTCGCTGCGTGCGTCGCCCACCACCACCAACGAGTGGCCGCTGCACAAATAACGCGTATTCGGAGCGGCGCCGGCGTCCGACCAGAAACGGTCGTAGCAAAAGCGCTGCTCGAAGTCGGCCAGGTGCTGCTCGGCATAGGGCAGGCTGGCGTCACTTTCCAGCGCGCCGGCGCCGGTGACCATGCCCAGCCGGATGAAGTCGGCACGTGTCAGCGCGCGCGGGTCCCTGAGCGCGAGGTGGGCCATCATCGGCATGCGGTAGTACTCGATCTGGCGGTAGCGCAGCAGGCCGGCGCGGTCGCTGTGGTCGCTCACCAGCGGTTCGAGCATGAAGGCCCAGTGCGTCGAGAAACGCGGCGCACGGTGTTCGCACACATGCGCCAGGAAAGCATCGCGGTCGTGCGCGTCAGAGCGCGCCAGCACGCTGCCGTCCGCGGCCAGCCACTCCACCTGGTGCATGCAGTGCAACGCGCGGCCATCGGCGTCCCAGCCTGCCGGGTAGGCGCGGCCGAAGCGGTACAGCAGCTCTTGCGTCTGCACCAGCGTGAGGTCGCTGCAGCGCACTTCCAGGTTGAGCATCACGACATCAACATCGTGGAAGAAGTAGAGATCGACGTGCACGATCTCCAGCAGCTGCGCCGACGCGCCCGGCTGCGTGACCACACGTGCCTGATGGATGTCGTGGCGACGAAAGACGCGCATCGGCGAGCCGCCGCTGCCGTCGTCGTCACCGTCGTGGCGTGAGCGGCCCTCGCCGTAGAGAAAGCGCTGCACGTAGGGCAGGAAGGTCACGAACTCGCTGTAGTGGCGCTCGTGGAAAGTGCCGCTGTCGCCGGTGTATTCGTCGATCACTTCACGCCAGGGCGAGGCGCCGGGTTGGCTCGCCAGGTCGCGCAGCAGTTGCCACGGCGGCACGCGCTTGCCTGACTCGGCGGACTCGGCATCGCTGCACGTGGGCATCACGCGTAGCGGCCACAGCAGCACCTGGTGCAACTGGCGCACCAGTGGCGCGTCGGCTGATGCGGTGCCGATGTCGAGCGTCTGCGTGCGAACGTCCATCGGCTGTCTCCTCAGGCCGCGCGCCTGGCGTTGTTGGCAATGCCCTGCGCAAAGCGCTCCAGCAGCGCCAGCGGCAGGTCGTGGCCCATGCCCGGGATGATGTCCGACGTGCTGCCGCTTATCTTGGACCTTAGGTCGTGGCCACCCGACACCGGCACCAGCACGTCGTCGGTGCCGTGGATGACATGCGTGGGCGTCTTGACGCGCGACAGCAGCGGCGTGCGGTCACCGTCAGCCGCCACCGCCACGAGCTGGCGCGCCGTGCCCGCCGGGTGCCAGGAGCGCGCCACCATCGCGCGCAGCCGCTGCTGCAGCCGTGCCGGCTCGCTCGGGAAACCGGGGCTGCCGATGACGCCAAGCAGCCGCACGAGGTGGTTCACCACCGCTTCGGGATCGCTCCCATCGGGCCGGCTCATCAACGCACGGCGCACCGCCATGCTCGGCTGCGGCAGATGGCGCGCGCCAGTGGTGGTCATCATCAGCGTCAGGCTCTTCAAGCGTTCGGGGTGCATCACCGCCAGCTGCTGCGCCACCATGCCGCCCATCGAGGCGCCGCAGACATGCGCGCGCGCCACGCCCAGCGCGTCGAGCACGCCCACGGCGTCGGCCGCCATGTCGCGCAAGGTGTATGGCGACTGCACGGACAAGCGCATCGCAAAGCGCAGCGCGGCCCAGGCGACGTTGGGCACGCCGAGCTCGTCGAAGTGCTGGCTCAGGCCGATGTCGCGGTTGTCCATGCGGATCACGCGAAAGCCGCGCGAGACGAGCAGCTGCACCAGCTCATCGGGCCAGCCGATGAGCTGCATGCCCAGGCCCATGATCAAGAGCAGCGGCTCACCGGCGGGCAAGCCCTGGTCGTCGACTTCAATCCCTATGCCGTTGGCAACGATGCGCATTCATGTCTTTCGTTTTTTGGCCGCGGGCTTGACGCGCCGCGCGACCTGGTTGACGGCGGCACCCATCGCCGTGTTCACCGCAGACTTGGCGGCCTTGCTCACCACGCCACCGACCATGCCCGCCAAACCGCGGCCGGCGCGTTGCACCAGGCTTTGTGGCAGGGGCGTGTCGGCATGCTCGGGCTCGCCCGGCAGCGGCAGCGCACGCAGGTCGTCGAAGGCGATGCGAATAGCGTCGGCGAGCTCGCGCACGTCGGGCATGGCCGCGGCGTCGGCGATGAGGCCGAAGTCCAGCGACTGGTCGTAGCTTTGCACGGTGATGTTCAGCGCCAGGCCGTGCACCACGATCGAGGTCGGGTAGTTGGTGAGCATGCGTGCGCCGGCCATGTACAGCGGCACTGGCGGCCCGGGCACGTTGGAGATGACGACGTTGGCGACTTGCGGAATACGGTCGGCCACCTTGGCGCGGCCGTAGAGCGAGCTCGCGGCCTCGATCAACCAGGGCAGGCCCAGTGACGGGAAGTCGGTGGGCAAGATGCTCTTCACGCTGCCCACGCTCAACTTCATCGCGGCGGTGGCTGCCTTCACATGCTTCAGCCGCTGGCTGGCGTCGGCGATGTTCGTGCCCAGGCTGACCAGGCTCATCGCGGCCTGGTTGTCGCTGGCGCTGTCACCCTTCTCGCGCAGCGAGATTGGCACCGCCGCGATCAGCGACTTGCGCGGCAGCGCGTGGCGTTTGGCGAAGTAGCGGCGCAATGCCGTGCTGCACACCATCAGCACCATGTCGTTGATGGTGGCTTCATGCGCGCGGCCGAGCTGTTTGACCTCACCCAGCGGCAGCGTGACGCAGGCGAACGCGCGGCCGGCGCTGACCGAGACATTCAAGGCTGTACGCGGTGCCAGCGTCAGGTTGCTCGGGCTCTTGGCGTCGCCACGGCCCAGCAGTGCCGACCTGGTGATGGCCAGCGAGGCCGCG
>JANLYV010000097.1:0-19751 GCA_031365825.1 Rubrivivax sp. | reverse complement strand
GGTCAGGCACAAGCCGCGCTGTGCGTGGCCGGCGTGGCTTGCTGTGTGGCCATGTCCATGCCCCAGGTGCACATCGTGGCCTATTGCAGCGACCTCGGCTTCGGTGCCGCGCGTGGCGCACAGATGTTGTCGCTGATGCTGGCCTGCGGCATCGCCAGCCGGCTGCTCTCGGGCCTGATCTGCGACCGCATCGGCGGCCTGCGCACCCTGCTGCTGGGTTCGACGCTGCAGGGTGTGGCGCTGCTGCTGTTCATCCCCTTCGATTCGCTCGCGTCGCTGTACATCATCTCGGCGCTCTTCGGCCTGTTCCAGGGCGGCATCGTGCCCAGCTACGCCATCATCGTGCGCGAATACTTCCCGCCGGCCGAAGCCGGGGCGCGCGTGGGCACGGTCTTGATGTGCACGCTGCTGGGCATGGCGCTCGGCGGCTGGATGTCGGGCAAGGTCTTCGACCTCACCGGCAGCTACCACGCGGCCTTCATCAACGGCATCGCCTGGAACCTGTTGAACCTGACGATCGCGGTGACGCTGCTGAGGCGCAGCCGCCGCTTGCATGTCTGAACATCCGGGACAATCGCCGACATGCTTTCGCAACGCACCATCAAGGCCGTCACGCGCGCCGTGGGCGTGGGCGTGCACAGCGGCCAGAAGGTCGAACTGACGCTGCGCCCAGCGCCACCCGACCATGGCATCGTGTTTCGCCGCGTCGACCTGCCCACGCCAGTGGACATCCCCGTCAACGTCCATGCCGTCAGCGACACGCGCATGGCCACCACCATCAGCCCCGGCGGCGACCCCGGCGGGCCCAAGGTGCAGACCATCGAGCACCTGCTCTCGGCCTGCGCCGGCCTGGGTCTGGACAACCTCGTCATCGACATCACGGCCGAAGAAGTGCCCATCCTCGACGGCTCGGCCGCGAGCTTCGTCTTCCTGCTGCAAAGCGCCGGCATCGCACTGCAGCCGGCGCCCAAGCGCTTTCTGCGCGTGAAGAAGACGGTGGAGCTGCACGAAGGCGAGGGCGCCGCGCTGAAGTGGGCACGGCTGGCGCCGCACCACGGCTACAAGCTCAGTTTCGAGATCGAATTCAAACACCCGGCGCTGGACGCGACAGGCCAGCAGGTGAGCTTCGACTTCAGCTCGGGCCAATACCGGCGTGACATCGCGCGCGCGCGCACATTCGGATTCACCAAAGATGTCGAGCTGATGCGCTCGCGCGGCCTGGGCCTGGGCGGCAACATGGACAACGTCATCGTCGTCGACGACTACCGTGTGCTCAATGCCGGTGGCCTGCGTTACGACGATGAATTCGTCAAGCACAAGATCCTCGACGCCATCGGCGACATGCATGTGCTGGGCCATCCGCTATTGGCCAGCTACACCGCCTTCAAGGGCGGCCATGCGCTGAACAACCGGCTGCTGCGCAAGTTGATGGCCGACGCCTCGGCCTGGGAACTGGTGAGCTTCGACGCGGAGCATGACGCGCCCGCCGGCTTCACCGAGCTGGCGCCGGCCTGGTAGCGCGCCGCACACGCCCATGATGATCTTTCGCCTGGTCTTCGGCCTTCTGCTGCTGGCCGGCTTGCTGTGTTTTGCGATGTATGTCGCCACCCGTGACGCACGCTGGCGCCAGCGCGGCCTGGTCATCGTGAAGTGGACGGTGCTGGCAGCCTTCGGCTTCTTTGCGGTGCTGATCCTGGAGCGATTGGCGGTGATGCTGTAGCGATGTTTTCAATGAAAAAGGAACTTGATACATTCCTTTTTCTTGGATAAGCGCCTAAGATCGGGGCGTGATCCATCGCCGCAGGCTCGAACAGGAAGTCCACACCGCACTCGCGCGTTCACGCGCCGTGGTGCTGGCCGGGCCGCGGCAAAGCGGCAAGAGCACGCTGGCGGCGCAGCTGGTGGCGCGCGGCGGGCCGCACTGGTTCGACCTCGAAAACCCGGTCGACCAGCAGCGGCTGGCGCAGCCCATGACGGCGCTGGCGCCGCTGCTCGCGGCCGCAACCCCGCCCACCATCGTCATCGACGAAGTGCAGCTCGCGCCGAACCTGTTTCCCGTGCTGCGCGTGCTCATCGACCGTTCCAACCGAAACGGGCAATTCCTTCTGCTGGGCAGTGCCTCGCCCGCGCTGTTGCGCCAGGCGGGCGAGTCGCTGCTCGGCCGCGTCGAAGTCATCGAGGTCGGCGGCTTCGATCTCGACGAAGCCACGCCCGCACTGCAACAGCAGCTGTGGCTGCGCGGAGGCTACCCGCGCGCCTTTCTCGCGGCGAGCGATGCCGACAGCCTGGCCTGGCGCGTGCAGGCGATGCAGCGCCATGTCGAGACCGACCTGCCGCAGTTCGGCATCCACGTGGCCGCGCCGTCGATGATGCGTTTCTGGCGCATGCTGGCGCACAGCCATGGGCAGATCTGGAACGCCGCCGACCCGGCGCGTTCACTCGGTGTGTCCGAGCCCACCGTGCGCCGCCACCTCGATGTGCTGACGCAGACCTTCATGGTGCGCCAGCTGCAGCCCTGGTTCGAAAATCTCGGCAAGCGCCAGGTCAAGGCGCCCAAGATCTACCTGCGCGACACGGGCCTGTTGCACGCGCTGATGGGTACGCCCAGCCTGGGCGAGCTGCTCGCGCACCCGCGCTGTGGCGCCAGCTGGGAAGGCTTTGCCCTGGAGCAGGTGCTGCGCGTTGCACGGCCCGACCAGGCCTTTTTCTGGGCCACGCACAACGGCGCCGAGCTCGACCTGCTGCTGTTCAAGGACGGGCGGCGCATTGGCGTCGAGTTCAAGCATGTCGACGCGCCGCGCATGACGCACTCGATGCACATCGCGCTGGCCGACCTCGGGTTGGAGCGGCTGTACGTCGTCTACCCGGGCGAGCGCCGTTACCGCATCGAAGAGCGTGTCGAGGCCGTGCCGCTGGCCGCGCTTGTCGACTCTGCTGCTTAGTAAAGCTGCGTTGCCAGGAACTGCAGCGCGCGCGCATGTGCCAGCGCCGCGCTTGGCGCGTGGTACGACGCGCGCTGCCAGCAGTTGAAACCATGCATCGCACCGTCGTAGACAAACACCTCGCAGGCCTTGCCGGCGAAGGCCTCGCGCACACGCGCCACGGCCGGCAAGGGGATGTGGTCGTCGCACTCGGCGTAGTGGAACTGCATCGGGCAGTTGACGCCGCTGACCAGGTGCAACTGGTCGTGGATGCCGCCGCCGTAGTAAGCCACCGCGGCGTCGATCTCGGCCAGCGCCGCAGTCATGTAGGCCAGGCGCCCGCCCATGCAGTAGCCGATCGCACCGACCTTGCGCGGCCCCACCTGGTCAAGCCCACGCAGCGCGTCAACTGCGGCGCGCATGTCGAGCATCACCAGTTCGGGCTTGAGCGCGCCGGCCAGCGCAACGCCCTGCGCGCGGTCGACCGTCTCGTAGCCGAGCTCGATGCGTGGCGACTGGCGCCAGAAGACATCGGGCACGAGCACGACGAAGCCGTCCAGCGCGTACTGCTCGGCCAGCGTACGGATGTGTTCGTTGACGCCGAAGATTTCCTGGTACAGCACCAGCCCCGGCCCGCTGCCGGCTGGTGGCAGCGCCAGGTAGGCGTCGAAGTCGCCGCCGCTGCTGGGTACGCTGACCCACAAGGTGTTGATGCTTTCGTTCATGCGACTCCCGTTCAGTAGATGCGGCCTTTGCGGTACTGCGCGTGCTGGCGCCGTTGCAATGGCGCGCCATGTGCCGCGGCGGCCAACGACGCACCGGCGTGGGCGTGCGAGATGGCGATGCCCAGCGCATCGGCCGCATCCTTGCCCGGCAGCGAGGGCAGCTTGAGCAGCCGCTTCACCATCTCCTGCACCTGCGCCTTGTTCGCCAGACCATGGCCGACGATGGCTTTCTTCATCTGCAGCGCGGTGTACTCGGCCACCACCAGGTTGGCGGCCACCAGGGCGGCGAGCGCGGCCCCGCGCGCCTGGCCCAGCAGCAGCGTGCTCTGCGGGTTGACGTTGACGAAGACGATCTCGGCCGAGGCGCAGTCGGGTTCGTAGCGCTGCACCACCTCGCGCACGCCTTCGAAAATAATCTTCAAGCGAAGGGGCAGATCGCCGCGCGGTGCTTCCAGCGTGCTGATGGTGCCGCTGGCGATGTAACTCAGCCGCGCGCCTTCACACTCAATGACACCAAAGCCCGTGCGTTGAAGACCAGGATCGATACCGAGGATGCGCATTACTTCAGCTGGAAGTACCAGCGTACCGAGTGGAAGAACACCGGTGCGGCAAAACACAGCGGCGCCACGCGGTCGAGCAGGCCTACGGCGCCGGTGACCGAGCTGCGGTTGCCCCAGTAGCGCACGCCGGCGTCCTTCTTCAAGGCCTTCATCACGAATTCACCGAGCGTGCCGCAGCCGCCGGCGATGAGCGCCATCACCAGTGCCTGACCGGCCTTGAACGGCGTGATCCAGTACAGCGCCGCGCCGACGAAGCCTGCCGCGACCGTACCGGCAAGCCAGGCGCGGTAAGAGAACGAGCGGTCGATCTGCCGCGCCACCGGGCGGCGGCGCAGCCAGCGGCTGGCCAGCTCCTGCACGATCTGCGCGCAGGCCGCCACCATCACGAGGAAGAACACGAGGAAGGCGCCTCGCCCTTCGAAGTCCTTGAAATCCAGCAGCAACAGCGCCGGCGCATGGCTCAGGCCGTAGACGCAGACCATGATGCCCCACTGGATCTTGGCGTTGCGTTCGAGAAAACGATGCGGGTCGCCGGCCAACGCGCTGAGCACGGGAATGGCCAGGAACACGTAGACCGGGATGAAGACGCTGAAGATGTCAAAGAGCCGCGTGCCGACGAAAACGTATTGCAGCGGCAGCACGACGAAGAAGGCAGCGATGAGGCTGCGGTGGTCGCTGCGCCGGGTATGCGCCAGCGTGATGAATTCGCGCAGTGCGAGAAACGAGAACACGCCGAAGGTGAGCGTGGCGCCCACAGGCCCCGAGATCCATGCCAGCCAGAACACCAGCGCGCCGAACCACACCGCGCGCAGGTCGCGCTTGAGTTGTTGGTGGCGCGCCGAGCCTTCGTTGTCGTCACGCTTGAACGACAGCATCATGGCCACGGCCGTCACCAGCAGCAGCAGGCCAAACAGCACCACGAAGAGCAGGCCCACCTGCTGGCTGACGGAAAGCGCACGGAGGGCGCTCATGGAGATAACGCTCGAAGTGCACTCACAGCGCCAAACCCTCGGCCGGCGTCATGAGAAGACCGGCCGCAGTTCGATCACGGCGTCGCGCGCACGGCGCAGGAACGCGCGCTTGTCCTCGCCGTGCGTCAGCAGCATCGGCGCGCCGAAGGTGGCGGTGCACAAGATGGGCACCGGCACGACCTCGCCCTTGGGCATGACACGCTGCACGTTGTCGATCCACACCGGAATGAGTTGCACCTGCGGGAACTGTTCGGCCAGGTGGTACAGGCCGCTCTTGAAGTCCTGCGGCTCGCCGCGGTTGCTGCGCGTGCCTTCGGGGAAGATCACCAGCGAGTCACCGTGGTTCAGCGCGTCGATCAGGGGTTCGAGCGGGTCTTGGTCATCCGTGCGCGTGCGACTGACGTAGACGGCGTTGAAGACTTCGCGCGTGATCCAGTGTTTGAAGCGCGACGAGGTCCAGTAGTCGCGCGCCGCGATCGGCCGCGTCGTCGCACGCAGGTCTTGCGGCAGCGCCGCCCAGATCAGCACCCAGTCGAGATGGCTCTGGTGGTTGGCGAAGTAGATGCGTTGTTCGGCCTTGGGCGGGCAGCCTTTCCAGTGGCCCTGCGCGCCGGTGACCAGCCGCGCGATGGAGGCCAAGAGCATGCCCATGGCGTCCGCCCTGGTCATTGGAGCCCCTCGCCCGACGAGTACATCGGACGATCCCCCGAGGGGATGCGGGCCGGCTTGGGAGCGGCCCGGCGCTCGGCCCGCTGTCCTTGTGGCGCGGTGGAAATCACAGCGCGGCGGTGACCACCATTTCGATCCTCCACTGCGGTTTGGCCAGTGTGGCCTGCACGGTGGCGCGTGGCGGCGCATGGCCGGGCGCGAGCCAGGCTTCCCACACGGCGTTCATGGCCGCGAACTCGGCCAGGTCGGTGATGAAGATCTGGCACATCAGGATGCGGCTCTTGTCGCTGCCCGCACGCACCAGCAGCGCGTCGATGGCGGCCAGCACCTGGCGCGTCTGGCCGCTGATGTCCTGGCTGCTGTCAGCGGCGACTTGCCCGGCGAGGTAACACACGCCGTTGTGTACGGCCATTTCCGACAAACGTGCACCGACGTCGAATCTTTGAATGCTCACTTGCGATGTCCCTTCTTGTGTTCGTGATGGGCATGCCCCCGTGCCTGCGCGTGGGGCGGGGCGTTTTGCCCGAGGCGTGACTCGGTGCCGGCCATCAGCTTGCGGACGTTGCCTTCATGGCGCCAGATGAGCAGCAGGCTCATCATCACGATGGGCATGAAGGCGGGCGCAAAACCCCAGATCAGCAATTGGTAGAACGGCGCGAACGCCGCGGCGACGATCGAGGCCAGCGACGAGTAGCGCATGAAGGCGGCGACGGTGACCCAGCTCGCCAACGTCGCCACGCCGAGCCAGGGGTTCAACGCCATCAACACGCCGGCCGCGGTGGCCACGCCCTTGCCACCCTTGAAGTGAAAGTAGAGCGGCCACAGATGGCCGACAAAGGCCGCCAGGCCGACGAGCGCGGCCGTGCCTTCACCCAAGCCGTAAGCCGCGCCGTAAAGCAGCACCAGCAACACCGGCACGTAGCCCTTGAGCGCATCCAGCGCCAGCGTCAACATGGCCGCCACACGGTTGCCCGAGCGCAGCACGTTGGTCGCACCCGGGTTGCCTGAGCCGTAAGCGCGCGGGTCCGCCAGGCCCATCACGCGGCTGACGATGACGGCGAAGGACAGGGATCCAACCAGGTAACCGGCGAGCATGGCCAGGCCGGTGAACAACAAACCCATCGAAGGCGTGATGCAAAAGAGTGATGCGGACGAGTTTACGACGCACTATGGCCGCACTGGCAGCAGCAGCGTCGCGCGCAGCCCCGGCTTCGCAAGCTGCAAACGCAGTTCACCACCGTGGGCTTGCGCCACCAGGCGGCACAGCGTCAGGCCCAGCCCGACACCACCGCGGTCGCGGCCGCGTGCGGCGTCGGGTCGGTAGAAGGGTTCGGCCAAGTGCGTGAGTTGTTCGTGGCTCACGCCCGGGCCGAAGTCGCGCACGCTCAAACCCAGCATGCAGCCCTCGACTTCGGTGCGCACGATGCAGTGCGTGGCAGCGGCACCGTGGCGCAGCGCGTTGTCGATGAGGTTGCGCAAGGCCAGCTTGATGCGTGTGGCGTCGAGCGTCACGCGCGGCACATTCGGGTCGAGCTCAAGGGCTATGGCCGCGCCCGCGAAACTTTCGGCGCACGACGCGCGCACCAGCGCGTTCAGATCCAGGACCTCGGCGTGCAGTGCCTGGTGGCCCGCGGCCAGGCGCTCCTGTTCGAGCAGGCTCGTGATCAGCTCGCGCATCTCGGCCAGATCGCGCAGCAACGCGCTGCGCTCGGGGCCCTCAGCCACCAGCTCGGCGTTGAGACGCGCCCGCGTCAGCGGAGAGCGCAGTTCATGGCTGATGGCCAGCAGCAGCGCGCGCTTGGCGTCGAGCATGCCCTGCAAGCCGGTGGCCATCTGGTTCACCTGTGCCGCCAGTTCGCCGAGTTCGTCGCGGCGGCGCTGCGGTATGGGTGTGCTGAAGTCACCGCGGCCGAAACGCTGAGCGCCTGCGTTGATGTCGACGATGGGCCGGAACAGCCGCCGCACCCAGACATAGGCGATGGTCGTCACCAGCAGCAGCAGGGCCAGCGTGATCCAGCCGATGATGCGTGGGCGTTGCGGCCAGGCGCCGTCCTGGATGCGAAAGCTGATGCGATGGCCGTCGGCGGTGCTGCGGGCCAACAACCATCCGGTGGTGGCTTGATGGTCATCGAATTCGTGCCGTCTCTTTGGCGCATTGCCGTACTGCACCTGCGGGCCTTCGATGCGCACCGCCAAGGGCAGCCGTTCTTCGAGCGCACGTGCGCGCGCCCCGTCGGGCGGGCTGCCGACTTCGGCCACCAGGCGGTCGACATAGTCGGCCAGCAAGGGTTTGAAGAGATCGCTGTAGCCACTGCTGAAGACGCGCTGCATGCCGGCCAGGAAGATGGTCGACATCGTCAGCGCCAGCAGCAGGAACAGCAGCACCAGGCGCAGGCCGAGCGAGCGGTGCCGCTGTCGCCAACGCTGTTGCCAAGGCTGCTGCCCGGTCACATCGGACATCACCGTCGCGCCCCGGCGAACGCATAGCCCGCGTTGCGCAACGTCTTGATGCAGTCCAACGGCTCGAGCTTCTTGCGCAGACGGCTCACCAGGATGTCGACCGCGCGCGTGTACAGCTCGGCCTCGTGGCCGCGCAGCTGGTTCAGGATTTCATCGCGGCTGAAGACCTTCTGCGGCTCGCTGGCGAGCATCACCAGCAGTTCGAACTCGGTGCCGGTGAGGTTCAGCTCGGTGCCCTGGCGCGTGACGCTGCGACGTTCGAGGTCGATGCTCAGGCCGTCGAAGTGCAGGCGCACGCCGGCCTCGGCCGGTGTGCGTGTGCGGCGCAGGATGGTCTGCAAGCGCGCCGCCAGTTCGCGCGGCTCGAAGGGTTTGGGCAGGTAGTCGTCGGCGCCGATCTCCAGCCCGACCACACGATCAGTGACTTCACCGCGCGCGCTCAGCATCAGGATGGGGATGGCACCGCGTGCACCAGGCAGGCGGCGGATCGTGCGGCACAGCTCGAAGCCGTCCATCTCGGGCAGCATCACGTCGAGGATCACGGCGTCGAAGTCTTGTGCGCTCAGCAGGGCAAGCCCGCGGCTGGGTTGGGTGGCGCTGACAAGTTCGAAATCAAAGCGTGCGAGGTAGCTGGCCAGCGGCGCGGCCAGCCACTCGTCGTCATCGATCAGAAGCACACGCTGCATGGCACGAGCATAGATGCATGTGCCATGCAGCCCTGTGGCACCTCAGGCCCTCAACCGCGACGGCCGTGCTGGCGCTTGTCCATGAACTCGCGCACCTTGGCCTGCTGCGTGGCGTTGAGCGAGTCGTAGAAATCGGCCATGGCGTTGATGACCTCCGGGCTCTTGCCACGCACTGCATCGGTCTTCTCGGTCACCAGCGTGCCGGCACGGGCGCGGTCGAACTTGTCGCCTTGAATGAGCTGGCGCAAGTTGGCGCGCGGGTCGCCCTGCGTGCCTATGAAGGCCAGGCGCTGCTCGTTCATCTTGTCGAAGAGCACGCCGAGGCGCTGCTTTTGCGCATCGTCCAGCACCAGTTCCTTGCCGGCGCGCTCCATCACCTTGCCACGCCAGTTCGCTACGTCTTCGGCACTGGCCTGTGTGAATGCGCCGCGGTGTGAGCGGTGGCCGCACGCCGCCAGGCTGCCGGCGATGACGCTGAGGCCGAAGACGGCGATGAGGGAACGTTTGATCCAGGTTCGCATGGCAGGTCCTTTGGGCGTTAGGCCCGGTGGTGGAGGAAGGCCTTCATCGTGCCGGTGCCGGGGCTCGCGGTCTTCTCGCCGGGGTATCGTCGCGTATCGTTTTATTTCAGCGCGCCTTGTCCAACGTTTCGCTGCAAGCCTATCCGGCCTTCATGCGCCTGTGGTTCGCCCGCCTGGCCGGCACCGCAGCAGCGCAGATGCTGATGGTGGCGGTGGCCTGGCAGATGTACGACCTCACCGGTTCGGCCTGGGACCTGGGGCTCGTGGGTTTGCTGCAGTTCCTGCCCGCGCTGGCGCTCGTGCTGGTGGCCGGGCATGTGGTCGACCGTTTCCAGCGTGCGCGCATCCTGGCGCTGTGCCAGACCACGCAAGTGGCGGTCGCGCTGCTCCTGATGCTGGCCACGCACGGCGGCTGGTTGCAGCGCGAGCTCTTGCTCGCGATCGCCGTGGCGCTGGGCGTGGTGCGCGCTTTCCAGATGCCGGCGCAGCAGGCCTTGACGCCGGCGCTGGTGCCCGCTGATGTCTTGCCGCGCGCCATGGCGTTCAGCGCGGTCGGATTGCAGGGCGCCATCATCGCCGGGCCGGCCTTGGGCGGATTTTTGTACGCACTTGGCGCTGGCCTGCTCTACGCCACTTGCGCGCTGCTGTTCGCCGTGGCCGCCGGCTTGAGCATGAGCATCCACTATGCCCACGCGCCTTCCATCGAGCCGGCGAGCTGGCGCACGCTGCTCGCCGGTGTGACGTTCGTGTGGCAGCGCAAGCTCGTGCTGGGTGCCATCTCGCTCGACCTCTTTGCCGTGCTCTTCGGCGGTGCCGTGGCGCTGCTGCCGATGTTCGCCAAGGATGTGTTGATGGTCGGCCCCTGGGGCCTGGGCCTGCTGCGCGCGGCGCCGGCGGGGGGTGCCTTGCTGATGTCGATCCTGCTCACGCGCTGGCCGTTGCGCCGGCGCACCGGCGCCTGGCTGCTCGGCGCGGTGGCGGTTTACGGCTTGGTGACGCTGGTGTTCGGTTTGTCGACGAACTTTGTGCTGTCGCTTGCGGCGTTAGCCATCGGCGGCGCGGCCGACATGGTGAGCATCGTCGTGCGCCAGACGCTGGTGCAGCTGGAGACGCCCGACGCCATGCGCGGCCGTGTGAGTGCAGTCAATTCAGTCTTCATCGGTGCCTCGAACCAGCTTGGTGAATTCGAGTCGGGCGCCACCGCCGCGTGGCTCGGGCCGGTGGGCTCGGTGGTGCTGGGCGGCGTCGGCACGCTGCTCGTGGCGGTGCTGTGGTGGCGCTGGTTTCCGCAGCTGGCGCGGCGCGACCGCTTGACGAACGTTTGACGTGGCCATGAAAAAAGGCACCACCCTTTCGGGCGGTGCCTTCTCGGCCGAGGCCGTGTGGCTTACAGCGCCTTGATGTTCGAAGCTTGCGGGCCCTTGGCGCCTTGCTTGACTTCGAATTCGACGCGCAGGCCTTCTTGCAACGACTTGAAGCCGCTGCCGGTCTTGATTTCGCTGAAGTGAGCGAACAGATCCTTGCCGCCAGCTTCCGGCGTGATGAAGCCGAAGCCCTTGCCGTCGTCGAACCATTTGACCGTGCCGGTCTGGGTGGGTGCGTTTTCCATGAGGAGTTACCTTGAAGGTTGAAGTTGAGGAACGCCCAGCCGACCATCAGGCCGACAGCCGGAGCTGGGACGACAGACAGTCAAGAAACATCCACGAGGGGGTTCAAACCGGGCCGGCCGGCGCCTTCTTCGGGGGGTGCCCGATCGAAGGCGTGGCGGTAAAGCTGGAAGACCTTGAGAAAACGGTCTTGGGTGTGCCTGTGGCGCGAGTGTAGTCGATAAGCCCCCGGCAGATCGACTGCCTATCCCGACTGCTCGCCACGCTTGTCGGCCAACCGTGCCCGGCTGGCGCGGCTTCTGGCCTTCCACACCTGCAGCCGCTCTTTGCGCTGCAGGGCGCTCATGCCGTCGCGCCGCGACTCGCGCAGCAGCTTCTGGAAGCTCTGCAAGCGCTCGCGCGCAACGCCTTCGCGCACCGCGCAGCCGGGCTCGGCCTCGTGCCGGCAATCGCGAAAGCGGCAATGCGGCGCGAGCCGCGCGATGTCGTCGAAGCTGCGCTCAATGGCTTCGACGTCGCTGTCCAGCCGCAGCGTGCGCAGGCCGGGTGTGTCGATGATGCAGCCGCCATCCAGCGCCACGTGCAGCGAACGCGAGGTCGTGGTGTGACGGCCGCGGCCGTCGCCGCTGCGTGTGCCGCCGGTGGGCTGGGTGTCGGCGCCGGTGAGCGTGTTCGTCAGCGTGCTCTTGCCCGTGCCGCTGGAGCCCAGCAGCACGACGCTGTGGCCCACACTTAGCCAGGGTGCTAACGCCGCACGCGCGCTGACCTGCGTGGCGTCGACCGCCACCACCGCCGCGCCCGCGGGCAGCAATGCCTGCACCTCGGCTTCGCGTGCCGCGGTGTCGGGGCAGAGGTCGGCCTTGGTCAGCACCACCACCGCGTCGACGCCGGCCAGCCGCGCCAACGCCAGGTAGCGCTCGAGCCGGCGCAGGCTGAAGTCGAGGTCCAGGCCCATCACCAGAAGCGCCGTGTCGACGTTGGCGACGATGACCACACGCGCCACCTTGTCGCGGCCGTCGTGCAGTCGACGCGCAATCTGCGTCAGCGGTGGCACGCGCTGCGCCACCCACCACTGGCCGTGGTCGTTGCGCTGAGCGAAGACCCAGTCGCCCACGGCCAGGGCGTCGGCCGCTGCGCTCAGTGTTTGCAAAAGCCCGGGCAGTGCGCGCGCCATCAGCTCGTGCTGGCCGTCGTGCAGCGTCAGCGCGTCGCGCTGCACTTCGGTGACGCGCATCAGCACCGCGCCGCTGGGTGGATCTAAGGACAGGAGTTGTTGAAGGATTCGCGGTGCCAGCCCGATGCTGCGCAGCCGCTCCAGGGACAGGGGGTCCAATGTGTCGAACATGAGTGTGTCGATTCGCTATGAATAAAAAGGCAAGCCGATGCCTATCCACGCGCACGAAAGCCACGTGAGGAGGCGTTGAAGTGATCGGCTTGTCGCTGCGAGAAGTGCAGCGCGACAGACTCGTGTCAGTGTCTCGGGGCGGTTAGCAGGCCCGGAAAACCTGGCAGATGTTCCTGTGAAAGTGAGGAGCGAAGACGGTGAAGCGTCGCTCGACTCAGCCAGCGCAAGCCGTGAGGGGGGCAATGTCTTGGTGTGTCATGGCAGCCTCCGGTTGAAATGGAAAGAGCGCGCAATGTGCCCGCGCGCCGCGCTTGCGTCAACCCCAATCTTGGGGATTGTTGCGAAAGGGTTCAGTCGCGATTCACGCACTTAAGCGAAGGGCGGCGGCGTCGATCGAGACCTTCAGCCCGGCGTAACTGTGATGCACCGCGAATTGCGGAAACTGCGCCACGATGCTCTCGGGCGGATGGATGAAGAACCCCGCATCGGCCGCGCTGAGCATGCCGGTGTCGTTGAACGAATCGCCGGCGGCGATGACCTTGTAGTTCAAGCTCTTGAAGGCGTTCACCGCATGGCGCTTCGGGTCGCTCTGGCGCAACTTGTAGTCGGCGACAAAGCCTTCGGCATCGGTCATGAGGCGGTGGCACATCAGCGTCGGGCGGTCCAATTGGCGCATCAACGGGTCGGCGAATTCGTAGAAGGTGTCGGACAGGATCACGACCTGGAAGCGGGTGCGCAGCTCGTCGAGAAAGTCCTTCGCGCCGGCCATCGGGCTCATGGTGTTGATGACGGCCTGGATGTCGGCCAGTTTCAGGCCATGCCGGCGTAACAAGGCCAGGCGGTAGCGCATCAGCTTGTCGTAATCCGGCTCATCACGCGTGGTGCGGCTGAACTCCTGGATGCCGGTGCGTTCGGAAAACGCGATCCAGATCTCGGGGATCAATACGCCTTCGAGATCGAGGCAGACGATGTGCATGCGCTGGGCTCCAGGGTAGGAGCTGGCATGCTAGCGCAGCGCCTTCGGCGTCAATGCCCCGCGGCGCTGCCCCACAGTTGCTTCAGCCGCGCATCGCGGCCGCAGGCGGTGCGGTAGTAGTTGTAGCGCACCGGGTTCTTCTTGTAGTAGTCCTGGTGGTATTCCTCGGCGGCGTAGAACGGCCCCGCACGTTCGATGGTGGTGACGATGGGTTCCTTGAAGGGCTTGCTCTTTTCCAGCGCCGCCAAGGACGCGCGTGCTGCGGCCAGCTGTGCATCGTCGTTGGCGAAGATCGCGGTGCGGTACGGCGAGCCGGCGTCGCAGAACTGGCGGTCTTTGGTCGTCGGGTCGATGCTGTGCCAGTAGACGTCCAACAGTTTTTCGTAGCTGACTTTGGCCGGGTCGTAAGTGATTTCCACCACTTCGGCGTGGCCCGTGCTCTTGCTCGACACCTGCTCGTAGGTCGGGTTCGTGGTCTTGCCACCGGTGTAGCCCGAGATCGTGGCGAGCACGCCCGGCACCTTGTCGAAGTCGGACTCGACGCACCAGAAGCAGCCACCGGCGAAGGTGGCCTTGGCGGTGGTCTGCGACTGGGCTGTCGCCAGCGCAGCGAAAGCCAGCAGCGTGGCGGCAAGCAGGTGTCGTGTCATGGTGGCTGTCCTCAAGCGGCGACCGGCGCAATACGCAGCGCCACGCCGTTGTTGCAATAACGTTTGCCGCTGGGCCGGGGGCCGTCGTCGAAAACATGGCCCTGGTGCCCTTCGCAACGCACGCAGTGGTACTCGGTGCGCGGATAGACCATCTTGAAGTCGCGGCTGGTGCCCAGGTGCCCGGGCAGGGCGGCGAAGAAACTCGGCCAGCCGGTGCCGCTGTCGTACTTGGTTTCGGACGAGAACAAGGCCAGGTCACAGCCCGCGCAGTGGTAGGTGCCGGCGCGCTTCTCGTTGTTCAAGGCACTCGTGCCGGCGCGCTCGGTGCCATGTTTGCGCAGCACGTCGAACTGCGCCGGCGTGAGGCGCTTGCGCCACTCGTCGTCACTGAGTTCGAGACGGGTGATGGATTCGGCTGCGTTGGCCGGCGTCGCCGTGGCGGCAACGCTTGGCGCCAGACCGATGGTCGAGAGGAAGTTGAGCAGTTGGCGGCGGGTCATGAAGGGCTCCTTGCGGCAGGTCGATGTGCTTGAGTCGGCCGCAGTGGCCGAATCTTTCAGCCAAGATTTTGCAGGTCGGCCAGCAGCTTGTCGCGCACTACCGCTGGCGCCGCGTCGGCCAGGGTACGGCAAAACTGTTCATGGTCCGTTGCCTTGCCCGCAGCGTTCTTCACCACCACGCTGGCGATAGGGCCGACATGTTCGGCCAGCAGTTTGCGCGCCCGCTCCAGCGCGGAGGCGTCTAGCGCGAAGCCGGCTCTGGCGGCGCTGGCCAATGCGGCGCCACCCGCCGCGCGCGTGCCCGAGCCCACGGGCGCTCGGGTACCGGTGCGCACACCGCTCGCACTTGCGCGGTCGAGGAAGGCCGCGCGCTCGCCGGGGTTGGTCACCTGCTCGGCCAGCTTCATGTAAAGCTGCTCCAGGTCGTGGCAGTCGCGTGCGGCGCGGCGCACCATCACGGTGGCCATGGGGCCGACACATTGCGCCAGCGAATGTTCGACGGCGGCCAGCTGAGCGCGGTCCCAATGCGTCGGTGCGCTGCTGTGCGACGCCGCGGCCGAGGAGGCCGCATTGCTGTGCAAGGGCTGGCTGGGGCTGGGCGCTGGCACGCCGGCGTGCACGATGGTCTGCTCCCAGCTGGCGGCGTCGATCGGTTCGCCCACGGCGCGCTGCAGCGCGTCCTTGAAGTTTTCGGCGGTCGCGAAGCGCCGCGCCGGGTCCTTGGCCAGCGCTGTGGCGATCAGTGCGTCGTAAAAGTGCGGCCGGTTTGCCGTGGCACTTTGCGAAGGCAGCGGTGGCGCTTCGTGTACCACCTTGTACATCAGCGTCTCGGTCGAGCCGGTGAAGGGCGGCTGGCCCACCAGCAAGGTGTACAGCAGCACGCCAGCGCTGTAGAGGTCAACGCGGCGGTCGATCGCGTCCCCACGAAACTGCTCGGGCGCCATGTACGAAGGCGTGCCTATGAGCGTGTGCATCTGCGTCAGGTTCGCGTCTTCGATGCGCGCCACGCCGAAGTCGGCAATCTTCAAACGGCCATTGCGGCCGAGGATGACGTTGGCCGGCTTGATGTCGCGGTGCCACACCCCCGCTTCGTGGGCGTGGTGCAGCGCGTCGAGCAGCTGCGTCATCAACCCGGGGATGTCTTCGTCGGTGAAGCGCACCTTGTGCGACAGGTAGTGCGCCAGCGTCAGGCCTTCGACGAACTCCATCGCGATGTAGGCCACGTCGTCTTGCTGGCCGAAGTCGAACACCGAGACGATGCCCGGGTGCGACAGCCGCCCCGCCGCCTGCGCTTCGTTGCGAAAACGTGCGGCGATGCCGGCGCTGCCGACGCTGTCGCCCGACAAGGACTGGCGGATGGTCTTCAGAGCCACGACGCGGCGGATGTCGGGGTCGAAGCCCTTGTAGACCACACCCATCGCGCCCTCGCCGAGCACGTTGGTGATCTGGTATTTGCCCAGGCTGGTGGGGTGGTTCATGGCAAGCTCGGAAAGGCGTGATCGATTGCGGCGTGCCCGCTCAACCCTCGAGCATCTTCATCGCCGCCACCACGCTGGCGCGCATGCGGCTGAAGGAATGCGCCAGCACGCCGATCTCGTCGCGGCTCTTGATGTCGAATTCGGGCGCGGTGAGCTCACCCTGGCTGACACGGTCGGCCAGGGCCGACAAACGCGTCACCGGCCGCACCACCACGACCCAGATCATCAAATTGAGCAGCACGCCGACCACCGCGAAGACGCCGATGAGCGAGCCCATGAACACCGTGAACGACGCATTGGCTCGCGCCAGCGGCACGGCCAGCGGAATGGAGACGATCTGCGCGCCTATGACCTCGTTCAACTGCCAGCCAAAACCGTTGGCCGAACCGTAGCGGTCGACCATCGTCTTGGGCGCGGCTTCCACGCTGCTGTGGCACACCAGGCAGGCCGGGTTGGTGATGCGCAGCGGCCGCGCCACGTAGATCGATGGCCCGGTGGGCGTGTCGCGCTGGCCGACGAATTCCTTGGCCGAGACGCCACTGCGGAATTGATTCACGACATCGACCTCCCAGCCCACCGCACGGTCGCGCGGATTCGTCGGGTTGAGCGTGGCCTCCTTGTAGAAATACTCGGGGTAGCGTTCTTTCAATGCGCCCAGCACTTCCACGGCCGAATAGCTCGGCACCGACTGCGGCAGGAACTCGTACTTCATCTGGGTCTCGAGCAGCTTGGTGATCTGCCCCGAGGTGTAGCCACGCACGGCGTTGGCCTTGTCGATCAGCAGCCGGCCTTTGTCGAGCGACTCTTCCTGCGCGTGCTGCTGCAACAGGCTGCGCGTGATGTAGCCGCTGACGCCTATGCCCAGCGCCATCACCAGCAGGTAGAGCAGGTTGAACTTGACCAGCAGTTTCATCAGTCGGCTCCGGCAGGCGCTTCGTGGGCGGGATGTGTTACGGCGCGCGACGCGGCGCGGATGCAGCATCGGGTTTGGGCAGCACCAGCGCGGCCCACTCGTGATGCTCGTTGATATGTCGGATCAGTTCGCGTTTCAGCGCGACGTCACGCGACCATGGTGCGAAACGGTTCACGATCTGGCGGCGCAAGCTGGGGTCGCCGGCCACGAGCCAGGGCCGCACTTCGGCGTAGGCCGGCATGGCCGACGGCGGCAGCTTCACCTCGCGCCGCTGCACGGCAGCAAAACGGTGCGGCAGTGTGTCGCGAAAGGCGCGCGGCATCTGCTGCAGCATGGCCGCTGGCGGGCGCAGCAATACCGTGCCGGGCTCGGCACCAGGGCGTGCATAGAACTGCCCCGTGGCCAGGGGGGTGAGGGCCTTGCCACCACGTTCCTGCCACAGCAGCGGCCCGGCTTCGCTGAAGACGCCGCGCTGGCCAGCACCTTCTTGCATCGCCACCACGGCCACACCTTTGAAGGGTGGCAACTCGCCAAAGCCCGACATCAACACCGGCGCGCTGCTCGCCGCTGCGCCCGTGAGCTTGGCCCATCCCTTGAGCAAGTAGACGCCGGGCGACTTCGGCGCGCGCTCGCTCAAACCCTTGTCGACGATCAAGGCCATGGTGTCGGGGCCGAGGTCGAGTGCGCTGCCATCAGGCCACTCCACGCGCAGCAAGCGGCTGCCGGCCGTGGTGTGCACGATGGCCGCAGCCGGCAAGGCCATCGCCTCCACCACGTCCACACTGCCGGCGCCATGCACCAGGCGCGATTCGCCCTCGACGACGGTGACCAGAGCCGTGGCCGCCGGCGCGAGTGCCGGCCACAGGCACAGCACACAAGTCAGCACAGCCGCCCAAGGCAAGCATGGCCGGCGGCGATGATGGAAAGAGGCGAAGGGATTCACGCGCGGCATGCTGGGTGTGGTCACGGCCGCGCGGCATTGCGCCGGCGGCCGTGTCGGTTGATCTTAGCCCGCACACCCGCGCCGTCACTGCGTGTTCACCAGGGGTGAACGGGGCATGAAGTTCGGCCGGCAGCGTCGGTTCTAATCTTGGCCCAGCCCTCTTTTTTCGCAGGTGCATCGCATGAACCAGCTCGACCAGCTCAAGGCTTTCACCACTGTCGTGGCCGACACCGGCAACTTCAAGCAGCTGGCGCAGTTTGCGCCGCAAGACGCCACCACCAACCCGTCGCTGATCCTCAAAGCCGTGCAGCAGCCCGAGTACGCGCCGCTGCTGGCCGGCGTCGTGGCCGCGCACCGCGGTGCGGCCGTCGACGAGCTCATCGACCGGGTGCTGGTGCGCTTCGGGCTGGAGATCCTGAGCGTGGTGCCGGGGCGCGTCAGCACCGAGGTCGATGCCCGCTTGTCGTTCGACACGGCGGCTACCGTGGCGCGGGCACGCCGCATCATGCAGCTCTATGCCGCCGCAGGCGTGCCCGGCACGCGGGTGCTGATCAAGATCGCATCCACCTGGGAGGGCATTCGTGCGGCCGAGCAACTGCAGCGCGAAGGCCTGCGCTGCAACCTCACGCTGCTCTTCGGCTTTTGCCAGGCAGTGGCCTGTGGGGATGCCGGCGTGCAGCTCATCTCGCCTTTCGTCGGCCGCATTTACGACTGGTACAAGAAGGCCGCCGGGGCGGACTGGAACGAGGCCGCGATGGCCGGCGCGGCCGACCCTGGTGTGAAATCGGTGGTGGCCATCTACCAGTACTTCAAACGTTATGGCATCAAGACCGAAGTGATGGGCGCGAGCTTTCGCAACATCGGGCAGATCCAGGCGCTGGCCGGCTGCGACTTGCTGACCATCGCGCCTGACCTGCTGGCCGCCTTGCAGGCCAGCGAGGCGCTCTTGCCGCTGGCGCTGGACGGTGACGCCGCGCGAGCACTGGCCTTGCCCGAGGTGCACTTCGACGAAGCATCGTTTCGCTGGACTCTCAACGCCGATGCGATGGCCACCGAGAAGCTGGCCGAGGGCATTCGCGCCTTTGCGGCCGACGCCGTCAAGCTCGAAGCCCTGGTCGAAAAGGCGCGCGCATGAAGCGCACTCGCGGAGACCGCACACAGGCTTGGGGCGCCTTGCGTGGCCACTTCGAAGCCCATGGCCGCAGCTTCGATCTGCGCGAGGCTTTTGCCCGCGACCCGCTGCGCTTCGAGACTTTTGGCGTGCACGCGCCCGAGGTCTATGCCGACCTGTCGAAGAACCTGATCGATGTCGCCACGCGCCGCTTTCTGCTCGACCTGGCGCAGGAATGCGGCGTGGCCGCGCTGCGCGACGCGATGTTCGCCGGCGCGCCGATCAACGCCACCGAAGGCCGCGCCGTCTTGCACACCGCCCTGCGCGCGCCACGCGGGCAGGGCGCCTTCAGCGACGAGGTGCATGCGGTGCTCGACGCCATGCTCGCGCTGGCCGAGCGCGTGCGCGCAGACGAAACCTTCACCGACGTGGTCAACATCGGCATCGGCGGCAGCGACCTCGGGCCGCAGATGGCCGTGCGCGCGCTGGCGGCTTTCGGCCACCCACGTTTGCGCATGCACTTCGTCTCCAACGTCGACGGCCATGACATCAGCACGGTGCTGCGCGGGCTGGACGCGAAACACACGCTCTTCATCGTCGCCAGCAAGACCTTCACCACTCAAGAGACCATGGCCAACGCCCAAGTGGCACGGCAGTGGTTCCTGACGCAGGGCGGCACGGACATCGCGCGGCACTTCGTCGCCACCACGACGAA
>JANLYV010000021.1:0-27508 GCA_031365825.1 Rubrivivax sp. | reverse complement strand
GTGCCGTAGGCTTGATCCGTCAGGATCTCCAGCAGCATCGCGTGCGGCACGCGGCCGTCGATGATGTGCACGGCGTTGACGCCGCTTTTGGCGGCATCCAGTGCGCCGGCAATCTTGGGCAGCATGCCGCCGCTGATGGTGCCGTCGGCAAAGAGCTCGTCGATCTGGCGCGCGCTCAGATTGGTGAGCAGTTCGCCGGCCTTGTTCAGCACCCCCGGCGTGTTCGTCAGCAGCATCAGCTTCTCGGCCTTGAGCACCGTGGCGAGCTTGCCGGCCACCAGGTCGGCGTTGTTGTTGTTGCGCTCGTTGGTCTCGCCGAAACCGATGGGGCTGATGCCGGGGATGAACTGGTCGTCCTGCAGCGCCCGCACCACCGCCGGGTCGATGGCGGTGATCTCGCCCACCTGGCCGACATCGTGCTCGACGCTCGGGTCGTCCTTGTCGACCATCTTCAGCTTGCGCGCGCGGATGAGCCCGCCGTCGCGCCCGGTCAGGCCCACGGCCTTGCCGCCGGCGGCGTTGATCAGGCCAACGATGTCTTGTTGCACCTCGCCGCCGAGCACCCACTCCACCACTTCCATCGTCTCTTCATCGGTCACGCGCATGCCCTGGATGAAGGTGCCCTTCTTGCCCAGGCGCGACAGCGCTTCGTCGATCTGCGGCCCGCCGCCGTGCACCACCACCGGGTTCATGCCCACCAGTTTCAGCAGCACCACGTCTTCGGCGAAGTCCTGCTGCAGCGCCGGGTCGGTCATGGCGTTGCCGCCGTATTTGATGACCAGCGTCTTGCCGTGAAAACGCCGGATATAGGGCAGCGCCTGCGCCAGGATCTCGGCCTGGTCGCGCGGCGTGATGTGGTCCAGCTTGTGCTCGGGCAAGGGGGGGCTTGTGCTCATGGTGCGCGGGCTCTGGGTTGCGGTGGCGCGCGATTGTAGGAAACACGTCCTAGGCTACTTTCGCCGTCACTTTCAGCAGCACCGCCGCCACTGCGCTATGCTGAATTTCCAGGCGATGTCGCCCTGCGGCGGCCTTCGCGCGTTAAGCGCCTTCCCCAAGGAGCCATTCATGTCACGCTGGTTTGTCACTCTTGCCTTGATGTTGTCGGTCGCGGCCCATGCCCAGGCGCCCACGA
The DNA here is from genome assembly GCA_031365825.1 of Rubrivivax sp. Classification (GTDB taxonomy): domain Bacteria; phylum Pseudomonadota; class Gammaproteobacteria; order Burkholderiales; family Burkholderiaceae_C; genus Rubrivivax. The sequence goes on along the minus strand of JANLYV010000021.1, from coordinate 26,376 downwards.
CCGATGGCGAAATCACCAAGATCGACAAGGCGCAGGCGCGCATCACGCTGCGCCATGGCGAGATCAAGAACCTCGACATGCCGGCCATGACCATGGTTTTTCGCGTGCGCGAAGCCGCCATGCTCGACAACGTGGCCGTGGGCGACAAAGTGCGCTTCAACGCCGCCAAGCTCGACGGCTACTACACCGTGACGGCCATCAGCAAGGCACCGTGATGGCCGCGCCGGCGCCGACGCACGCGCACGACCTCAGCCACTTTCACCACCGCCACGAGTTCGGCGACGCCGGCGCCGCGACGCGCGAACGTGCGCTGCGCACCGTCGTCATCCTGACCTTCGTCACGATGTTCGTCGAGCTCGCCGTCGGCGCGTGGACGGGCTCGCTGGCGCTCACCGCAGACGGCTGGCACATGGGCACGCATGCGGTGGCGCTGGGCGGCGCGGTGCTGGCCTACCGCCTGTCAGCACGCGCCGCTCGCCGCGCCGGCTATGCCTTCGGTGGCTGGAAAATCGAAGTGCTCGCCGCCTACACCAGCGCGCTGCTGTTGCTGGCGGTGGCGCTGTGGCTGGTGGTCGAGTCGGTGCAGACCTTGCGCCAGCCGCGGCCCGTGGACTACACCGAAGCCATGGTCGTGGCCGTGGTCGGCCTGGTCGTCAATCTCCTCAGCGCATGGCTGCTGGCGCGAGGATCGGCGGTGCACGAGCATGGTCACAGCCACGACCCCGGCCACGCGCATCACGCCCATGGCGACCACAACTTCAGCGCCGCCTACCTGCATGTGTTGGCCGACGCCTTCACCTCGGTGCTGGCCATCGTGGCATTGGCCGGTGGCGCGTGGTTCGGCGTGTCCTGGCTCGACCCGGCAGCGGCCTTACTGGGCGCAGCCGTCATCGCGCAATGGTCACTCGGCATCTTGCGCACGAGCGCCAACGCGCTGGTCGACGCCACCGCCGATGCCGCGTTGTCCGAAGCCATCCGCGGCTGCATCGAAGCAGATGGCGACGCCAAGTTGAGTGACCTACACGTCTGGCAGGTCGGCGGCAACGCCTGGTGCGCTGTGGTCGCCGTCGTCGCCGACACACCGCTGTCGCCACTGGACTACCGCCAGCGCCTGCATGGCATCAAGTCCTTGCGCCACGTCACCATCGAAGTGCACCGCTGCGGCGGTGCCGTCACGTCGCCGGTGTGACGCACGCGCGCGGCCATCGCGCCTAGCATGCGGCCTTTGCAACCCGAGGCAAGTCACCCCCATGAGCACGACACTCGCATCGCTGATCAACCATCAAGTGCGCTTGGCCGCACGCCCTGTCGGGCTGCCCAAGACCGGGGACTGGCAATTCACCGAGGCGAGCGTGGCGGCGCCGGCCGAGGGCGGCGTGGTGGTCAAGACCTTGATGCTTTCGCTCGACCCGGCGATGCGCGGCTGGATGAACGACGGCAAAAGCTACATCGCACCGGTGGGCATAGCCGAAGTCATGCGCGCCGGTGGCATCGGCGTGGTGCTGGCGTCCAGCCATGCCGGCTTCGCGGTGGGCGACCATGTCAGCGGCATGCTGGGCGTGCAGGAGTACTTCAGCGCCGCTGGCGCCGAGCTCAAGGCCGCCGGCCTGCACAAGATCGACCTGCGTCTGGGCAGCACCACGCAATGGCTGAACGTGCTGGGCATGCCTGGCATGACGGGCTACTTCGGCCTGCTCGACGTGGGGCTGCCGCAGGCCGGCGAGACGGTCGTCATCTCCGGTGCCGCCGGTGCCGTCGGCCAGACCGTGGGCCAGCTGGCGCGAATCAAAGGCTGCCGCGTGGTCGGCATTGCCGGGGGTGCCACCAAGTGCGCGTGGGTCGTCAAGGAGCTCGGCTTCGACGCCTGCATCGACTACAAGGCCGGTGCCGTGCGCGCGGGCTTGAAGGAGCATTGCCCCGGCGGCGTGGACATCTACTTCGACAACGTCGGCGGCGAGATCCTCGACGATGTGCTGGCCCGCATCCGGCGCAAGGCGCGCATCATCATCTGCGGCGCCATTAGCCAGTACAACAACACCACGCCGGTGAACGGCCCGAAGAATTACCTCTCGCTGCTGGTCAACCGCGCACGCATGGAAGGCATCGTCGTTTTCGACAACGTCGAGCGCTTCCCCGTGGCCATTGCCGAGCTGGCGGGCTACCTTCGCGACGGGCGCATGAAGAGCCGCGAGGACGTGGTGGAAGGCGGCGTGGCCGCGTTTGCGGCGACGCTGTTGAAACTCTTCGCCGGCGAGAACTTTGGCAAGCTGGTGTTGAAGGTCAGCGACTGAGAAGCACGGCAACCTTTTGATTCAACTCGCTGCGCAACAGCCGCTCGAGTTCTGCAATCTTCTGCGCCGGGGTGAGCACGTCCCAGGGCGTTGTGATGTTGGGATCCTGGGTCACCGGCACCGTCGTCATCTTCACCACGGCTTGCTGGCCCAACACCTTGCCGCTGGAGATGTCGATCAGCGATAAACGCAGGTAGGCATAAGGTGCGATGAAGCCCTTCACCTGTTCGCCGGTTTCGCCGCGCACGATCGCCAGTTCAGGGTCAACGTAGAAGCCCAGGCCCTGCAGGTAGCCCGTGCCGACCATACCCGTCAGGAACGGCGCTCGGGCCTCGTCGCGACGCTTGGTCACGAGCAACAGGTGCGTGGCCTTGGTACTCACCAGTGCATCCACAAGCGAGCCGGGCAGCACGACGTTGTCCCCTTCGAAGAAGCGGTCCTGCCGGTCGTGCAGCGGCGAAGGGGGCACCGTCACCGCCACGACCCGTGCACCGGGTGCGGCGCGCTCGATCGCCGCGGCGGCAAGGCGCTGCGTCACGGTATCCATGCCGCCACGCGCATCGGCGATGGTCTCGCGCAAGTTGCGGTCGAGGTGGCTTCCGGTCGTGGCCTTGGGCACGACGATCTCGAGCTTGTCGCCAATCAGCGAGACGACGACGAACGAGCGCTCCGCTGCCCAACTGGCGCCGGCCCAGCCGGCCACCAAGACCAGCAAGAGCCATGCGCTAACCTTCAAGATGTGGTGGGCCACAGGCTTCATTTCACTCCCCTCGGTACAAACGGCTGACTGATGGCAAAGAGGGCCAACCGGGCCAACCCGACTAGAAGTGAATCCCCCGCATCATCTGCGCCATTGCCATCGCCTCGGGCGACAGCGTCGGCTTGGCCAGCTTCTCGCCCTTGGCCGCGGCGCTGTCGGGGAACATGCGGAAAGTGGTGTTCATCACGATCTGCGTGATGCGCGGCGCCGCCGCATGCAGGATCTCGCCGAACACCCCGAGCCTCGTCGCCACGCGCACCGGCTTGTCGACGCAGGCCTGCACGATCATGTCGGCCGCCTCTTCGGGCTGGAGCAGCGGCATGCTGTCGTAGATCTTCGTCGGCGCCGTCATCGGTGTGCGCACCAGCGGCATGTTGACCGTCGTGAAGGTGATGCCCTGGTCGGCGTATTCGCTCGACGCGCAGCGTGTCCACGCGTCCAGCGCCGCCTTGCTCGCCACGTAAGCCGAGAAGCGCGGCGCGTTCACCAGCACGCTGATCGAGCTGATGTTCACGACATGCCCCTTGTGCTTGGCCACCATGCCCGGCAGCAGGCCCATGGTCACGCGCAGTGCGCCGAAATAGTTGAGCTGCATGGTGCGTTCGAAGTCATGGAAGCGCTCGTAGCTGGCCTCGATCGCGCGGCGGATGGAACGCCCGGCGTTGTTGATGAGGAAGTCGACACCGCCGTGCTCGGCCTGCAGCTTGGCCACGAACTCGGCGCAGCTCGCGGCGTCGGCCACGTCGGCGGCGTAGCTGAAGACTTTCGCGTCCTTGCCGGCGTAAGCCTTGATCACACCCACCGCTTCAGCGAGCTTGTCTTCACCACGCGCGCAGATGATCGTGATCGCGCCGGCCTCGGCAAAGCGGCAGGCGGCCGACAGCCCGATGCCCGACGAGCCGCCGGTGACCAGCACCACCTTGCCGCCGACCGTGCCCTTCAGGCTGCGGTCGATGAACAGCGCCGGGTCGAGATGGCGCTCCCAGTAGTCCCACAAGACCCAGGCGTAGTCCTTCAGGTTGGGGCACTCGATGCCGCTGCCGGCAAGTGCGTCGTCGGTCTCGCGCCGGTCGAATCGCGTCGGGTAGTTGACGAAAGCGAACATGTCTTCGGGGATGCCCAGATCCTTCATCACGGCGTTGCGAACGCGGCGCACCGGGGCCAGCGCCATCATTCCCTTCTTCACGCTCTTGGGGATGAAGCCCAGCAGCGCGGCGTTGATGAAAAGGTTCATCTTCGGCGCATGCGCGGCGCGGCTGAAGATGTCGAGCACATCGCCGACGCGGTAGCCCTGCGGGTCGACGAGGTGGTAACACTTGCCCTTGTTGTCCCCGCTCTTTTGTCGTGGGGCGTGGCTGATGTGGTCCAGCGCCGCGACGACGAAATCCACCGGCACGATGTTGATGCGCCCGCCTTCCAGGCCGATGGTGGGCATCCACGGTGGCAGCAGCTGGCGCATGCGCTGGATGAGCTTGAAGAAGTAGTACGGCCCGTCGATCTTGTCCATCTCGCCGGTCTTGGAGTCACCCACCACCAGCGCCGGGCGATACACCGTCCACGGCTGCTTGCATTCCTTGCGCACGATCTTTTCGCTTTCGTGCTTGGTCATGAAGTACGGGTGCTCGAGGTTCTCGGCCTCGTCGAACATGTCCTCGCGGAACACGCCTTCGTACAGGCCCGATGCCGCGATGCTGGAGACATGGTGCACATGCCCGGCGTCGATGGCCCGGGCGAACTCCACCATGTGGCGCGTGCCGTCGACGTTGACCGTCACCTGGCTGGCTTCGTCTGCCTTCAGGTCGTACACCGCGGCGAGGTGGTAGACATGGTCGATCTGACCCCTCAGCGACTTGATGGCCTCGGCCGAGACTCCGAGCTTCTTGGACGTTAGGTCGCCGCTCACCGGTATCGCCCGCGCCTGGCCCACGCCCCAGTAGTCGTAGAGCGCGGCGAGCTTGCCTTCGCTGCCTGGCCGCACCAGGAAGTGCACCACCGCGCCGCGCCGCGCCAGCAGCGTCTTGACCAGGCGTTTGCCGATGAAACCGGTGGCGCCGGTGACGAAGTACTGCATGGATTTCTCCTCGTTCGACATGAAGTTGCGTGCACGAGCATAGAGCCGTCTCCCTAGACATTTAGGCTGTGCTCTCCACGGGTGAACCCTATATTCCTGGCCATCGACGGGCCATCTCGGCCTGCGTGATTTCCATCATCAAGGAGCAAGCATGGTCAAGAAACTCAACCCCACCCCCGACACCAAGACGTCTGCCGCGGCGGGCATCCTGGACAGCCACCTGGCCAAGGCCGTCAAGGATTCGGCGCAGCAGATCTGGCTGGCCGGCATGGGTGCATTCAGCAAGGCACAAGCCGAAGGCGGCAAGGTCTTCGAGACGCTGGTGAAGGAAGGCCTGAGCCTGCAGAAGAAGACGCAGGGCATCGCCGAAGAGAAGATCAGCGAAGTCACCGGCAAGATGAGCGCGATGGCCGGTACCGTCACGGCCAAGGCCGGCCAGAACTGGGACAAGCTCGAGTCGATCTTCGAAGAGCGCACCGCCAAGGCCATGAACAAGCTCGGCGTGCCGACGTCCAAGGACGTGGACGCGCTGGCCAAGCGGGTCGACACCCTCGCCGCGGCCATCGCCAAGATGGGCTAGGCCCCGGCCAAGCCCGCTGCCAAGCCCGCTGCCAAAGCCCCGGCGAAGAAGGCCGTCGCCACCAAGCGCGCTGTGCGCAAGGCAGCCTGAACCCGCCTTCAGTCCTGACTCGCTGCACACGCTGACAGGCCACGCCAGTGACGCCGCGCATCGGCCTGGCGCTGGCCGGTGGCGGCCCGCTCGGGGCCATCCACGAGATCGGCGCGCTGTGCGCACTGGAAGAGGCCGTCGCCGGCCTCGACTGCACTCAGCTTGACGGTTATGTCGGCGTCTCGGCCGGCAGCTTCATCGCTGCCGGCCTTGCCAACGGCATAGCCCCGCGCGCGTTGTGCCGCTCGTTCATCGAGAACGACGGCCCACGCGGCGACATCATCCGCCCCACGCTTTTCATCCAGCCGGCCTGGGCTGAGTTCGCGCGCCGCCTGGCCAGCGCGCCGGGGCTGGCGGCACAGGCCGCCTTGCAGCTGCTGCTGCGTCGCGATGGCTTGCTGACCGCGCTTGAACGCCTGGGCCGCGCCTTGCCCACGGGCCTTTTCAGCAACGAAGCGCTGGAAACACAGATGCGCAAGCTGCTCTCGGCTCCCGGCCGCACGGATGACTTCCGGCAGCTCCAGCGCCGCCTGGTACTGGTGGCCACCGACCTGGACAGCGGCGAAGCCGCGCCCTTCGGCCTGCCGGGCTGGGACCACGTGCCGATCTCACAGGCCGTGGCTGCCAGCGCCGCGCTGCCGGGGCTGTTTCCGCCGGTGCCCATCCACGGCCGCTGGTATGTCGACGGCGCGCTGAAGAAGACGCTGCACGCGCGCGTGCTGCTCGACATGGGCGTGGACCTGGTGATCTGCCTCAACCCGCTGGTGCCATTCGACAGCCGGCCACGCCACGCGCGCGTGCTGGGCCGCGCGCACGAGCCGATCCCGCGCATCGTCGATGGCGGGCTGCCGGTGGTGCTGAGTCAGACCTTCCGCACACTCATCCATTCGCGCCTGGAACTGGGCATGAAGGGTTATGAGGCCAGCCACCCGCATGTCGACATGCTGCTGTTCGAACCCGACCAGCGCGACCCCGAGATGTTCCTGGCCAACCTCTTCGGCTACCGCCAACGCCGGCAGCTGGTCGAACATGCCTACCAGCAGACGCGCTCGCAGTTGCGTTCACAGCGCAGCGCGTTGTCAGTCACCTTGGCCCGCCATGGCCTGCGGCTGAACCACGCAGCGCTGGACGACCCGCGCCGTGTGCTCGTGCGCCGCCACGCGCGCGCCGCCACGCAGACGGCACGTGTGCTGAAGCGGCTGGAAGAAGTACTGGACGATCTTGAACAGGCGCTTACGCTGTCAGCTCAACTGCCGAGGTAGCGCGCCTCGAGGTGGGCCTTGAAGAAGGCCGGGTTCAGCACCTCGCCGCTGGCGCGGATGGCCAGCTCGTCGGTGGTCCACAGGCTGGCCTGGCTCCAGATGTTGCTGCGCAGCCAGTCGAACACCGCCGTGAGCTCGCCGCGGCCGATGCGTGCGTCCAGGTCGGGCATGGCACGGCGCATCGCTGCGAACCACTGCGCGGCGTACATCGCTCCCAAGGTATAGCAGGGGAAATAACCGAGCATGCCTTCGGGCCAGTGCACGTCCTGCATGGGTCCGTCCTTGAAGTTGCCGCGGCTGTCGATGCCCAGCAGCTCGGTCATCTTCGCGTCCCACAGCGCCGGCACGTCTTCGGGCTCGATCTCGCCTTCGATCAGTGGCCGCTCGATCTCGTAGCGCAGGATGATGTGCGCCGGGTAGGTGACCTCGTCGGCATCGACGCGGATGAAGCCCGGTTTCACGCGCGTGATGAGCCGATGCAGGTTCTGCGGCGTGTAGGCCGGGCCACCGCCGAAGGCCTGCGCCACCCGCGGCGCGAGCTGGGCGACGAAGCCGGGGTGGCTGCCGAGCTGCATCTCGAAGCTCAGGCTCTGGCTTTCATGCAATCCCATTGATCGCGCGTTGGCCACCGGTTGGCCGAGCAGTTCACGCGGCAGGTTCTGTTCGTAGCGGCCGTGCCCGGTTTCGTGGATGGTGCCCATCAGGCTGCCAAGAAAGTCGTCCTCGCGAAAGCGCGTGGTCATGCGCACGTCTTCGGGCACGCCGCCGCAGAAAGGATGGGTGCTGACGTCGAGCCGCCCGGCGCTGAAATCGAAGCCGAGCCAGCGCACCACCTGCTCGCACAAGGCCCGCTGCGCGTCCACGGGGAACGGTCCGACCGGCTGTACCAGCGCTTCACGCGATTGCTTTTCGACGACACGCTGGATCAGCCCCGGCAGCCACTGCCGCACGTCGCCGAAGACGCGGTCGAGCGTGGCACAGCGCATGCCGGGCTCGTACTGTTCGAGCATGGCGTCGTAGCGCGACAGCCCGGTCAGCTCGCTCAAGCACTGCGCTTCTTCGCGCGTATTGGCCAGCACCGGGCGGAAATTTTCGACGAAGCCCTTCCAGTCGTTGGCCGGGCGCTGGCTGCGCCAGGCGTGTTCGCAGCGTGCACGCGCCATCTGCTGGCGCTGCACCAGCGCTTCAGGCAAGGCGTTGGCGCTGCGCCAGTCGCGATGGATTTCGCGCAGGTTGGCGCGCTGTACGGTCGACAGCGGTTCTTGCTCGGCGCGGGCCAGGCCATCGGCCAGTGCCGGGTCGATGCGCATGCGATGCAGCAGGCCCATCAACTCGGACATCGCCGCGGCGCGTGCCTCGTTGCCTTTGGGCGGCATGTTGGCCGCCTGGTCCCAGCCGGCGAGCGAGCCCAGGTGCTGAAAGTTGTACAGCCGCGCGTAGGTGCTGGCGACCTGGTCGTAGGCAGGCGTTGGGTTCATGTTTGGATTGCACTCATGTTGAGGGTTAGGCGCGGATGGCCCTGGCTGGTGGCGCCGGCACCGCGGTCAGCGCCCAAAGGTTCCCGGGAAGACCCACAGCAGCCCCGCCGTCATCGTCACGTAGCGCCCGAACTTGCCGATGGCCATGTACAGCACGCACGGCCAGAACGGCAGCTTCAGCCAGCCGGCGACGGCGCACAGCGGGTCGCCCACCAGCGGCAGCCAGCTCAGCAGGCAGGCCTTGGCGCCGAAGCGGTCGAGCCAGGCCAGCGCCTTCAACTGCATCGGCTTGTGGTGCGCCACGCTCTCGTAGGCGCGCTCGGCGCCGTAGCCCATCCACCAGGTGATGGCGCCGCCCAGCGTGTTGCCGGCGGTGGCCACGAGCACGGCGGGCCAGAAGAGTTCGGGGTTGAGTTTGATCAGGCCGAAGACCACAGGCTCGCTGCCCAGCGGCAGCAGCGTGGCGGAAATGGTGGCGATGACGAAGACGGTGGCCAGGCCATATTTGGGCAAAGCCAGGGCCACCAGCATCGCGTCGATCCAGGCTTCCATGCAATCGATTATGAGCACCGAAATGCGGCCACCTCCGGGCGGCATGCGATGGCTATACTCCCGCCTCCTTTTTCAGCACCTTCCCTTCGAGCACCCCATGCGCATTGGCGCCATCGAGCTGCGCAACCGTCTCTTCGTGGCGCCCATGGCCGGTGTCACCGACCGGCCGTTCCGCCAGTTGTGCAAGCGCCTCGGCGCCGGCTATGCGGTCAGCGAAATGATCACCTCGCGGCCCGAGCTGTGGAATTCGCTGAAGACCTCGCGCCGCGTGAATCACGAAGGTGAAGTGGCGCCGATCGCGGTGCAGATCGCCGGCACCGAAGCGGCCATGATGGCCGAGGCCGCGGCCTACAACATCGACCGCGGCGCGATGATCATCGACATCAACATGGGCTGCCCGGCGAAGAAGGTGTGCAACAAGTGGGCCGGCTCGGCGCTGATGCAGGACGAGCCCTTGGCCATCCGCATCATCGAAGCCGTGGTCGCCGTCTGCGCGCCACGCCAGGTGCCGGTGACGCTGAAAATGCGCACCGGCTGGTGCGCGCAAGTGCGCAACGCGCTGAGCCTGGCGCGCGCGGCACAGAGTGCCGGCGTGGCCATGGTCACGGTGCACGGCCGCACACGCGAGCAAGGCTACAAAGGCTTGGCCGAGTACGACACGGTAGCGGCGGTGAAAGCCGCGCTGTCTATCCCCGTGGTGGCCAATGGCGACATCGATTCACCGCACAAGGCGCGTGAGGTGCTGGCGCGAACCGGCTGCGACGCGGTGATGATCGGCCGCGCCGCACAGGGCCGGCCGTGGATCTTCCGCGAGATCGCGCACTTTCTCGACACCGGCGAGCTGCTGCCGCCACCGCCGACGCGCGACGTGCAGCGCTGGCTGGTCGAACACCTGCACGACCACTACAGCCTCTACGGTGAACGATGTGGTGTGCGCAGCGCGCGCAAGCACATAGTCTGGGCGGTGCACGCGCTGCCCGGTGGTGCAGCCTTTCGCGCCGTGATGAACACGCTCGACGACGCCGCCGCGCAGCTTGCGGCCGTGACGATGTTCTTCGACACCCTGGCCGAGACGCATAGTCTGTTGCCACAACCCGTGGCGGCCAACGACGACCTGAGCCACCTCGCCGCATGAGCAAAAAACACATCGACGAATGCATCCGCGAAAGCCTGGCGCAATACTTTCGGGACCTGCACGGTGCCGAGCCGCATGGCCTGCATCAGATGATCGTCAACGCCGTCGAAAAGCCGCTGCTCGACGTGGTGATGAAGCAGGCCGGCGACAACCAGAGCAAGGCCGCCGAATGGCTGGGCATCAACCGCAACACGCTGCGGCGCAAGCTGCTCGAGCACAAACTCATCAAGTGACCCACTGACGATCGCGCCATGACCACGGCATTGCTCTCCGTTTCCGACAAGACCGGCATCACCGAGTTCGCGCGCGCGCTGGTGGCGCTGGACGTGAAGCTGCTCTCCACCGGCGGCACCGCGCGCCTGCTCGCCGACGCCGGCTTGCCGGTGACCGAAGTCGCCGAGATCACCGGCTTCCCCGAGATGCTCGACGGCCGCGTGAAGACGCTGCACCCGCGTATCCACGGCGGCCTGCTGGCGCGGCGCGACCACCCCGAACACATGGCCGCGCTGAAGGCCCACGGCATCGCCACCATTGACCTGTTGGTGGTCAACCTCTACCCCTTCGAGCAAGCCACGGCACGCGCCGACTGCACGCTCGACGACGCCATCGAAAACATAGACATCGGCGGCCCGGCGATGCTGCGCGCCGCGGCCAAGAACTGGGCCGACGTGACGGTGGTGATAGCCCCGGCCGACTACGCGCAGGTGCTGGCCGAACTGGCCCACGGCGGCGTGCGGCGCAGCACGAAATTCATGCTGGCGAAGAAGGTCTACGCCCACACCGCCGCCTACGACGGCATGATCAGCAACTACCTCTCGGCCCTGGTGCCCGAGGCCGAGAACCACGGCGCCAGCGTGCCAGCGCGCCTGCCCTTCCCCGCCACCTTCAACCTGCAGGTGGAAAAGGTGCAGGACATGCGCTACGGCGAGAACCCGCACCAGGCGGCGGCCTTCTACCGCGAAGCACAACCGGCGGCCGGGCTGCTGGCCGGCTGGACGCAGCTGCAAGGCAAGGAGCTCAGCTTCAACAACATCGCCGACGCCGACGCCGCCTGGGAATGCGTGAAGAGCTTCGATGTGCCGGCCTGCGTCATCGTCAAACACGCCAACCCCTGCGGCGTGGCCATCGCCGAGACGCTGGTCGAGGCCTACCGCAAGGCGCTGCAGACCGACCCGACCTCGGCTTTCGGCGGCATCGTCGCCGTGAATCGCCCGCTCGACGCGGCCACGTGCGAGGCGCTCATCGCCGCCAAGCAGTTCGTCGAGGTCTTCATCGCGCCGGCGGTGTCGCCCGAAGCACGCGCGCTGCTGGCGGCCAGACAAAACCTGCGCTTGCTCGAAGTACCGCTGTCGCCGGCCACCAATGCGCTGGACTTCAAACGTGTCGGCGGCGGGCTGCTCCTGCAAAGCCATGACCGTCGCAACGTCGCGGCCAACGAACTGCGTGTGGTGACCAAACTGGCGCCGACGTCGGCGCAGATGGCCGACCTTATGTTCGCCTGGAAGGTGGCCAAGTTCGTCAAGAGCAACGCCATCGTCTACTGCGCCGGCGGCACGACGCTGGGCGTGGGCGCGGGCCAGATGAGCCGCATCGACAGCTCGCGCATCGCCGGCATCAAGGCCGCCAACGCCGGGCTCGAGCTGAAGGGCAGCGCTGTCGCCAGCGACGCCTTCTTCCCCTTCCGCGATGGCCTGGACGTGGTCATAGACGCTGGCGCCACCAGCGTCATCCACCCGGGTGGTTCGATGCGCGACGAAGAGGTCATCAAAGCGGCCGACGAGCGTGGCATCGCCATGGTCTTCACCGGCACGCGGCACTTCAGGCACTGATGTCGGGCCCAGGGCTGCGTCTTCGGGTCCCATCGGTCGTACCTGCCTCCCGCCCTTCAAGATGAACCTGCCAGTCACCGTCTACCGCCTCATGGCCGCGCTGCTGGCCGGCGTGTTCGCGCTCGCCCTCTACCTTGGTGAAACCGCCAACAACGAGCGCCACCTGAACGCGGCCCGGCTCCAGGCGCGCAACGAGTTGACGGAGATCCGTGACCGCCTCAATGGCAACCTGAGCAGCGATCTGCAACTGGTCAAAGGACTCGTCAGTGTCATCAACCTTGTGCCTGATCTGGATCAGGCCCAGTTCGAACGGGCGGCACGGCCGCTGCTGGCAGGGCGAACCCAGTTGCGCAACATCGCTGCCGCGCCCGACATGGTGATCAGGCTCATGGCACCACTTCGAGGCAACGAGGCGGCGGTCGGCCTCGACTATCGCAACGTGCCCAACCAGTTCGCCGCCGCCGAGCAGGCACGCGTCACGCGCCAGGTGGTACTGGCCGGCCCGCTGAAGCTGGTGCAGGGCGGTATCGGACTCGTGGCTCGGGTACCGATCTACCTGCCTACCGACGCCGGCCAGGAGCGCTTCTGGGGGCTGGTCAGCGCCGTCATCGACGCCGAGCGCCTGTACCAGAACAGCGGCCTGTCGGCGAAGGAATCGGCGCTGGAAATCGCCATCCGCGGCAAGGACGGCAGTGGCCCCAAAGGCGAGGTCTTCTTCGGCCGGGCCGAGCTGTTTGCCACGAACGCCGTGCTCACGGAAATCCGGCTGCCGCAGGGGTCATGGCAACTCGCCGCCATGCCGCGTTCGGGCTGGCCGACGCAGGCCGACAACGCCTGGACGGTGCGTGGCGTCTTCGCGTTTGCGGCGTTGCTGGCCTTCGGCGCGCTGTTCGTCATCGGGCGCGCGATGCGCGCCGCCTCAGTCGCCCACGAACGCGCCGAGTCGGCCAACCGCCGGCTCTCGGCCTTGCTCGAATCCGCGCCCGACGCGACGGTCATCGTCGACCAGGCCGGCAAGATCGTGCTGGTCAATTCGCAGGCCGTTCGACTCTTCGGATGGCCGCGCGACGAGTTGCTTGGCCAGAGCATCGAGACACTGATTCCGCAGCGTCATCGCGGCGTGCATCCGGGGCACCGCAGCGCCTACTTTGCCAACGCCGAGACGCGTGCCATGGGCGCCGGTATCGAGCTTCACGGCCTGCGCCGTGACGGCAGCGAGTTCCCGGCCGAGATCAGCCTGAGCCCGCTGCAGACCGAGCACGGCCTGGTCGTCTCCAGCGCCATCCGCGACATCACCGAGCGCAAACAGTTGTCGGCGGCCAAGGAAGCCGCCGAGTCCGCCAACAGCGCCAAGAGTGCGTTCCTGGCCAACATGTCGCATGAGATCCGCACGCCGCTCAACGCCATCATCGGCATGTCGCACCTGCTGCGGCGCTCCGGCGTCAACCCCGAACAGTCGGACCGGCTCGACAAGCTCGAGACCGCCGGCCTGCACCTGCTCGATGTCATCAACTCCATACTCGTCTTTTCCAAGATCGAGGCGGGCAAGCTCGAGCTCATCCAGGCCGAGGTCCGGGTGCAGTCCCTGCTGGCCAATGTCGCCGCCATGCTCGACGAGCGCGTGTCGGCCAAGCGACTCACGATGCGCATCGACACGCCGGTGTGGCGCGAGACACTGCTGGGCGACCCGACCTGGCTGCAGCAGGCTTTGCTCAACTACGCCGCCAACGCGGTCAAGTTCACCGAGACGGGGGTCATCACCCTGCGCGCCTTGGTGCAGGAGCAGGGCGAGGACAGCGTGTTGATGCGCTTCGAAGTGCAGGACACCGGCATAGGCATCGCCGCAAGTTCCCGGGCGAGCCTCTTTGCGCCGTTCGAACAAGCCGACAACACCACCACGCGCGAACACGGCGGCACCGGCCTGGGCCTGGCCATCACGCGCAGCCTGGCGCAGATGATGGGCGGCGATGCGGGTGTGCACAGCGAGCCGGGCGTGGGCAGCAACTTCTGGTTCACGGCGCGCTTGCGCAAGGGCCAGGCCGAGGTCGATCCCGATCAGCGTGACGCGGCCATAGACGCCGAGGCGACCCTGCTGCGCGAACACGCAGGGCGGCGCATCCTGCTGGTCGAGGACGACCCGGTGAATCGCATCATTGCCCGCACCTACCTCGAACAAGTCGGACAGATCGTGGTGACGGCCGATGACGGCGTCGAGGCCGTCCGCGCCGCCGGCGAGAACGCCTTTGACCTGATCCTGATGGACGTGCAGATGCCGCTGATGGACGGGCACGAAGCGACACGACGCATCCGCGCACTGGCGCAGCACGCGACGACACCCATCGTGGCGATCACAGCAAACGCGTTCGCCGAGGACCGTGCGGCCTGCCTGGGTGTCGGCATGGACGACTTCATCGCCAAGCCTTTCGATCCCCGCGTGTTGTATGTGACGCTGCTGAAATGGCTGTACCGCGAACACCGATACGTCCAAGTGACCGACGGCGCGGCTTCTTCCGACCCGGGCGGCCCGGGCTGAGCCCGTGGCTACAAACCCAGCCGTGCCAGGTCGCCGCGCCCGACGCGCACCACCACCGGCTCTTCGCCGGTGAGGTCGACCACCGTCGTTGGCGCGGCCGGGCAGGCACCGGCATCCACCACCGCCTGCAGCGCTTTCTGGAACCGTTCGCGAATCTGATGGGCTTCGTTCATCGGCTCGCGCTCGCCCGGTGCGATGAGCGTGGTGGCCAGCAGCGGCTCGCCGAACAAGGCCAGCAGCTCCTGCGTCACGCGATGGTCGGGCACACGCAGCCCGATGGTGCGGCGTGACGGGTGCGACAAGCGTCGCGGCACTTCCTTGGTGGCTTCGAGAATGAAGGTGTAAGGCCCCGGTGTGCCGAGCTTGATGAGACGGAACTGGCGGTTGTCGACGCGCGCGTAGGCGGCCAGCGACGACAGGTCGCGGCACAGCAGCGTGAGGTGGTGCTTGTCATCGACCTGGCGGATGCGGCGCAGGTTCTCGGCCGCAGCCTTGTCGTCGAGACGGCACACCAGCGCGTAGCTCGAATCGGTGGGCACCGCCGCGATGCCGCCTTCATGCAGGATCTGCGCGGCCTGTTTCAGAAGGCGCGGCTGCGGGTTCTGCGGATGCACCTCGAACAGTTGCGACACGTGGCGGGATGGCTGCTAACGCTTCAAGTACCCACACTCCACTCACGCCACAGTCACCGCAATCTTGCCGATGCGCGCCTGCCATTCGCGCGGCCCGGTGTTGTGCACGCTGGTGCCCAGCGCGTCCACCGCCACCGTCACCGGCATGTCCTTCAGGTCGAACTCGTAGATGGCTTCCATGCCCAGGTCGGCAAAGCCCACCACCTTCGCACCCTTGATCGCCTTGGCCACGAGGTAGGCGGCGCCGCCCACGGCCATGAGGTAGGCGCTCTTGTGCTTGCGGATGGCCTCGATCGCCATCGGCCCGCGCTCGGCCTTGCCTACCATCGCCAGCAGCCCGGTTTGCGACAGCATCATCTCGGTGAACTTGTCCATGCGCGTGGCCGTGGTCGGGCCGGCCGGGCCGACGACTTCGTCGCGCACCGGGTCCACCGGCCCGACGTAGTAGATGACGCGGTTGCGGAAGTCCACCGGCAGCGCCTCGCGTCCTCCGGGTTGGGCCAGCATGTCCTGGATGCGCTTATGCGCGGCGTCGCGGCCGGTGAGCATCTTGCCGCTGAGCAAGAGCGTGTCGCCCGGTTTCCAGCTCGCCACCTGCTCGCGCGTCAGCGTGTTCAGGTCGACGCGCTTGCTCTTGTTGTAGTCGGGCTGCCAGCGCACGTCGGGCCACAGGTCCAGGCTCGGCGGCTCCATCAAGGCGGCACCACTGCCGTCCATCACCACATGCGCGTGGCGCGTCGCGGCGCAGTTGGGAATCATGGCCACGGGCTTGCCGGCGGCGTGCGTCGGGAAGGTGGCGATCTTCACGTCGAGCACGGTGGTCAGGCCACCCAGGCCCTGCGCGCCTATGCCCAGCGCATTGACTTTTTCGTAGAGCTCGATGCGCAGTTCTTCGTATTTGTTCTGCGGCCCGCGCGCGAGCAAGTCGAACATGTCGATCGGCTCCATCAGCACTTCCTTGGCCAGCAGCATGGCCTTCTCGGCCGTGCCGCCGATACCGATGCCCAGCATGCCCGGCGGGCACCAGCCCGCGCCCATCGTCGGCACGGTTTTCAGGACCCAGTCGACGATGCTGTCGCTCGGGTTGAGCATCACGAACTTGCTCTTGTTCTCGCTGCCGCCGCCCTTGGCCGCGACGGTGACGTCGAGCTTGCCGCCCGGGACCACCGTCATATGCACCACCGCCGGCGTGTTGTCCTTGGTGTTCGTGCGCTCGAAGTGCGGGTCGGCCACGATCGACGCGCGCAGCTTGTTGTCGGGGTCCAGGTAGCCGCGGCGCACGCCTTCATTCACGGCGTCTTCGATCGAGCCGGCAAAACCTTCGAAGCGCACATCCATGCCGATTCTCAGGAAGACGTTGACGATGCCGGTGTCCTGGCAGATCGGCCGCCGGCCTTCCGCACACATCTTCGAATTGGTGAGGATCTGTGCGATCGCGTCCTTCGCCGCAGGGCCCTGCTCGCGCTCGTAAGCGCGTGCCAGGTGGCTGATGTAGTCGGCCGGGTGGTAGTAGCTGATGTATTGCAACGCGGCGGCGACAGTCTCGACGAGGTCGTCGTGGCGGATGATGGTGCTCACAGGGTTCTCCGGTTCAGACGTGCGGCACGGCGTGCGACGGCGTGGGCGCCATCACACGGTCGGTCCAGGCGATGGCCAGTGCCGACAGCAAGAAGGCAACGTGGATCACTGTCTGCCACAACAGCACCTTCTCTTCGTAGTTGGCGGCGTTGATGAAGGTCTTGAGCAGGTGGATCGAGCTGATGCCGATGATGGCTGTGGCCAGCTTGACCTTGAGCACCGACGCATTGACGTGGCTCAACCACTCCGGCTGGTCAGGATGACCGTCGAGGTTCAGGCGCGAGACAAAAGTCTCGTAGCCGCCGATGATGACCATGATCAACAGGTTGCTGATCATCACCACGTCGATCAGTGCCAGCACCACCAGCATGATGATGGTCTCGTTCAGCCCGGTGACGGCGACGTCGCTCTTGTAGCCGATGCTGGTGACGAGTTGCGCCAACGCCTGCTGGTCACCGAAGGCCGCTTCGATGAGGTGCACGAGTTCCACCCAGAAGTGAACGACGTACACGCACTGCGCCAGGATCAGCCCCAGGTACAGCGGCAGTTGCAGCCAGCGGCTGGCAAAGATCACACGCGGCAAGGGGCTCAGGCGGACCGGGGAAATTTCAGGACGGGGCGTCATGGGCGCAGGCGCTCTCGGGTTGTTCAAGCAGGGGTGCTTGAGAGTGGCGTAAATTGTAGAGGTCACCCCTGGCCGGGCGGTCGTCAGCGCTTCGTAAGAGCCTGTCGCTACGCTGCCGCCGGCCAGCCGGATTGATTCAGCCCAAACAGGAGACCACGTCATGTCGAGCGCCGACCAACCCACCGAATACAAGAGCTACCCGCCGCCCGCAAGCATGGCCCGCGCGCATGTGGCCGGCATGGCCGCCTACGACGCGCTGTGCCGCGAGGCCGAAACCGACTACGAAGGCTTCTGGGCGCGCCAGGCGCGCGAGCTGCTGAGCTGGCAGACGCCCTTCACCAAGGTACTCAACAGTAGCGAGGCGCCGTTCTTCAAGTGGTTCGAGGATGGCACGCTCAACGTCTCGTACAACTGTCTCGACCGCAACGTCGCACGCGGCCTGGGCGAGAAGACGGCCATCATCTTCGAGGCCGACGACGGTACCGTCACCCGTGTCAGCTACCGCGAATTGTTAGCAAGCACCTGCCGCATGGCCAACGTGCTCAAGGCACGTGGCGTGAAGAAGGGCGACCGCGTCGTGATCTACATGCCCATGAGCATCGAAGGCGTGGTGGCGATGCAGGCCTGCGCGCGCATGGGCGCGACGCACTCGGTGGTGTTCGGCGGCTTCTCGGCGCAAAGCCTGCGCGACCGCATCCACGACGCCGGCGCGGTGATGGTCATCACCGCCGACGAGCAGATGCGCGGGGGAAAGAGCCTGCCGCTGAAGGCCATCGTCGACGACGCCATGCACATGCCCGGCTGCGAAAGCATCAAGGACGTGATCGTCTACCGCCGCACCGGCGGCACGGTGGCCTGGAACGCTGCGCACGACCGCTGGATGCACGAACTCACCGCGCAAGCCGCCGACAGCTGCGAGCCCGAGTGGGTCGGCGCCGAGCACCCGCTCTTCCTGCTCTACACCAGCGGCTCCACCGGCAAACCCAAGGGCGTGCAACACAGCAGCGGCGGCTACTTGCTGCACGCGGCGCTGACGACGAAGTGGACCTTCGACCTGAAGGACGACGACGTCTTCTGGTGCACCGCCGACATCGGCTGGGTCACCGGCCACAGCTACATCACCTACGGCCCGCTGGCGCTGGGCGGCACCGAGATCGTGTTCGAGGGCGTGCCCACCTACCCCGACGCCGCGCGTTTCTGGAAGACGATCGAAAAGCACAAGGTCACGATCTTCTACACCGCACCCACCGCCATCCGCTCGCTCATCAAGGTCGCCGAAAGCAACCCCGCCGTGCACCCGCGCTTGAGCGACCTGTCCTCGCTGCGCATCCTGGGTTCGGTGGGCGAGCCGATCAACCCCGCGGCCTGGGAGTGGTACCACCAGCATGTGGGTGGCGGCCGCTGCCCCATCGTCGACACCTTCTGGCAAACCGAGACCGGCGGCCACGTCATCACCCCGCTGCCGGGCGCGACCACGCTCGTGCCGGGCTCGTGCACCCTGCCCTTCCCCGGCATAGCTGCGGCGGTGGTCGACGAGGCCGGCCACGACGTGCCCAACGGCCAGGGCGGCATCCTCGTCATCAAGAAGCCTTGGCCCAGCATGATCCGCACCATCTACGGCGACCCCGAGCGCTACTAGGCGAGTTACTACCCCGCTGAGCTCAAAGGTTATTACCTGGCCGGCGACGGCGCCATCCGCGATGCCGAGACCGGCAACTTCACCATCACCGGCCGCATCGACGACGTGCTCAACGTCAGCGGCCACCGCATGGGCACGATGGAGATCGAGTCGGCGCTGGTGAGCTGCACCGACCTCGTGGCCGAAGCCGCCGTGGTGGGCCGCCCCGACGACACCACCGGCGAAGCCATCTGCGCCTTCGTCGTGCTCAAGCGTGCAAGGCCGACGGGTGACGAAGCGAAGAGGATCGCAGCCGAGTTGCGCAGCTGGGTGGCGAAGGAGATTGGGCCGATCGCGAAGCCGAAGGACATCCGTTTCGGCGACAACCTGCCCAAGACGCGCTCGGGCAAGATCATGCGGCGCTTGTTGCGATCCATCGCCAAGGGTGAGGCGATCACGCAGGATACGTCGACACTGGAAAATCCCGCGATCCTTGTTCAGTTGGCCGAGGCCAACTGACACCGACTGGCCTTCAGCGATATATAGATTCCGTTCGGACTGATCCTTCGGCGAGCTCAGGACTGAAGGCAAGTCGAATCCCTTCCTTCGACAGGCTCAGGGCGAACGGTGGGTTGTTTAAGTTCGCTCACGCACCGGCGTCAGCCCGGCAGAAAAGCCTCGGCCATCGCCCCCAGCGCGGCGACGAAACAAGCCATAGGCACGCGCACGACGCCGGCACCGATCTGCCCCACGCCGGCCTCTTTGTGCGCGATGCCGGTGGTGACCAGCGGCCGGATGCCGCTGTCGACCACCTTGCGCACGTCGAAACCACAAGGCGCGCCGGCGAAGTCCAAAGCCGGCAGGCTCAGGGCCGGGTTGCGCGTGACGGTGATCTCGTACATCTCGCGGCTGTAGCGCACGGCGTCAGTCACGCTGCCGCCGGCCAGCAGCGTCAGCGCGGGTGAGGCGGCGAACGAGCAGCCACCGAAGCCGGCGGTTTCGGTGATGGCGCTGTCACCGATGTCGGGGCAGGCGTCTTCGGGCTTGAAGCCGGGGAAGAACAGGCCTTGTGGCAGGTCCGACGCGGCGCAGAACCACTGTGAGCCCAGGCCGCTGATGCGCAAGCCGGTCTGTGTGCCATTGCGCGCGGTCGCCGTCACCACGCTGCTGAACGGGATGCCATGCGCCGCGTCCATCATGGTTTTGCACGAGACCATCGAATAGTTGAGGAAGAACTGTGATGACTTGGCGACGAAGTCCAGCGTCTGGTGCACATGGTCTTGCGGCAGTGCATGCGCGCAAGGTGCGGCCAGCGCCACCGCCAGCGCCATGAACAGCAGCGAGGTCGAGGCGGCATTGCGGCTGTGCACTTCGTCGCCCATCAACAAGGCCTGCGACTGGATGGCCTTCAGATCGATGCCACCGCCTTGCTCGAAGGCCTGGCGCACGGCCGCCTTCAGCACCGGCGCCAGCACCGCTTCGAACCACTTCAGCTTGCGCAGCACGTCGGGCCCGTTGGCGCCGAAGCGCAGGCAGCGGCCTATGCCTTCGTTCAGGTTGGTGTAGGCCAGGTTGCCATGCGTCGCGTCACGCACCTGGATGAGCGGCATCGAGGCGCTGATGACGCCGGTCATCGGCCCCACGGCCTTGAAGTCGTGGCATTGCGCGAAGACGACCTCACCGCGCTGCAACATGCGTTGCGCCAACTCGGGCGTGTGGGCCCAGCCTTCGTACAACACCGCGCCGATCATCGCGCCGTGCATCGGGCCGCACATCTCGCCCCAGGCCACCGGCGGGCCGGCGTGCAGCAACAGGCGAGTGCCTTTCATCTCCGGCCACACGCCGTCGGCGCGCACGGCGATGTCTTCCCACATCGGGCGGGCGTTGATGATGCGTTGCGTGGCCTGCGCATTGGCCGCCGCGATGCGCTCGTCCGCCATCAGCAAAGCCAGTTGCCACGCCCTTTGGGTGTTAGCGTCACCCGGCGGGCGCCAGGCGAGTGTGGTGACGCTGCCACCATGCGCGGTGATGCTGGCGTTGAAGCCGTCGATGCCGATGTTCAGCACGGCGGGGGCCTGGTTCAGCAAGGTGTTGGTGTCGAGGGTCATGGTGGTGAGGTACAGACCAGGTCCTGGTTGGGTGTGGTCGTCAGCGTCAGCAGCAACCCGGCCAGCATGTCGGCGCCGGAGCTGGCGCCGAGACTCAGCAAAGCTTCGGTCGCGGATTTGATGTGATCGGGCTGCCGGCCCTGCAATGCATCGATGAGTCGATGCAAGACACGGTAGCTGGCGCCGGCCATCAAGTCGTCGAGCAAGGCGGCGCTGATCGGGTTGGTAGCCGACTGCGCCGCGTCTCGAATCTGTGTCTTGATGCCAGACAGCGCCATGCGCCAGGCTGCGCGCGGCGCGTGCGCCAGCGCAAAGACGATGGCGCCGACGAAGTCGTCACCGCTCGGCGTGAGTCCATGGCCCAGGCCCAGCACGCGGAGCGCGGCGACACCGAAGGCCACCGGGTCATCGCGCGCCAGCGCATCGCGCACGGCATCGAAACGGGGCCGCGCAGGTTCGAGCGGAAACGGCAGAGGCTGACCACCAAGCCAGCACAGCAAGCCCTTGTTCGAGGCCAGGTCCAGCCGCGCCAGGCACAGGTGCGCACCCGTCACCAAGCTGCGCGCATCGCCTTCGAAACGATGCGGTCGCCAGGGCCGCGTGGCGTGCCGTGGGTGTTCGGTGTGGCCGTGGATTCCGGCCCAGACGATGGCCCCGTCGCGCCAGGCGTAGGCCGTGGCCTCGAAGCCGGCAACCGGCTTCAGCGCCGGTGTCATCGTGATCACGGCCTGGCCCCCAGCGTGATGTGGGTGCCGGCGCGGCCCATCAAGGCTTCAAACGCCTTTTCGAGCGAGGTAATGATCACCTCACCTTGTTTGTTAGCTTCGGGTGACTCCTGCAGGTAGGTGATGGCCGCGTCGATCTTCGGCCCCATGCTGCCCGGCGGAAACTGGCCTTGCGCGGCATGGGCGCGCGCCTCGGCCAGCGTCATGTGGTCGAGCCAGCGCTGAGTGGGTTGGTTGAAGTCGAGCGCGACACGTTCCACGCCGGTGAGCATGATGAGCGCGTCGGCATGCAGGTGCGCGGCGAGCATGGCACTGGTGAGGTCCTTGTCGATCACCGCGGCCACGCCCGACCAGTGGCCTTGGGCGCTGCGCACCACCGGCACGCCACCGCCGCCGCAGGCGATGGGGATGACGCCGGCATCGAGCAAGGCGTCGATGGTCTTCAGGTCGAGGATCTTGCGCGGCTTGGGGCTGGCGACCATGCGCCGCCAGCCGCGGCCGGCGTCGGGGCCGAAGTGCCAGCCGGTGCTGACCGCCATCTGCTTGGCTTCGGCTTCGCTGAAGAACTTTCCGACGGGCTTGGTCGGGTTGCTAAAGGCCGGGTCATCAGCGTCGATTTCGACTTCGGTTACGACGCAGGACACCACCATGTCCAGGCCGTGATCGACCAGCACGTTGGCAAAACTCTGCTGCAGCATGTAGCCCATGCCGCCCTGCGAATGCGCCACGCACACGTCCATCGGCATCGGCGGCAATTCGGCCGCGGTCCGGGCCATGCGGTAGAGGATGTTGCCCACCACCGGCCCGTTGCCATGCGTCAGCACCAGTTGCCAGCCAGCGCCGATGATCTCGACCAAGTGCCGGCACACCTGGCGCATAAGCTCGAGCTGTTCTTCGGCCGTGCCCTTGATGGTGGGTGGGTAGGCGGCGTTGCCGCCCAGGGCGACGACGACGCGGCGGCGCTTGGTTTCGATCATGTCGGTGTCTTCATCGCGACCACATCGCCGCGAGCCAGGCCGCGTTGGCGCTGTTGCCGGCCAGCACCATGCCCGCGCGCTGCAGCGTGGCTTCCTGCGCGGCCAGGCCTTGCGGGTCGTCGACGGTGCCGCAGACGAAGCCGATCACGGCCAGCTTGCGCCCGGCACGCGTGGCCTTGGATATCGCCTTCGCGATCACCGGCGCGAGCTCGCCGGCGGGGTCGGCATGCGCGCCCCAGCCGATGACCACATCGAGCAGGATCACGCGCACGCTCGGGTCAGCCGCCTCGGCACGCAGCCGTTCAATGCGCGCCGTCTGGTCGATCATCGGGTGCGGGCGGCCGACGGTGAAGGCGTCGTCGCCGAGGTCCAGCGCCGTGTGTTCGCGGCTGGCGCGGCGTGCATCGGGCAGCGCCAGCGTATCGACCAGCGGCACGTTGGACCAGACCTTGAGCCCCTGCTGCGACCACAACACCTGCGCTTCGGCGGCATAGGTGCCGCCCGAGTACAAGGCGCGCAGGTAACGCTGCGAGCGCGCGAACTTCGGCATGCTCGGCAGGCGATAGATTTGCGCAGGCGCGGGCTCGATGCGCGCCAGCTTCACCGCAGCCGCCGCGCAGTCGACCAGCGTGGGCGCCAGCACGATGTGGCGCTGTTGCGCCGCACTCAGCTGCACCTTGCCGCCGATGAAGACCAGCACCGCCGGTTTGCCCGCCGCCTGCACGGCCGCCAGCACCTTGCGCATGACGGCAGGCGCAGGTGGCTTGCTGACGATGGCGATGACCTGGGTGGCGGCATCGCGCGCCAGCAACGCGATGCCTTGAAGCATGGTCGCGCCGCCGACCTGCTCGTAGACATCGCGCCCACCAGTGCCGATGGCGTGGCTGATGCCACCGCCCATGCGGTGGATCTGCGTCGTCACCTCCTGCAAGCCGGTGCCGGAGGCGGCGACGAGGCCGATAGCGCCGCGCCGCACGACGTTGGCAAAGCCCAGCGGCACGCCGCCGATGATGGCCGTGCCGCAGTCCGGCCCCATCACCAGCAGGCCGCGGCGCGTGGCCTCTTGCTTGATGGCCAGCTCTTGCGCCAGCGGCACGTTGTCGCTGAAGAGAAAAACGTTCAAGCCGAGCTTCAGTGCCTTCAGCGCTTCGGCCGCGGCATAGGCACCGGGCACCGAAATCTGCGCCAGGTTGATGGCGCCGTCTTTGCCGCTGTCTTTGACGCTTCGCATGCCCATGGCGAGGCTGCGAGCGGGTAGGGCTTGGGTCGATTCGGTCGCAGTGCTGGTGGGGTCCTGGCCGGCCAGTTGCGTGCGACACAAAGCCTGCGCGGCCTCGGCCGCGGCAAGGGTGTGCGCCTGCACCACCACCATGATGTCGCTGGCCCCGGCACCACGCACTTCAGCTGTTAGCAAGCCGGCTTCCTGCAGGATCTCCTTGTTCGCCGGATTGCCCATCTGCAGCGTCGCGTTCACCACGTCGGGAAGCGTCAGCACACGCTGCGCCACGCGCATCAGCGCCACCGAGTCCTGGTACAGATTGGCCTGGATGAAGGCGAGTGTGTGCAAACGCGTGGCCATGGTTCCCATTCGTGAAATTCGCGGGCGAGGCAAAGGTTGCCTTTGTTAGCATGCCCCGATGCACGCCGCCCCACTGCCGAAATTGTCGCCGCTGGCGCGGCCCGCGTCCGCGTTCGACGAACTCAACCCCGCGCCACGGCTCTTGATGGGCCCCGGCCCCATCAACGCCGACCCGCGCGTGCTGCGTGCGATGTCGTCGCCCCTGCTGGGCCAGTTCGACCCGCAGTTTCGTGGCTTCATGCGCGAGACCATGGCGCTGTACCGCGCTTTTTTCGAGACGCAGAACGACTGGACGCTGGTACTCGACGGCACCGCACGCGCGGCGATCGAGATGGTGATGCTCTCGGCCATCGAGCCCGGCGACAAAGTGCTGGTGTGCAGCTTCGGCCGCTTCGGCCAGCTGCTTCAGGAGATCGCGCAGCGCTGTGGCGCCGAGGTCACCGTGTTGCAGGCATCTTGGGGCACAGTGTTCGATCTGCCGCAGATCGAAGCCGCCCTGAAGAGCTTCAAGCCCAAGCTCGTGGCGGTGTGCCAGGGCGACACCTCCACCACCATGCTGCAGCCGCTCGAAGGCCTGGGTGAGCTCTGCCATCGCTACGGCGCGATGTTGCAGGTCGACGCCACCGCCTCGTGCGGTGGCACGCCGCTGCCGGTGGATGCGTGGCAGGTCGACGCCGTCACTGCCGGCCTGCAGAAGTGCCTGGCAGGGCCTTCGGGCGCGGCGCCCATCACGCTGGCCGAACCGATGGCGCAGGCGATCTACCGCCGCCGCCACATCGAACAAGGCCTGCGCGCGGCCGACTACGTGCCGGGCCAGGGCACACGCATCGCCTCGAACTACATGGACCTGGCGATGGTGATGGACTACTGGAGCGACGCCGGCCTGAACCACCACACCGAAGCGACGACGATGCTTTACGCCGCGCGTGAATGCGCGCGCATCTTCGTGCAGGAGGGCCTGTCGCAGGTGTACGCACGCCACGCCGCCGCGTCGCGCGCGGTGGTGGCCGGCGTGCTCGGCATGAAGCTCAAGCTCTATGGCGACCAGGCGCACAAGATGCCCAACGTCACCGGCGTGTATGTGCCCGACGGCATGAACGGCGACAAGGTGCGCGCAGCGCTGATGCAGCACTTCAACATCGAGATCGGCACCAGCTTCGGGCCACTGCACGGCAAGGTCTGGCGCATCGGCGCGATGGGCTACAACGCGCGCTCGGATTGCGTGCTGCAAACCCTGGCTGCGCTCGAAGTCGTGCTCGCCGCCGAGGGCCACGCTTTCACGCGCGGCGCCGGTGTGGATGCGGCCTACGCCAGCTACGCCACCTGATCCGCGCCGCGCCACGCGGCGCCGAGGTGGGCGGTGAATAGTGCACAAGCGCCGCGTTAGTCTGGCGTTTCCATGAGCGCAGTGCTTCAATGACCCGGACGCGCCGGCGCGCGCAAGCGAGGTGATGCGGTGAAGCGATCAGCACCAGGCGAGCGGGCACCATGGGACGGCGCCTTTCCCTGTCTTTGCTCGCGTTGAATCGGCGCGATGGCCAACGCCAGCATTGCTGGCGCGCTGCGCCGCCGCGCGCGATGCGGCTACGCGCCGACGAGGTGATCACGTGATCCGGCGCCGCAACCTGGCCTGCGCCCTTGGCTCAGCCTTGTGGCTGCCGTCGGCCGGCGCCTGGGCGCAACCGAAAGACCGGCCCGCCAGCGTCGGCCTGGTCTCGATCGGCAGCGACCCGGCCAACCCCCTGCGCTGGCAGCCGCTGCGTGACGGGATGCAGGCGCTGGGCCATGTGGAAGGGCGCGGCGTCGAGTATCGTCAGGCCTTCGCTAACGGCGAAGTTGAGCGCATGCCCGCACTCATGGCAGCCCTGCTGCGCGACGGCGTGGACGTGATGGTGGTCACCGGCAACCGCGAAACGCGCTGGGCGCGCCAGGCGAGCAGCACGATCCCGATCG
>JANLYV010000008.1:0-2337 GCA_031365825.1 Rubrivivax sp. | reverse complement strand
GTCAGATCATTGCGCGCTGGCAGAGTTACCACGGCAACACGCTCGGCGCGCTCTCGGCCGGCGGCAACCGCTGGCGCCGCGCGCAGTTCAGCTCGCTGCTGGTGCCGATGTCGCACATAGCCGAGTGTTTCGAGTACCGCGGCCGCATTGCCGACGAAAGCGCCGAAGGCTACGGAGCGCGCATGGCCGACTTGCTCGAAGCCGAGATCCAGCGCCTGGGCGCAGAGAACGTCGCCGCCTTCATCGCCGAGCCGGTGGTCGGCGCCACACTCGGCGCGGTGGCGGCGGCGCCGGGCTACTTCAAGCGCATCGGTGACATCTGCAAGCGCCACGACGTGCTCCTGATCCTGGACGAAGTGATGTGCGGCATGGGCCGCACCGGCACGCTGCACGCCTGCGAGCAGGAGGGCGTGGCGCCCGACATCGAGGTCATCGCCAAAGGCCTGGGCGCGGGCTACCAGCCCATCGGCGCGGTACTCGTGCATGCGCGCATCGTCGACGTTATTCGTCAAGGCAGCGGCTTCTTCCAGCATGGCCACACCTACCTCGGCCACCCCGTGGCCTGCGCGGCGGCGCTGGCGGTGCAGCAGGTGTTGCGCAGCGAAGCGCTGCTGCCCAAAGTGGTGGCCGATGGCCAACGGCTGCACGCGCTGTTGTGCGAACGGCTGAGCACGCATCCGAACGTCGGCGATATCCGCGGCCGCGGCCTCTTTCGTGGCATCGAACTCGTGGCCGACCGCATCAGCAAAACGCCGCTGCCGGCGGCGCTGAAGACCCACGCCAAGATCAAAGCACGCGCGATGGAACTCGGCCTGCTGTGCTACCCCATGGGCGGCACGGTGGACGGGCAGCAGGGCGACCACGTATTGCTTGCGCCGCCGTTCACTTGCACCATCGCGCAGCTGGAAGAGTTGGCTGATTTGATGTCGCGCGCCGTGCACGACGTGCTGCCAGCCTGATGCGTTCACCTCGTTCATCAACCGCCCGAATGGAACCCACATGCGTTCGAACATGACACTGGCCGCCTCACTGGCCGCCTCACTGGCCGCTTTACTGGCCACCACGATCGCCGCGCCCGCGCTGGCACAGCAGAAGTTCATGACCGTAGGCACGGGTGGTGTCACCGGCGTCTACTACGCCGCTGGCGGCGCCATCTGCCGCCTGGTCAACAAGGACCGCGCCAAACACGGCATCCGCTGCTCGGTCGAATCCACCGGCGGCTCGGTCTTCAACATCAACACCATCAAGGCCGGCGAGCTCGACCTCGGCTTCGCGCAGAGCGACGTGCAATACAACGCCGCCAAAGGCCTGGCGCAATTCAAGGAAGGCGGCGCCCACGGCGACTTGCGCGCGGTGTTCTCGGTGCACCCCGAGCCCTTCACGGTGCTGGCGCGCAAGGAAGCCAACATCAAGAGCTTTGCCGATTTCAAGGGCAAGCGCTTCAACGTCGGCAACCCCGGCTCGGGCACGCGCGCGTCGATGGAAGAGCTGCTCGTGGCCATCGGCTGGAAGCTCAGCGACTTCTCGCTCGCTTCGGAGCTGAAGGCCGACGAACATGGCTCGGCCCTGTGCGACGGCAAGATCGACGGCTTCTTCTACGGTGTGGGCCACCCCAGCGCCAACATCCAGGACCCCACCACCTCGTGCGGCGCCAAGCTGGTGTCGATCACCGGGCCGCTGGTGGAAAAACTCATTGCCGACAAACCCTATTACGCCAAGGCCGTGATCCCCGGCGGCTTGTACCCGAATAACGCCGAAGGTGCACAGACTTACGGCGTGCTCGCCACGGTGGTGGCGTCGAGCAAGGCGCCGGCCGAATCGGTGTACCAGGTCGTCAAGGCGGTGTTCGACAACTTCGACGAATTCAAGAAGCTGCACCCGGCGCTGGCCAATCTGAAGCCCGAGAGCATGGTTAAAGATGGGCTGTCGGCGCCGCTGCATGAAGGTGCTGCGCGGTACTACAAGGAAAAGGGCTGGATTAAATAGGTCTTGGCGCGGGTTGCTTCCGAGCGGGCCGATGTCAACGGGCGACCGGCTCCGCTCATGTCCCCCAATCCCTGGCTGAACGCCGGCATTTCCTCCTTAACTTCGCTACGCCGGTCACCCATTGCCCTCGGCCTGCCACCTCCGTGCCCCTAAGCGAAAAGGCGCAGCGGTGGTGATCGGAGCGAAGCCGGCTGTGGCGCTGTGTGGAGCGAAGTAAAGGAGGAGGCGTGGGGGCGCCCCCGGGCGCCCCCCGGGGGGGTGAGCGGGAAACAAACCCCCCGCCCGCGGAGGGCCGGGGCAAAAAAAGGAGGAGCGGCCAGCCAGGAACGCACGAAAACCGACCATGACCCA
>JANLYV010000007.1:0-4900 GCA_031365825.1 Rubrivivax sp. | reverse complement strand
CGATGATCTTCACCGTGGCCGTGGGCCACGACTGCGCCTGCACTGTCGTCGCGACGGTGATGATGGCGGCCATTGCGGCGCATTGCAGGGTCTTCAAGAGCATGGCAGTCTTCCGGTTCAGTATGTTGTTAGCGCTGTCTCAGGCGATCTTGAACACCGCGCGCGCGTTGTTCTCGAAGAACTCGGTCTTGTCCGAGATCGACAGCGCCATGTCGTCGAGAAAATTCACCTCGTCAACCGCGTGCTGGTAGGGGTAGTCCATGGCGTACATCACGCGCTGCATGCCCATGAAGTCCTGCGTGAAGCGCAGCGCCTGCGGCCAGGCGACGCCGCTGTTGGTGACGTAGAAGTGTTCGCGCAGGTAGTCGCTGGGCTGCTTGTGCAAGGGCTTGACGCTGGCATAGCGCTGCGACTTCACCGTGGCGCGGTGCATGTAGTCCAGCCGGTAGGCCCAGAACGGCAGCGCCTCGCCCATGTGGCCGATGATCATTCGCAGTTTGGGAAAACGGTCGAAGACACCGGCCGTGATGATGCGCAACGCGTGCAGCCCGGTCTCGACACCGAAGCCGTAGATCGCGCCGTCGAGACCGCATTCCTGGAACGGCTGCAGCATCGCCGGCGGCAGCGCGTTGGGGTGCAGGTAGATCGGCGCTTCGAAGGCTTCGGCAGCAGCAAAGATGTCCCAGAACTTCGGGTCGGAGAGGTACTCGCCCTGCGTGTGCGAGTTGATGACGACGGCGTGGATGCCGAGTTGGGTGACGCCGCGCTCGATCTCTTTCGCCGCCGCCGCCGGATCTTGCGGCGCCACCGCCAGCATGCCGGCGAAGCGTGTCGGATGGCGCTTGATGGCGTCGG
Source organism: Rubrivivax sp. (assembly GCA_031365825.1). Lineage (GTDB taxonomy): Bacteria > Pseudomonadota > Gammaproteobacteria > Burkholderiales > Burkholderiaceae_C > Rubrivivax. The sequence continues at coordinate 4,045 of JANLYV010000007.1, read as the reverse complement.
CGAGGAAGTCGTTGGCGATGCGGCTGAAGCTCACGGCCGTGGGCGCATCCATGCACTGCACGCCCGGGCTGGTGAGGGCCAGCACCTGCATCGTGATGCCGGCTTCGTCCATATGTTGCAGGCGCAAGGCGTCGACATCGGTGAGGCAACGCATGATGTGCTGCGCACGCTCACTCGGGCTCGTCATGTAGAAGCCCATCAGTCCGCGAAAGCCGGGGTCGGCGTCACCGCGCTCGAGGATGCGGCGGTAGATCTGGATCATCTCCGGCGGCGCAAAGGCTTCTTCGGTGGCGATGCGTTGGTAGGGCACCTGCGCCGGTGGGCGCGGCGCGAGGGGGTCGGGCAAGGGGATCGGCATGGGCCGGCATTGTCGGCTGCGCCCTGGCTTCGCCGCGCGCTCTATGGCGATTTACGCCGCGCTGGAGTAGGCTGCGCGGCAACATTTCGAGGAGACACCATGACGTCCACGCAACGCTCTTTCGGCTGGCTCCTTCGAGCCGCACTGTTCCTCGCCGCGGCCAGTCTGGCGGCCTACATCCCCTACAAGTACGCGACGCAATTGCATGCGGTGACGGGCTTCTACGCCTTCCTCTTTCCGCTGTCGGCGCTGCTGGCCGGGGCCGGGATCTTCGCCGCGGTCAAGCCCGACAAGGCCTGCGACTGCGGTGTGACGATGCGCAGCGGCGTCGCTGCGTTGTCGCTGCTGTGGCTGGCCACGGGGGTGATGTGCGTCGGCTCGTTGACCGAGGCCGTGATCGAGCACCCGATGCATGGATCGATCGCCACCTTCCACATGATTGCGCAGCATGTGTTTCTGTCGCTGATGCTGCTGGCCATTGCGCTGGCACCGCAACGCATGGCCAAGGCCATGGGCGTCGAGCCGGCACCGCAGCGCCAGGCCTCAGTGCCCGGCACGGCTGCCGTTTGAGCGCGCGCAGCCACAGCGCGGCGATGGCGCGCTGCGGGCGCCTGCTGTGGCTCGCCTGCTGCATGCTGCTGCTGGGCGGATGCAGCATCGTCAAGCTCGCCTACCGCAACGCCGACACGCTGACGCTGCGCTGGCTCGACCGCTACGTCGAGCTCGACGACACGCAGTCGGCCTGGGCCAAGGCACACATCGGTGAATTGCATGCCTGGCACCGCACGACGCAGCTGCCGGCCTACGTCAAGCTGCTGCACGCGCAACGCGCCCTGGTGCAACAGGGCGGCATGACGCAGGCCGATGTGCTGGCGCTGAACGCTTCCATCTCTGCGCAGCTCGATGCCATGGCGATGAAGGCGCTGCCCGATCTGGCCGTCATCACCTTGCAGCTGCGGCCCGAACAGATCAGCGCCATCGAAGCCAAGTTCGCGAAGAACAACGCCGACTTCCGCAAGGAGTTTCTCGAGCCCGACGTCGAGCAGCAGCAAGAGAGTCGCTACAAGACGGTGTTGTGGCTGGCCGAGGTGCTGTTCGGCCGCTTCAGCAGCGAACAGGAAGCCGAGATCCGCCGCCGCTCGGACGCACGGCCTTTGATGAACGAGCTGTGGATGACCGAGAGGCTGACGCGGCAGCGCGACCTGCTGGCGCTGCTGCGCCGCATCCAGGCCGAGAAGCCGCCGCAAGACAACGTGATGACGCTGCTGAAGGCGCATGCGGTGCGTGCCACCGGCATCGCCCACATCCCCAACCCCGCCGACCGCGCGCGCGCCGAATCCGCAGCGGCGCATGCGGCGCAACTCGGCGTGGCCATCGTCAACATGACCACGCCCGAACAGAAACGGCGTGCCGTGGCCAAGCTGACGCAGTGGGCGGATGACTTGAACGAGTTGTCGCGCGAGTGAAGCGTGGCGACGAAGTCAGACGATCGACATTGCATGTCTGACGCGGCGAGACGCAGTTCAGCGCGGCCCGGCCTGCAGCGCCTGTAGCGCCTGCAGCGGCGCGATGTCCTTCGCCGCGGGGCCTTTGCCGATCGACATCAGGTAGCGGTGGATGAGCTGCAGTTGCTCGTCACTGACGTATTGGGCGTCCAGCCGCGGCATGGCTTCGCGCGGTGTGCGCACGAGCGCGCGGAAGGCTTCGAAAGGGTAGGTCTCGGGTGCAAGTTTTGGCGCGCCGCTGCGGTCGCTGCCCTGCCCCACTGTGCCGTGGCAGCTGAAGCAGCCATTGCTCATGAAGAGCGCGCGGCCGCGTTCGATGTCGTTGGCGGCAGCCTGCGTCTGCGCCTGGGCACATACGGTGGTGGCACAGAGTGCCGACAGCACGAAGAAAGTCTTCACCGCTGATTCTCCTTGTTAGCTCTCACCAGGTCATCAAGGCGCCGGCCACACCTGCGGCCGCAATCAGCACCAGCGGCGGCAGGCGTCTGAACGCCAGCAGCAGCGCCAGCGCCACGGCGATGAAGGTGGTGCCCTTCCATGCCCCCGGCGCTTCACGCACCAGCAGCCAGCAGGTCGAGGCCATCAGCCCGATGGCCACGGGCCCCAGGCCACGCTGCAAGGCTTTGATGATGCGCTCGAACTGCGCCATGGCACTCAATCGCGACACCAGCACCGGGAACACCAGCGCCGGCAATGCCAGGCCAAGCGTGGTGGCCAGCGCGCCGGGCAGGCCACCAATGAACCAGCCCATCACCGTGACGAAGAGGATGTTCGGGCCTGGTGCTGCCTGCGCCAGCGCGATCGAATTGAGGAACTGACTGTGGTCGATGTAGTGGTGCTGCTCGACGACATAGCGGTGCATGTCCGAGGCCAGCGCCAGCGCGCCGCCGGTGGCGAACACCGACAGCGACAGGAAGTGCGTAAAGAGTGCGAACAGCTCCTGCGCGCTCATGCTTTGAGCCGCCACCAGGCGATGACGACCGAAGCCGTGCCCAGCGTCAACACCACCGCGCCGACGGGCAGCCGCAGCAGCCCCACGGCGGCGAAGCTGAGCAGCGCGACGCCGATGCCGATGCGCTGGCCGCGCAGCGTGCGCGACAAGCGCGCCGCGGTGTGGATGATGAGCGCCACCGCCGCCGCGCCCATGCCCGACAGCGCACCCTGCACCCAGGGCAGTTGCTGGTAGTTCTGGAACAGGCTGGCCAGGGTGAGCACCACCGCTGCGGCCGGCAGCAGGAACCCGGCCAGCGCCGCCAGCGCGCCGCGCAGGCCGAAGTAGCGGTCGCCCAGCAAGACGCACATAGCCATGCCGGTGGGCCCGGGCAGCACCTGGCAGATGCCGTGCAGGCCGACGAAGTCCTGCGCGCTGAGCCAGCGTTTTTTCCGCACCAGCGTGCGTTCGGTGATGGCCAGCGCGCCACCGAAGCTTTGCAGCGCGATGCCGGCGTAGGTCAGGAATAACTCCGACGCTGAGCGGGGCCTTGTGCAGCCGGCAGCAGTGGGTTCAGTCCACATGGCCACGCTTGCCATGCGCGCGCGGGTCCTGGCTGAAGACCAGCGACTTGATCGTCACCGGCACCGTCATCGACGGCATGCGGATGCGGCCGAGGTCGATGAAGTCGAAGCCCCACAGCGTGATGCCGTCGATGACCAGCACCTCGCTTGCCATCCGTACGTCCTCACGCATGAGGTGACCCAGCACCATCGCGATGTCGCCGTCGACGACGACGTAGAACGGCCGGCCCTGCGCCAGGCTCCGGGGTGAGGCATCGAGCAGGCCTTGCGCCAGCGCCGACAGGCGCCGATAGGCCGGCGCACCGCGCCAGCGCAGCGAGACGGCCACGTCCTGCGCGCCTTCCACCAGGTCGTGGTGCGTGAAGGCGCGGCGCAGCGCCGCGGCCACCATGGCGGCGTTGAAATCGTCCGTCAGTTCCAGCGCCAGCGGCAGCACCTGCAGGTTCTTGCGCGGCAAGAGCACACGCGGCTCCGAGACAAAGGTGGTGTTGCCGCTGAGCTGGACGCTGTATTCCGAAGCACCGAGTGCGGTGGCACGTATGCATTCCCCAGCCGGCAGCAGCGGCCAGGGCAGTGCACCCGCGTCCAGGCGCGCGCGCAAGGCTTGGCCGAAGAGCTTGCCCAGGTCGCCGAAGTCGCGCTCTTCGCGGCCGTAGACGTACTCGCC
>JANLYV010000588.1:0-4515 GCA_031365825.1 Rubrivivax sp. | reverse complement strand
ATGCCGTCGACGTCATCACGGCGCGGTACTGGTTGGCTCGGGCATTGGCCGAGGTCCAGGCGGGCTTTCCATCAGCGCGAGCCGGCGAACGAGCCGCGAGTCTGTTCCGCGCGCTCGGCGATGAGCGCAGTGTCGCGCTCTGCCTGTGTTGCCTCGGCGTCAATCAGGTCTATTCCGTCGCCCAATGGTCGGCGACCCGGGCGGAGATGGATTCGCTTGCGCCGCAAGCGTGGCCAGTTCGCACGAAGCAGTGGCGCTTTTTGGCGGAAGCCGCGATGTACATCGCGCAGGAGCGTTTCGACGAAGCACTTTCGGTGGCCGAGGCCGGCCTCGCCTTCGCACGATCGAAAGGGATCGTGAACGCCGCGTCAGGCTTCACGCGCTACGCGATCATCGCCGAACTCGCGCTGGGCCGTCTCGACGATGCGCTGCGTCGCAGCCGAGAGCAGATCGCCGCCGAGTGTCGTTGGCGCGGTCGTGCTCTTGAGGTCACGTTGGGCACCTACGCGGCTATTCTTACGCGGCAGGGTCACTGTGCCGAGGCCCGTTCGGCGCTCGCAGAGTTCTTCGAAGCCAGCCGTCGCACAGGTTGGCAACGCCTCGGTCAGTTCGGCAGCGCCTTTGTCGAACTCGCGTTTCACGAGCAGCGCCACTCGCCGGCGGCGAGCCTGCTCGGCTACGCGCGCAAATCGTGGGGGCGGCAAGACACGCAGCGCCGATGCGCAGAGCTGCTCGCTGAACTCGAAACCGTTTTCGATGCGGAGGCGCTTGAGCGTCTGATTGCCAAGGGCGAGGCGCTCGATGAAGAAGCGGTGTGTGCGCTGACGTTGGAAACCGAAGGGTGCGGATGAGCAGCTACGCGCTGTGCACCGTTGTTCTCTCCGCTGAAGGGCAGGTTTCGGGCGCCGATTTGCGCGACGTGTCGGATCGTTGTGGGTCGAGACTTCCAGTTGACGTTCGTGGACTGCGGACGTTCGGGCGGCGCACCCGGCGGGCGCGGCGGGAAGGTCAGCAGCACTCCTGATACCGGCCATTGCTCAGGCGAGGTCGCTAGCCCGAACTTTGGCCCCTGATCGAGCTGTAAGCCAGCGTTGACGCGGGTTGCGGCTCTGTTTTGATTCTTGTTTGTACCCATGTAAAGTGATCTGTTTTGGCTTGACTTTCCTATGAATGTCGCCTAACTATGAGGTCATGTACATCGAAGCGGTAGCCAACCGCAACTCCCCGCCCGCGGTGCTGCTGCGCGAGTCCTTCCGCGAGGACGGCAAGGTTCGCAAGCGCACCCTGGCCAATCTGTCGTGCCTGTCCGATGACGTGATCCAAGGCCTGAGGGTGCTGTTGCGCGGGGGCGTGGCCGTGACCAGCGCCGCCGAGGTCTTCAGCGTTGAGCGCAGCTTGCCGCACGGCCACGTGGCGGCAGTCTTGGGCAGCGCGCGCGGCTGCGGTGCTGCGACCTGGTTCGGCTCGGCACCCAAGGAGTTGCAGCCGCTGCTGTTGGCCATGCTGACGGCGCGCGTCATCGCCCCGGCCTCCAAGCTGGCCACGCACCGCATGCTGCACGACGACACGGCCAGCTCCTCTTTGGGCCGCGTGCTCGGGGTCGGCCAGTGCGATGCCAACGACCTGTACCGCGCGCTGGACTGGCTGCACGAGGCGCAGCCCGCCATCGAGCGCCGCCTGGCACGCCAGCACCTGGTGGGCTCCGCGCTCGTGCTGTACGACCTGACCTCGACCTGGTTGACGGGGCGCTGCTGCGAGCTGGCCGCACGCGGTCACTCGCGCGACGGCAAGCGCGACGACCCGCAGATCGTCTTCGGCCTGATCTGCACGAGCCAGGGCTGCCCGATCGCGGTGGAGGTGTTCCCCGGCAACACGGCCGACCCGGCGACGGTGGCCGCGCAGGTGGCCAAGTTGCGGGATCGCTTCGGCATCTCCGCAATAGTCTGGGCGGGCGACCGCGGCATGCTGACCTCGGCGCGCATCGAGCAGGTGCTCAAGCCGCAAGGCATGGACTGGGTGAGCAGCCTGCGCAGCACACAGGTCATGCAACTGGCCAGCAAGCACGGGCCGTTCCAGCCGTCGCTGTTCGACGAGCGCAATCTCATCGAGCTCACCAGCGAGCACTTCCCCGGCGAGCGCCTGGTGGTGTGCCGCAATCCGGCGCTGGCCGAGGAACGCGCTCGCAAGCGCGATGAGTTGCTCGCGGCCACCGAGGCGGATCTGGCCAAGGTGGCCGCGGCCACGCAGCGTGCCCGCGCGCCCTTGCGCGGCGAGCAGGCCATTGCCTTGCGCGTGGGCCGCCTGATCGGGCGGTATCGCATGGCCAAGCACTTGGAGCTGACGATCACCGATTCGTCGGTGAGCTGGACGCGCAAGGCGGGTGCGATCGCGCAGGAGGCGGCGCTGGACGGCATCTACGTGATCCGCACCAGCGTGAGTGCGCAGCAGCTCGACGCGGGCGCGGCGGTGGGCGCCTACAAGAGCCTGGCCAACGTGGAGCGGGCGTTTCGCTCGATGAAGACGGTGGACCTTCATGTTCGACCGGTTTTCCACTACAACGCGCAGCGCGTGCGTGCGCATGTGTTCCTGTGCATGCTGGCCTACTACGTGGAGTGGCACATGCGCGTGCGATTGAAGCCGATGCTGTTCGACGACGAACACCTCGATGCGGCCAGTGCGCGCCGCGCTTCGCCGCTGGTCAAGGCGCTTCGCTCGGCGCACGCCAGGGCCAAAGACGCCAGCAGGATCGCCGATGACGGGCTGCCCCTGCACAGCTTCAGAACGCTGCTGCAGGACCTGGGCACGCTGGCCTACAACGTCACCCACGCGACTCTCAATCCCGAGGCCAAGATCGTCATCACCACGCGCCCTACGCCGCTTCAAGCCAAGGCCTTCGAACTCCTCGCATTGAACCCGGCCTGTACCCAGTAGGCGCACTCTCGATTGAGCAAAAACTCAATGGTGGCGGGCATTTGCGTTCGGGGGAGCCTCAAAGTTCGGTTTAGCCGCTCGATCTCGGGCTCGGGGATGCGGGGCATGGGCGAAGGCTCCTCGTTTTCCGACTGCGGCGCAGGGGCTTTGCGGCAACAGGCGGTTAAAAAATTTAACTCGAATTCACGTACCACATATTGAGATAGCATGGCCAGCGCCGCACAACGCTTTGGATATCGTCACGGCCGCTTTCTTGCACGACCCACCCTCAGCAGCCATGGCCATCAGCAGCGACGAGCGCCAGTTCTTCGTGACCCTAGGCGAGCGCATCGCCTCCTTGCGCAAGGCGCGCAACATCACGCAGACGCAACTGGCCGAGGCACTCGGCGTGTCGCAGCAGACGGTGCACGCCTATGAGGCCGGCAGCCGGCGCATCCCGGTGTCAGCCTTGCCGGTGGTGGCCAGCACGCTGGCGGTGTCGCTGGAGGTTCTGTTTGGCGAAGAGCAAGCCAAGGCCGCGCGCGGCAAGCGCGGGCCGGTGCCGCAGTGGCAGCAGCAGATCGAGGCTGTGGCGCAACTGCCCAAGTCGCAACAGCAGTTCGTCGCGCGCATGATCGAGATGGCCTTGGCTCAGGCTACGCGCTGAAGAAGCGCAAGTAGCGGCAGCGAAGAAGAGGAACCCAGCAAGGAGTCGATGCCATGAACGCGCCCGATCAGGTCTTGTTCGACAAGATCAAGCAGCTCCCCCCGCAGCGCCTGGCCGAGGTCGAGGACTTCGTCGATTTCCTGCGCGAGCGCGAGGCCGAGCAGCGCCTCACGCACGCCGCGGCCAGGGCCAGCGAGGCGAGCTTTACCCAGGTCTGGGACAACGACGAGGACGCGGCTTACGACCGGATGTGATCGATGGCCACGTCAAGGTTCAGTTTTGGGGACGTGGTGCTCGTGCCTTTTCCGTTCACGGACCAGTCAGGCACCAAGAAGCGCCCGGCCGTCGTCGTCTCAAGCCACGGCTACAACGCCAGCCGGCGCGACATCGTGATCATGGTCATCACGAGTCAGGCGCGGACACCGCTGGGCTTCGGCGAGGCGATGGTCGGCGACTGGCAAGGTGCCGGGCTCATCAAGGAATCCGTGCTCAAGCCAGTCTTCACCACCATCGAGCAACGGCTCGTCCTGCGCGTCATGGGCCACCTCTCGGCGGCCGACATCAAGGCGCTGCGTGAGCTCGTCGCCGACGTCATCGGCTGAGTAACTCAGCAGCGCTTGACGCAAGACTCAAGACCTGACACATGCCCGGTGAACCCGATGCTGGTGGGGTTGGTGCCGCTGGCCGTGGCGCCGTAGGGCTCGTAGCTTGTGCGGCTGAGCAGGGCGCCTATGGAATTCGTCTTGGCCACCGGGCTGCCCAGGGCATCGGTGTGGCTGTAGGTGGTGGCGGTGGTCGCTGTCTCGGAGATAAGCTTGTCGCCCAGATAGACATACCGCTTGTACTGCTGCTCGTCGGTGCGATAGCTGAACAGCAGCTTGCCCTGCTGCCCATAGGCATAGAGCCGCCAGTTGCCATCGGCCGTGCCGGTCTGGCTG
>JANLYV010000561.1:0-1942 GCA_031365825.1 Rubrivivax sp. | reverse complement strand
GGTGGCTTTGACATCGTGGCCGTCGAGCGCACTCACGGCACAGGCCTCGGGGTTGGCTTCGAACGCCTGTTGTGCGAAGGCGATGATCTCGCCATCGTCGGCCGAGACATAACCGGCCGGGCCGAAGAGATTGGCCTGGCGCAGGCGGCGCCGCGTCATCGCTTCATCGTCGCCAGCGAACCCGAAGTGCGTCCAGACGAAGTCGAACACGCCTGGGCCCGCCGGCTGGATGTGACGCGTGGAAAGCGAGTTCACCTGCTGCTGAATGATGAGGCTGGGGAAGAGGGTCATCATGACCACGCTCGGCCCGCCCCACCAGTCTTCGGGCACGACATCGAGCACGCGGTCGTCGTGCAATTGCATGCCCGGCCTGAAGCTCGTCACGCCCTGCGTCACGCTGCCGCTGCCACCTTCGTTGCGGCGAGAAATCATGCAGGCATGGCGATGGTGCCGGTCCATCACCATCTGGCTCTTCTGGTCGGCGCGCCACAGGCCGAAGGTGACGAACCAGGTGTGCAGCAGGCCGGGGTGGTAGGGGTCCTTGATGTTCTCCTGCATCAGCTTCCAGTTGGCCGGGATGCGCTGGCGGCTGTAGCCCAGCAGCTTGAGCGGCCGGCTCGGATCGAACACGCGGTCAAAGTAACGCAGCACCTCGGGGCCGAGGAAGTCTTCGAACGATTCGACCTCGTGGTCGAAACTGGCGAAGACCGCGCCGCCGCGGCTGGCGACCTTCAGCGTGGTCAACCCGTGCTCGGCCAGCTTGAAGTCGGCCGGCATGCCGCCCAGCACCTGCCCGTCTTGCTTCACACCGCGCCGAAACGGCAGGCCGTTGAGCCTGCCCTGCAGGTCGTAGTTCCACTGGTGGTAGGGGCAGGTGAAGTCTTTGGCGTTGCCATGGCGCTCGCGGCAGAAGGCCACGCCACGGTGCGCGCAGCGGTTTTCAAGCACGCGCACGGAGCCCGTTAGGTCGCGCACCATGATGACGCTGCGCTCGCCCACCACCGTGCGCTTGAAGTCGCCCGTGTTCGGCACTTCGCAGTCCAGGCCGACATAACACCAATGACCACGGTAGAAGAAGCGCTGCAGCTCCTCTGCATAAAGTTGGGCATCGGTGTAGACGCGCCCGGGCACGCGGCTCAGCGGCGCGTCACCCCAAAGTCTGTCGGCGCCGAGCGCCGCGGAGTCGATGGCATTCATGCCCGCTATTTTGCTTGGCTTGAACCGCGCCCGAACAGCCCGAAGAACGTTGCCGCCGTGGCCTCGCTTCGTGCCGCCGCGTCGGGCCGCGGCGGCGCGTTCTCGCCGGCGCGCACACCTTGTGTGCGGCGCTGCTGCAAGCGGTCGACAAAACGCTTCTGCGCCTTGATGTCACGAAAGCTTTGAGGCGACTGCAAAAAGGCCAGCGCCATGCCGGCAAAGAGCGCGCGCACGTCGTCGGAGCCTGGCTGGCGCTGGCTCAGGGCCTTGTCGACATCGGCCAGGGCCGCCTTGTGCATCGCCGATGTGAAACACAACACCGACAGCACCGTCTCGGCCGGCTTGCCCTTGGCCGCGGCGAAAGCCTGCAGCGGCGTCGTCAACATCGCGCGCACGACCTTTTGGACATCGTCATCGAAGTCCGCCATCGCGTGACTCGGGCAGGCGTCGCGCCAGCGCACTTCCAGCGCCGCCGCGACGCGCGCAAAGCTGCCGTCAACTTCAGCGTCGTCGGGCAGACAGCGCAGCGCCTGCGCCACCACCTGCAGGCGCAGCGCGCGCGTGGGGTAGGCACTCCAGCGGCCTTGCGCGTCGGGTTGCGATTCGGTGGCGGCGTCGCTCGCGCCGTACAGCAGCTCGGCCAACGTCTGCGCGTAGGCCGGGCCGCAGCACAACACGCCCCACAGGTCGGCGAAGACCTCGCTGCGCCAGTGCCGGCTCCAGGCCTGGCGGTGCGTCTCGTCGC
>JANLYV010000504.1:0-20246 GCA_031365825.1 Rubrivivax sp. | reverse complement strand
CAGCTCACGGTGTGCAAGCTCGGGCCCGGGCCGACCAAGGACGAAGTGGCCGACGCATCGCGACCGCGCGTGAACATCAGCTTCCAGGCCGACGCCAGCCGCCGCAGCGGCGAGGAGACGGTGTTCAGCGGCAACTTCAAGATCGTTGGCGGCACCGGCCGCTACGAAAAGCTCGGCGGTGAAGGCACCATCCGCGGCTACTTCATGTGCTTCGACCCGAAGGGCTGTCCGGAAGGCAACAAAGGCTACTTCCGCGACATGCAGTACGTGCTCGAAGGCAGGTTCAGCGACCCGACGTTCAATCCTTAGGAGTGACCATGAAGACATCCTTCAAGTTCGTGGCCGCGATCGCCGCCCTGCTCTGGGCCAACACCGTGTTCGCCTGCGGCCAGGTGGCCTGCGACGACGTGCCGCAACCCGGCGCCACCGTGGCGATACGGGGTTATGGCTATGGCTTCGATGGCGGCGACCGCGCCGTCACGCTGAAGTGGGTGTCCACGCGCCAGGTGGTGGGCAGCACGCGCATCGACGGCAACGGCGACTTCACCATCAACGTCGTCGCACCCGACAGCCCGGGCCTGCACAAGCTGCTGGTGTCGGTGGGTGAGAACGACCTGACGCCAGTGGAAGTGACGGTGCCGGTGGTGTGGCCCTGGTACCGCCAGGCCGTGGCGTCGCTGAGTTCGTTGCCTGCGCCCTTCGGCATCGCACTTGCGGCGCTGCTCATCGCCGGCACGGGCGTATGGCGCTTGCGCCGGCGTCAACGCCGCGGCGCGACGGCGCAGGTCTGATCGCAGCCCCAACGCGAACGCGGAGCTTCGATGCCGATGCACGGCCTGGCCTTCCTCGCACTCCTGCTGGCCCTGTGCACCAGCGCTCTGGCACAGACGCCCACACGCGGCGGCGTCGCCGTCATCGTCGTCCAGGCCGACCCCGGGCACCTGAACCCGGCCATCTCCACCGGCTCGCATGTGCATGCGGTCGCCGACTCGCTCTACAACGCGCTGATCGAGCTCGACCGCGACTTGCGGCCGCAGCCCGACCTGGCGCGACGCTGGACCATCAGCGAGCGCGGCACGGTCTACACCTTCGAGCTCGCGCCCAACGTCAAGTGGCACGACGGCACGCCCCTTACATCGGCCGACGTGAAGTTCACCTTCGACGAGGTGCTGCTGAAGCACCACGCACGCACCAAGGCCGGCATCGGCGCGGTGCTGGCGTCCATCGAAACGCCGACGCCGCAGACGGTGGTGTTCAAGTTGCGCAAGCCTTACGGCGCACTGTTGCAGCTGCTCAACGTCACCGAAGCACCCATCCTGCCGCGCCACCTGTACCAGGGTAGCGACCCGCTGACCAATCCGGCTAACGTCAAACCGGTGGGCACCGGGCCGTTCAAACTCGACAGCTACCGCACCGACTTGCAGGTGGTGATGGTGCGCAACCCCGACTACTTCAAGCCCGGCCTGCCCTACCTCGACCGGCTGGTGTTCCGCGTCGTGCCCGACAGCACGGCGCAAACGGCCTCGCTGCTCGCCGGCGAGGCCGACTACCTGGGCCTGGTGAGCGCGCCCGACGTCGAGCGGCTGCGTGCCCGGCCCGAGCTGACGCTGGCGCAAACGGCCTTCGGCACCGGCGGCGGCAACTGCATCAACACGCTAGCTTTCAATCTCGAGCACAAGCCGCTGGCCGACTTGCGCGTGCGCCAGGCCATCGCCCACGCCATCGACCGCGAGCAGCTGCTGCGCGACGTGCAGTTCGGCCTGGGCAAGGTGCCCAGCGCGCCGATCTCGTCGGGCCTGGCCTGGGCCCATGCGCCGGGCACGCTGGCGCGTTATGCGCTGAACCCGCAGCGCGCCACCGAGCTGCTCGACGCCGCGGGCCTGCCGCCCGGCGCCGACGGCACACGGCTGACGCTGGAGATGCTGCACTTCCCGACCTTCAACCGCGTCGGCGAAGTGATCCGGCTGAACCTGGCCAAGGTCGGCATCAAGGTCGTGCAAAAGCCGCTCGACCGCGCCGCCTTCGTCGAAGCCGTGTTCGCCAAACGCGCGTTCGACCTGACGCTCATCTCCTACTGCAATGGTGCCGACCCCGATTCGGGTGTGCGCCGCATGTTCGCCTCGAACAACATTGGCAGCGTGCCCTTCTCCAATGCCGCGGCCTACCGCAACGCCGAGGTCGACCGGCTGTTCGCGCTCGCTGCCGAGACCGACAGCTACGACGAGCGCACGCGCCAGTACGCCGCGGTGCAGCGAATCGTCGCCGACGAGCTGCCCTACTGGTGGCTGACCGAGACCGTCGTCTCGACCGCGTGGCGATCGCGCTACCAAGGTTGGCAGCCGTGGTCGGGTCAGTTCGCCGAGCGCGCCTGGCTCAAGCCCTGAGCACCTTGCTTCCGCGGCTTTTGCGGCTTTTGCGATGAACGCCGCCGCGTCCGTCGCACGCGCCATCGTCTCGGGGCTGATGGCCTGGCTCGTGATCCAGGGGCTGCTGTTTGCGCTGATGCAGGCGGTGCCGGGCGGGCCGGCCGCGGCGCTGGCCGGTGACTTCGCGACACGCGAGACGCAGGCCGAAGTCGCGCGCAGCTTTGCGCTCGACCAGCCCAAAGCCACGCAGTTCGCGGCCTTCGTGGCCAACATGGCGCGAGGTGATTGGGGCATCTCCTACCACTTCCGCCGACCTGTTTCGACGCTGATCATCGAGCGACTTTGGCCGACGCTGCTGCTGATGCTCGGTGCGCTGCCGCTGGCGCTGATCGCCGGCCGCGCCATCGGCCTGTGGGCCGCAGCGCGCGAAGGCGGCGGCACCGTGGTGGCACTGCTGGCCAGCGCCGCTTACGCGCTGCCGGTGTTCTGGGTCGGCCAGTTGTTGATGCTGTCTGCCGGGCTGGAGCTGCGCTGGTTCCCGGTGTCGGGCCTGAACGACCCGCGCCAGGCCGGCGCCGGCGCGATGACCGAAGCGCTGGACTTGGCCTGGCACGCCGTGCTGCCCGTCACCACGCTGGCGCTGCAGCAGGCGGCGTTTTTCGCCACGGTCACCCACGCCAAGGCGCGGCTCGAAATGGGCCAGGGCTACGTGCGCGCGGCGCGTGCACGCGGCCTGCCCGAAGGCACCATCGTCTGGCGTCACGTGGCGCGCAACGTCGGCCCGCAGCTGGCGGTGGTGGCGCTGAACCGGCTGGGCATGCTCTTCACCGGCGCGGTGCTGGTCGAGACACTCTTCGCCTGGCCAGGCCTGGGCCGGCTGATGGCCGCGGCCATACTCAACCGCGACCACCCGGTGCTGCTCGGCGCCTTCGCGCTGGTGGTGGCCGCGGTCATCGTCGGCAGCATGCTGGCCGACATCGTGCAGGGCTGGCTCGACCCGCGCGTCAACGCCGAGCAGGGGCTTCGATGAGCACACTGCGCCACGCGGCGACGTGCTTGCTGGCGCTGCTCCTCGCCGCCGTGATGCTCTCGCCCTGGCTCTTCAGCGGCGACCCGCGTGAGCCCAGTGGGGCTCCCTTCATCGCGCCGTCGCCGGCACATCTGCTGGGCACCGACGACCTCGGCCGCGACCTGCTCGCCGCACTTGCGCACGGCGGCCGCGCCTCGCTGCTCACCGGCGCCGTGGTCACGGCCGGCGCAGGCCTGCTGGGCCTGCTGCTGGGGGTGATCGCGGCCGTGGCCGCACCCTGGCTCGACCGCCTGATCCTGCGCCTGATGGACCTGAGCCAGGTCGTGCCGCGCTTCTTTCTCGCCTTGCTTGCGGGCGCCTGGCTCGGGCCGGGCTGGCTGCAGCTGGCGCTGATCCTTGCGCTCACCGGCTGGGCCACGCTGGCGCGCCTGGTGCGCGCCGAAGCGCGGCTGCTGCGCCAGGCGCCTTTCGTCGAAGCGGCGCGGCTCTTCGGCAGCGGCCCGGTGTCGATCGCGCTGCGCCACCTCGTGCCGAACGTGATGCCGCTGGTGCTGCCGCAACTGCCGCTGATCTTTGCCAGCGCACTGCTCATCGAAGCCGGCCTGTGCTTCATCGGCGCCGGTGACCCGAACCGTTTGAGCTGGGGCCTGCTGATCCAGACCGGCCAGGCGCATGCGCTGCGAGGCTGGTGGCTGGCGCTGTTCCCCGGGCTGGTCTTGGCCCTCACCTCGATCGGCCTGAGCTTGCTTGCCGCGCTGGCGCGGCGACGCTCCGGCATCGACCCCTACAACGCTTGCTAGCATCCGCGCGCCCCGCACCCCCGCACCACATGAGCCTCGTCACTCCCGCGTCGACATGGCGCCCGATCGATGGTTGCATCCTCGGCCTGCCGCAGGCCTGCTTGCTGGGCGGCATGCAGGTCGACAACCGCGGCGACATCGATGCCACGGCCCTGGACGAGTTCATGGCCACGCTGCTGCCACTGACCACCACCTTGCCGCCGCCGGCGCGCACGCCGATGGCGCTGCTCGAGCGCGTGGGCTACTGGAGCGGTGAAGTGCAGCGCCATGCGCGCATGCCGGTCAGCCCGGCGGTGCATGTGCGGCCACTCGAGGCCAACGGCCAGGGCGCGTCGGCGGCGTTCGAGATGGCCGTGCCGGTGATCGTGCATCAGGCGGGGGCCGAAGCGTTGCAGTGGGTGGTCAGGGCCTGCAATCGGTGCCTGGCCGTGCCACCGATGCAAGCGGCAACACGTGACGCGCTGCGCGACGCTTTCGCCAAGGTACTGGCCACGCTCAAGTCCATGGCCGAGCCGGGCTTCAACCATTTCCCACTGTTGATGGCGGCGCATCGCCTGGGCCTGCAGGTGACTCGGATCTCCGGACGCAACTACCGGCTGGGCACGGGCGCCAAGGCACGCCTGATGAACAGTACGGTGAGTGACCAGACACCAGCGCTGGGCATGGCGCTGGCGCAGGACAAGTGGCTCACCAGCCGCATGCTGGCGTCGGCAGGGCTGCCAGGTACCGTGAACGAGCTCGCGGCCGATGCCGAAAGCGCCGTGGCGCTGGCGCAGCGGCTGGGCTACCCGG
The DNA here is from genome assembly GCA_031365825.1 of Rubrivivax sp. Classification (GTDB taxonomy): domain Bacteria; phylum Pseudomonadota; class Gammaproteobacteria; order Burkholderiales; family Burkholderiaceae_C; genus Rubrivivax. The sequence continues at coordinate 15,258 of JANLYV010000504.1, read as the reverse complement.
TGGTGGTCAAGCCGGCCGACCAGGAGCAGGGCCGCGGCGTCGCCGCCAACCTCGTCCACGACGACGCCGTGCGTCACGCCTTTGCGCTGGCGGCAGGATTTTCCAAGCGCGTGCTCGTCGAGAAGCACGTGCCGGGCTGGGGCCACCGCTTCACGGTGCACCAGGGCGAGCTGATCGCCGTCGGTCAGCGCATTCCCGGTGGCGTCACCGGCGACGGCCAGAACGCCATCACACAGTTGCTGGCGCTGCAGTTGCAACGGCCCGAAGTGCGACGCTCCATCAACCAGGGGCGCGTGACGCTGGACGACGAAGCGCTGGCGTTGCTGGCCGACCAGGGACTCACGCCGCAAAGCACGCCCGCGGCCGGCACCTTCGTGCTGCTGCGCCGGCGCGACAACATCTCGGCCGGAGGCATCGTCAAGCACCTTGACCTGGCCACCATTCATCCCGACAACATGCGCCTGGCACTGCGCGCCGCCCGGGCCTTGTACCTCGACATCGCCGGCGTCGACATCCTTTGCCCCGACGTCACGCGCTCCTGGATGGAGGTGGGTGCCGCCATCTGCGAAGTCAACGCGCGCCCGCAATTCGGCCCCGGCGGCCGCGGCGACAACTACGACCGCGTGCTGCGCCGGATGTTCGGCAACGGCGCGCGTGTGCCGGTGCAGCTCTACCTCTGCCACGATGCGCAGGCCGCCGATCTGCCGGCACGCCTGCAGGCCAAGCGGCACAGCCTGGGCCTGCAGGCGGTGTGTTGCGCGCAGGGCCTGTGGCTCGACGGTGTCCGCCTGAGTCCGGCCATGAAGAACAGCCTGGCCGCCGCGCGGGCGGCGCTGGCCGACCGCGACGTCGAATCCTTGTTGATGGCCTTCACGCCCGACGACATCGCCGAGCGCGGGCTGCCGGTGCGCGACATCGACGCCGTCCACGTCGCGCCGCACACCCGCTGGCCCGCCGCGCAACGCCAGCGGCTGGCCCAGGCCTTGCGCTGGTGCGCATGTGCACCCGACACCATCCACTTCGAAGAGAGCGCCGAAACACAGCCATGAACACCAGCCAAGCATCGGTGTCAACGCTCGACACGGCCGCGGCCGATGCCTTCCTGCGCGAGGCGCTGCATGCCCTGCCGGTGTGTTTCGACCACTGCGAATGTGGCGACCATTGGCATGCCGTCTGGGCCGGCCTGAAGGCCACCGGCATGCAACGCACGCTGCACAGCCAAACCGACTTCCTCACCACCCTGCTCAAGCCTTACACCGTGCCCGGCGGCCTGGTGATGATTGCCGGCGCGGCCGACACCGGCTCGCTCGAAGTGCTGCACACAGCCATCGCCGACGTCGGCCAGCGCTACTGCGTGATCGACCGTTGCGAAGCGCCGCTGCAGCTGGTGCGCCAGCGTGCGGCGGAGCTGGCGATGTCGCTGCACGCCCAGCACGGCACGCTAGAGACCGTGCGTGCCACGCAGCCCTGGGACATGGTCTTCATTCACTACACGCTGTCGTTCATGGACCGCGCGGCGCGGCTGCAGTTCATTCACCATCTGCGCCAAGACCTGGCCCCGCGCGGCGTGGTGGTCTGCGCCGTGCGCCAGACGCAGCCCGCTGCCGACAGCACGCCGGCCGAACAAATCGCACGCTGGACGCAGACCTCGGCCGAGCGGCTGGGGTCGACCTTCGCCGGCCATGGCGAGCTGCTGGCGCGGCTGCAGCTGTGGCTGCCGGCCTATGCGCAGGTGCGCCAGCAACGGCAGTCGCGCATGCCGCCGGTCGAGCAGCTGTTGGACGAGTTTCTCGCCGCCGGCTTCAAGCTGCTGGAATCGCACGTGGACCCCGGGCAAACGCCGACAGGCACAGCGCGGACGAAGGCCCAGGATGGAGCCACCGCCTGGATCAACGTCCTGGCACTCGACCGTGATTGAGCGCGAGGACGCGAGCTCTTGAACACCAGCGCGATTCGCCAGCTCTTCAGCACACCAACCGGCGCGACCGGCCCCGACCGTTCGCGCGTGCTGCGCGAGCAGACCGACCTGCTCATCAAGCAGTCGCGCACCGGCTTCATCACCGCCATCGCCGCCGGCGGCCTGATGGGTGTGCCGATGGTGCAGGGCAGCGGCCTCGTGCCCTACCTCATCTGGCTCAGCGCACTGGTGGTGGGCTACACCGTGCGCCAGCGGCTGATGGAACGGGCGCAGGCCAGCGGCTCGCTCGAACAGGTGCTGCGCATCACATTCATCGGCGCAGCGGTGCTGGCCCTCATCATCACCGCGCCCGGCCCGCTCTTCTTCCCGTACACCGACACCGCCTCGCGGGCTTTCCTGAGCATGTTCCACTTCGCGTGGATGACGGCCGCCGTCACCGTGCTCGGCGTCTACCCGCCGAGCTACAAGATCTACCTCACCTGCTCGATGAGCAACATCGCACTCGGCTGGTGGCTCGGCGGCGACGCCAAAAGCGCCGCGCTGGTCAGCGCCGCGGTGGTGCCGATGTGGATCGTGCTGACGCGCTTTTCAGACCGCGTCGGCCAGCTCGTCGAAGAGTCGATCAACATCCGCCACGAACGCGAGGTGCTGGTGGCGCGGCTGCAGGCTTCGCTAGCCGAAACCGAAGCGGCACAACGCGCCAGATCACGCTTCCTGGCCTCGGCCAGCCACGACCTGCTGCAGCCGGTGCACGCCCTCTTGCTGCTCACCAGCCTGTCGCGCGACCTGCCCGAAGGCCCGCGCCGCGAAGACGTGCTGCGCCAGCTGCACACCACGGCCGAGTCCATCGACTCGATGTTCCGCGGCCTGCTCGACCTGGCGCGCTTCGATGCCGGCGCGGTGCAGCCGCAGCTGACGTCGATGCCGGTGGCGCATGTGCTGCGCTCGGTGCAGGCGGCCTACCAGACGCGCTGCGCAGAAAAGGGCGTGACGCTGACGGTGGAGGTGCCGCCGGGGCTGTACGTGCATGCCGACCCGGCGATGTTCGACCGCATCGTGCGCAACCTCGTCGACAACGCCGTCAAGTTCACACCGCGCGGCGAGATAAGCCTGCGCTGCATTGCGCTCGATGAGCAGGTGCAGATCGAGGTGCAGGACAGCGGCGTGGGCATCGCCGGCGACGAGCTGGCGCATGTGCACGAGGCCTTCTTCCGCGGCGCATCGGCGCGCGAAGTCGAGGCCGACGGCGTCGGCCTGGGCCTGGCCAACAGCACGCAGATGGCCGAGCTTTTGCATGGCACGCTGAGCCTGCACTCGGTCAAGGGCGAAGGTACGACGGCGCGGCTGCGGCTGCCCGCGGGCCAGACCCCGCAAGGCACGCTCACGGCGGCGGCGCGGCGCAAGGAGCTGCGTTACCGCTGCATCGTGCTCGTCGAAGACGACCGCAGCGCGCGCCGTGCCACCGAGATGTGGCTGCAGGGGCGTGGCGTGACGGTGGTGGCCACGGCCGATGTCGAAAGCGCCGTGGCCGCGTGCCATGCGCGTGGCCTGCACCCCGACTACCTCTTGTGCGACTACAAGCTCGGCGAAAACGCGACCGGCGTGATGGCCATCACCACGTTGCGGCAACACTTCGGCGCGGTGCCCGCGGCCATCATCAGCGGTGAAGCGCTGAACGCTGCCGACTTGCCCGAAGGCGTGCCGCTGTTGCCCAAGCCGCTGCGGCCCGACCGGCTGGAAGAGCTGCTGGCCTGAGTGGCCATGGTCGACGACACCTCGGCCGCGCAAACACCGTTCGGGCCGAGCCCGTCGAAGCCCCGCGCCTCGCCACCGCAGCTGTCCATCCCCCTGGCCGAGTGGCGGCCCGAAGCGCTGATCGAAAACCTTGTCATCGGCTCGGGCTACGGCGGCGCCGTCGCGGCCTTGCGCCTGGCCGAAGCCGGCCACGAGGTGGTGGTGCTCGAGCGTGGCAGCGAATTCCTGCCGGGCGACTTTCCGAGCCATGTCGGCCAGCTGCCCAAGTTCCTGCGCGCGCCGGCGCTGCACGGCGCGGGCGTGATGGGCTCGCCTTCGGGGCTGTTCGACTGGCACGTCGGCCTGGGCGTGGTCTCGCTCACCGCCAACGGCGTGGGTGGCGGCAGCCTCATCAACGCCGGCGTGACGCTGGCGCCAGACGACGACGTGACCCGGCTCGAAGCCTGGCCCGATGTGCTGCGCAGTGACACCGACCCACCGGCACTTTCGCTGCGCACGGCGCGCGAACATGCCATGGCCACGTTGCGCAGCCGGCCCTGGCCCGAGGGCGATGGCGCGGCCGTCCTGCCCAAGACGGCAGCCTTGAAGCGGCTGGCGCCGTTCCTGCGCGAAGGCGCGACGGCCGCGCCGCTGAGCCTGACCATCGACCCGGCGATATGCACCCGCTGCGGCGACTGCGCCACCGGCTGCAACGTGCCCGGTGCCAAGTTGACGCTGCGCGACACCTACCTCGCCCGCGCCGTGAGCCATGGCGCCTTGATCATCAGCGGCGCCAGCGCCGGGCGCGTGCAGCCGCAGGTGAACGGCAACTGGCTCGTCACCGTGCTGCCCACCGAGCGCATTGCCAACCACGCCACGCCGGCCATCGCCGCAGCGAGCCCGGATGCGCTCATCTTAAGCGTTAGGCGACTGATCATTGCCGCCGGTACCTTCGGCAGCACCGAGCTGCTGCAACGCAGCCGGGCGCTGGCGGGCGAGGACTTCGTGCTGTCACCGGCGCTGGGCACGCGTTTCTCGGGCAATGGCGATTCGCTGAGCTTCATCGCCGACATGCCTGAAGCGGTGCACGCACAAGGCCATGGCGCCGCGCCCGCGAACGGGCCCGGCGTGGTGGCTGTCGGGCCGACCATCACCAGCGTCATCGACCTGCGCGGCGACAGCCTTGACCACGAAAAACGCCGACCACTGTCTCGCCGCCTGGTGGTGCAAGACGGCGCCACGCCCGGCGCCATCGCCGCCATGGCGCGCGAGATGCTGGCCACCGCCTACACGCTCAAACAACTCGAAGTCTTCGCCTACCGCCTGCCGCGCGCAGGCCATGCAGGCGACCACCTCTGCGCCGGTGCCGATGGCGCCTTCGGCCGCCACACCCAGGTGCTGTTGACGATGGGCCACGACGGTTCGGCCGGCTACCTGGTGCGCCTGGCCGACCGCGACACCAGCGTGCCGGTGTGGCCGGGCGAGCTGACCGAGCTCGACACCTACGTTGAGCAGGCGCGCATCTTCGGCCGTGCAGAGAGCGCTGGCGGCCTGCATCTGCACCCCTTGAGCTGGCAGCTGATGCCACCTTCGGCCGAGCGTGTGATGTCGGGCCCGAAGGCGCCGCGCGCCATGCTCACCGTGCACCCGCTGGGTGGCTGCCCGATGGCCGACCACTTCGACCACGGCGTGGTCGACCACCGCGGCCGCGTCTGGCGCGCGCCGGGCAAGCTGTGGGCCAATCTCTTCGTGCTCGACGGCTCTATCGTGCCGACCTCGCTCGGCGTGAACCCGCTCTTGACCATCACCGCGCTGGCCGAGCGCGCGCTGGCGCACTTGCTGCCCGAGTTGCCGATGGCGACGGCTGCAACCCGGCCCCTGCCCACGACAGGCCGCGGTGGCAGCCACCCGCACGCACCACGCGCGCCCGAGGCGGTGACGCACGCCGGCCCACCCGACTTCGACATCACGCTGTTCGAGCGCCTCACCTGCAGCGCTGCCGACTTCTGGCTGGCCGACGGCCGTGCCATGCACGCCGAGCTCAAGCTCGAACTCGGCAGCCATGCCTGGCGCGACGTCTGGGACGACAGGGCACATCGTGTCGAGTTGCGCGCCGGGCGGTTGCGTTTGCAGGCCACGCCCGGCGACGAGAACGATGCGCCCGAGACCATAGCCTACGACGTGGTCGAGGGCTGGTTCGAGCTGCTGCCGGCACGGCGCGTGCCCTTCGCCAAGGCCGCTACCAACAGCCCCACCACGCCGCCGCGCTGGTGGCAACGTCTGTGGGCGCAGGCGCTGACCGCGCTGCAATCACTGCACGTGATGTCGCAGTTGTTGTTCCTGCACCTGCCGCTGCTGTTGACCTGGCTGGCGATGCGCGGCGTCGACGACGTGCGGCGCAAGCTGCACCACCCCGGCCAGCGGCTGCACCCTGTGTCCTACGCCTTGTCGTTATTGCAAGGGCTGGCCCATGCCGCCGAGACGCGGCGCATGCGCTACCGCCTGCGGCTCAGGCGCAGCGGCACGGCCGACGCGCCGGCCGAGTTGCTGGCGCTGGGCGACAAGCGCATCGGCTACGGCGCGACCGTGCGCGAGCTGTGGGTCTGGCTGCGCGACCATGGCGGGAAGGCCTGGTCAGGTGCCGGCGTGCCGCCGCCGCGGCGCAGCTTCTGGCGACAGGTCACCGACCCGCACATCACGCTGCTGGCAGGTGCCGAGCCACCACGCTGGCGTGAGTGGCTGGCGCAGCGCCTGGGGCCGTGGTTCCCGTCGCTGGGCGGCGCCTGGGGCCGGGGCGCCTTTCGGATCGACCCGGCGACGATGCTGGCGCAGGCACCGCTGCTTTTGCACAGCGGCGAGCTCACCGGTGGCATCGAGGCCCAGGCCGCCTACCCCGCTCTCTTTCTGCGTTATGCGCTGAAGACGCACCTCTTCGATTTGCGCCTGCCCGACTACGGCGACGCAGCGCCGGCCGACGTCTGCGCCGAGGGCGAAGTGCTCGACATCAACGGCGCGCTCGTCACACCCGTGGCCTACGAGCTGAGCGTGCGCCGCGGCCGCAGCGAAGGTGAAGGCGTGAACAGCGTCTGGCCGACCTCGCTGGCCTTGCGCCTGTGGCACTACAAGCGCCCGCACCGCGACACGCCGATGCTGGTGAGCGACCGCTGGTACGGCCACCCGGTCTGGCGCGCACGCAGCGTGCTCCTGCTGCACGCTTTCGGCCAGTCGGGCGCGATGTTCACGCTGCCCAGTGTCAAGCCCAACCTGGCGCAGCAGTTGCTGTCCGATGGCTTCGATGTCTGGATCCTCGAGCACCGCATCAGCACCAGGCTGCCCTACACCGAATGGCCCTGCACCATCGACCAGATCGCGCGCTTCGATGTGCCCGCGGGCGTCGACTTCATCCTCGACACGCTGCGGGCCGGCGCGGCCACGAGCCTGCCCGTCGACGCCAAGCTGCAGATCTACAGCTTCGCGCAATGCATAGGCGGCGCGGCGCTGGCGATGGCGCTGCTGGATGGCCGACTCAGCCACGGCCTGGCCGCCGAACACCACGAGGGCCATCAAGGCCTGCCCGTGCTGATGCCCAAGCTGGCGGGCACGGTGATCTCGCAGACGCACCCCTTTCTCGTCGCCACGCCGCTGGTGCGCGCCAAGACCTGGGTGCCATCGCTGCTGCGCAACCTGCTGGGCGGTGGCGCCGTGCCGCTGGCCGTGCGCGGGCCGGTGACGTCGATGGCCCAAGCCTGGACCGACCGCCTCTTCGCCAGCCTGCCGGTGCCGGCGGATGAGCACTGCCCGTTTGAGCGCGACCCGCGACACCCCCAAGACGCCTGCGCCACCTGCCGCCGCATCCGCTTCATCGAGGCCCCCCTGTTCCTGCACCGCAACCTCAGCGACGCGACGCATGCCGACCTGCCGCGGCTCTTCGGCGCGGCCAACCTGAAGCTCTTCGCGCATGCCGCGAAGTGCGTCGAGAACGAGCGCCTGGTCGACAGCGACGGCCGCCCGGTCTACGTGCACGACGAGCGTTTGCGCCGCCACTTCGGCCTGCCCATCGCCTTCCTGCACGGCAAAGCGAACGAGCTCTTCGATGTGTCGAGCGCGCGGCGCAGTGCGATCGAGACGAGACGCCTTTTCCCGGACATGGCGGCGCGCGTCGAGGCGGCGCTGGCGGGTGCGGCGAGCGGTGCGGCGTGGCTCATCGACGCGCACGGGCATGTCGACGTGGTCATCGGCAAGCACGCGCCGCAGCAGGTGTTCCGCCCGCTGGCGCAGCTCTTTACACAACTGCAAAACCACGTCGATACGAGCATGGCGCCGCGCATCGAGGTGCGCGTGACCGCACGGCCACCGCGTGCGGGGCCGTGGATCGGGCATGTGCAGGTTCTGGACGGCGGGCGGCTGAGCGTGAACCTGGCTTTCCTCGTCGACGACCGCTTCAGCGAAGGCAAAGCCGGCGCTGATGGCCCTGCCGGCACACGCAGCTGGGCCTGGGTGCGGGCCGGGCATGGCGCAGTACAAGTGCTTTGGCCGTTAGCCATCGAAGACTTCCAGTCGACACCCCAAGGCGCGCCGGGTTACCGCATCGCTTCTGGCCAGGTGCAGATCGACGTGCCTGACGAAGGCGACACGCGCGACCTCGTGCTGCGTGGCTTCAGCGTGCACGAGGCGCTGGCCAGCAGCGAGATCGGCTTCGCCGACGAGTTCCTGCCGGCCCATGCGGCGCTGCAGGATGGCGCGCGCGACGCATCGTTCGATGCCTGGGCCACCGAGCTGCTGCTGCAACGCGCGTTGGCCACGCGCCGCGCGTCACGTCGCCGCGACTGGCTGGCCCCGGCCTGGCGCCATGTCTCGGCGCAACGCCGCGGCGCACGCGACGAGGTGCGCGCCGTGGCGCGACTGTCCGCGCCCTTGCTGCGCGCCCTGGCATCAGGCGACCAGGCGCAGAGCATCAGCTTCGCCGCCGCCTGCTGCCGCTACCCCGGTTTGGCCATCGACGCGCCGCGTGTCGACGAAGCCGCGGCCGAACTGCTGCGCTGCTCGCTGCGCCAGGACGACCACCCGCCGCGCTTCGCGCTGCTGCTGGGCGACCAGATCTACGCCGATGCCACCGCCGGGCTGGTCGATTCGAACAACCCCGTCGAACGTTTCGCGATGCGCCACATGGCCGCCGTGTCGCGCCACCGCCGCTCGCACCTGGGCCAGCCCTTGCCAGCGCTGGGCGAGCTGCTGGCGCGGCTGCCCGTGTACCAGACGCAGGACGACCATGAATACCGCGACGGCTGGCCTGGCAGCGGCGCGCTGGAGCGCGGCCAGGTGCAGGGGCGTGCACGCGACGAGCGTGTGGTGAACCTGGCGAGCGAGGCCGCGCGCGCCTTCCAGTGCATGCACATGCCGCCCCGCGTGGGCAAGGGTGAGAACTACGAGTTCCGCCATGGACCGGTGCGTTTCTTCGTGCTCGACACGCGCAGCGAGCGCGACTGCGTCACACCACTCGCGCCGCGTCTGCTCGATGACACCACCTGGAAGGCACTCGAAGCCTGGCTCGCGCACAGCGACGCCGCCGGCTGTCTGAACTGCCTTGCCAGCGGCAGCGTGCTGCTACCGCGCCTGGCGCCGGGCCACAACCCGGCCAACCCCGGTGAAGACAGCATCGCCTGGGCGCCGCAAGACCGCGCACGCTTGCTAACGCTCGTGTCACGCGCAGCGGCGAGTGTCGCACCGCGCCGCTTCCTGCTGCTGTCGGGTGACTACCACCTGCGCGCGGCGATGGGCATCCGTGTCGGTGGCCGCAAGCTTGGCGCGGCCGTGGTGGCACCACCGTTGTACGCGCCCATGGCCTACGTCAACGCCACGCCCGCTGCCTTGTGGACCGGCGAAGACCTGCAGGTCTTCGGCATGACGCTGCACGACGCCAGCCACGTGGAAGGCAGCGGCTTCAGCACGCTGCGGGTGCAGCGCGAAGGTGCCGAGGGCTACCGCATCAGCCTGGGAGGCTGGCAGCGCGACCACACCCGCGGCGCGCGCAGCGGCAGCGCGTTGAGCCCGGTGGCGATCGTGATCGAGTGAGTGAGGAGGCGCCTCCTAGAATCGGCGCATGACCCGCAAGCTCTTCGTCACCACCGCCCTGCCCTACGCCAACGGCGCCTTCCACATCGGCCACATCATGGAATACATCCAGGCCGATACCTGGGTGCGCTTCCAGCGCCTGGTGGGCCACGAAGTGCACTTCGTCTGCGCCGACGACGCGCACGGCGCGGCGATCATGATCGCCGCGCAAGACGCCGGCATCACGCCGCAGCAATTCGTGGCCGACATCGCCGCCGGGCGCAAGCCTTACCTCGACGGCTTTCACATCGCCTTCGATCATTGGCACAGCACCGATGCAATCGAGAACCACGCGCTGGTACCCGACATCTACCGCGCGCTGCGCAAGAACGAGCTCATCGAAGAACGCACCATCGAGCAGTTCTACGACCCAGCCAAGGGCATGTTCCTGCCCGACCGCTTCATCAAGGGCGAGTGCCCCAACTGCGGTGCACGCGACCAGTACGGCGACAACTGCGAAACCTGCGGCGCCGTCTACGCCCCCACCGACTTGAAGAACCCGTACTCGGCACTCTCCGGCGCGACACCGGTGCTGCGCAAGAGCGATCACTACTTTTTCCGCCTGTCCGACCCGCGCTGCGTCGAATTCCTGGAGAGCTGGACGCAGGACGGCCGGCTGCAGCCCGAGGTGGCTAACAAAGTACGCGAGTGGTTCAAGCGCAAGGACGATGGCAGCACCGGCCTCGGCGACTGGGACATCAGCCGAGACCCACCCTATTTCGGCATCGAGATTCCCGACGCACCCGGCAAGTTCTTCTACGTCTGGCTCGACGCGCCGGTGGGCTACCTGGCGTCGCTCAAGGCCTGGCTCAGCCAGCAGCACATCGACTTCGAGGCCTACCTCGCCGACCCCGCGGTCGAGCAGATCCACTTCATCGGCAAAGACATCGTCACCTTTCACACGCTGTTCTGGCCGGCGATGCTGAAGTTCTCGGGGCGCAAGACACCCGACCGCATCTACGTGCACGGCCACCTCACGGTGAGCGGCGCGAAGATGAGCAAGAGCCGCGGCACCGGCGTCAGCCCGCTCAAATACCTGGAGCTCGGCCTCAACCCCGAGTGGCTGCGCTACTACATCGCGGCCAAGCTCAACGCCCGCGTCGAAGACCTCGACTTCAACCCCGAGGACTTCGTCGCCCGTGTCAACAGCGACCTCGTCGGCAAGTACATCAACATCGCCAGCCGCGCCGCGGGCTTCCTGCACAAGCGCTTCGACGGGCGCCTGAGTGCCGATGTCGGTGTCGAGGGCCGCGCACTGCTCGATGGCCTGCGCGCCCATGCCGCCACCGTCGCCACGCTGTACGACGAGCGCGAGTTCGGCAAGGCGCTGCGCGACGTGATGCTGCTGGCCGACCGCGTCAACGAATACGTCGACCAACACAAGCCCTGGGAGCTGGCGAAGCAGCCCGAACACAGCGCCGCACTGCACGATGTCTGCACCGTCTGCATCGAAGCCTTCCGCCTGCTCACGCTGTACCTGAAGCCGGTGCTGCCGGCGCTGGCGGCCAAGGTCGAGGCCTTCCTGCTGATCGCCCCGTTGACGTGGAGCGACGCGGCGCGGGCGATAGGGGGCCACCGCATCGGCGCCTACACGCACCTGATGCAGCGCGTGGAGCTGGCGCGCGTCGAAGAGCTGCTGGCGCTGCCCGAGGAAGCCCCGGCCGCGCCCGGCGGTGAGCCTGTCGCCACGCAGATCGGCATCGACGACTTCGCCAAGATCGACCTGCGCATCGCCCGCATCACCGCGGCCGAACGCGTGGCCGGCAGCAGCAAGCTGCTCAAGCTCAGCCTGGACCTCGGCGAAGGCCGCGAGCGCACCGTCTTCAGCGGCATCCAGAGTGCCTACACACCCGAGCAGCTAACAGGCAAGCTGACGGTGGTAGTGGCCAACCTGGCGCCGCGCAAAATGAAATTCGGTGTCTCCGAAGGCATGGTGCTGGCCGCCAGCCATGCCGACGAAAAGGCCGCGCCAGGCCTGTACGTGCTGGAGCCCTGGCCCGGCGCTACGCCGGGGCTGCGCGTGCGTTGATCGCGGCGGGCCTGGCCCGATGCTGACCGAACATCTACACCGCTTTCACCCGCGCCTGCTCGACGAGTTGCAGGCCTACAAACGCAGCCGTTTTTTGGCCGATGTCGGCGCCGGCATCACCGTCGGCGTGGTCGCCTTGCCACTGGCCATGGCCTTCGCCATCGCCTCCGGCCTGAAACCCGAGCAAGGCATCTTCACCGCCATCGTCGCTGGCTTCATGATCTCGGCGCTGGGCGGCTCGAACGTGCAGATCGGCGGGCCGGCCGGGGCTTTCATTGTCATCGTCTACGGCATCGTTGAGCGCTACGGTTTGCCCAACCTGCTCATCGCCACGGCGCTGGCCGGCGTGCTGATGTTGGTCATGGGGCTGTTCAAGCTCGGCGCGTTGGTGCGCTACGTGCCGCTGCCGATCGTCATCGGTTTCACCAACGGCATCGCGCTGCTGATTGCGCTGTCGCAGCTGAAGGACTTCTTCGGCTTGACCACGCCCAGGCTGCCGGCCGACTTCTTCACGCTGGTCGGGGTGCTGCTGGAGCACGCGCATACGGTGAACCTGCACGCGCTGGCGATTGCCGCCGCCAGCCTGGCCATCGTGGTGGTCTGGCCCAAGGCCTACGCGCTGCCACCGCCCGACACGGTGCCGGCGCTGCGGCGCTGGGCGGCACGCGTGCCCGGCACGCTCATCGTGCTGGTGGCAGCGACCGTGGCCGTGGCCGTGTTCGCACTGCCGGTGGAAACCATCCACAGCCGCTTCGGCGGCATCCCGCAGACGCTGCCGGCGATGGCCTGGCCCGCGGTGAGCTGGGCCAGCGCCAAGCAACTCTTCATTCCGACGCTGACCATCGCGCTGCTCGGCGCGGTGGAGTCGCTGCTGTGCGCGCGTGTGGCCGACAACCTCAGCGAGCTGCCGCGCCACGACCCCAACCAGGAGCTGATGGCGCAGGGCCTGGCCAACATCGTCACGCCGATGTTCGGCGGCATGCCGGCCACCGGCACCGTGGCACGCACGCTCACCAACGTGCGCGCCGGCGGCACCAGCCCGGTGGCCGGCATCGTGCACGCCGCCACGCTGCTGCTGATTGTGCTCGTCGCTGCGCCGTTAGCGGGCCACGTGCCACTGGCGGCTTTGGCCGGCATCCTGATGTTCGTGGCCTGGAACATGGGCGAGTGGCGCGAGTTTCGCCGCCTGCCGCGCTTCAGCCTGTCGTACCGCACCATCCTCGTCGGCACCTTCTTGTTGACGGTGATCTTCGACCTCACGGTGGCGGTGGAGGTCGGCCTGGTGCTGGCCTGCGTCTCGTTCATCTACCGCATGAGTACGCTGTTTCGCGTGGTGGCGGCCGAGAACATCTCTGCGCCCGCAGGTGTGCAGGTGATGGAGCTCTACGGCTCGCTCTTCTTCGGCGCTGTGGGCAAGATCGAGGCGCTGCCGGCGCTGGTGCGCAGCGACACGCGCGCGCTGGTGCTGGAAATGCACCGGCTGATTTCGCTCGACGCGTCGGGGCTGGAAGCACTGGACCAGTTGCACCGCAGCCTGCGGCGCCGACAGGTTGCGCTGGTGCTGGCCAACGTCAACGAGCAACCGCTGTCGTTGATGAAGCGCAGCGGCTTCGAAGAGCGCCTGGGCGCCGATTGCATCGTGCCGACACTGGCCGACGCATTCCCCGGCGCCGACCCGGCACGCCAGGTGTGAGGTGCGCGCACCGCGTCAAGCGCGGCCTCAGCGCGAGCCGGCGTCGGTCTCGCGCGGGTCGTCGCGCGTGCCGGTGGCCAGCACCTTGCCCTGGCCGTCGAAGGTCACGCTGAAAAGTTTGCCGATGGTGCCGTCCTTGAAGCGCCAGTCCCACACCTCCTCGCCTTTGAGCGCATAGAACTGCGTCTTGGCGGTCTTGCCCAGCAGCTTCATCACCTGCAGCTTGTCGATGCCCGGCGTGACTTTGGCGAAGTTGGCCGGCGTGAGCAACTGGCGCAGCGAGCTCATCTTGCCGTCGGCGCCGATGGTGATGAGGTAGTTGGTCCAGCCTTCGGGCTGGCGCGGGTACTCGAACACCTTGCTGCCGTCGGGCTCGACGCTGACCGCGTGCGGGTTGCCGAACTGCTGGCGCACATCGGCCTCGGTGGCCACACCTTCTTCGAGCTTTTCGATGCGTTGTTTGTCGCAGGCGCTGAGCGAGCTGAGCGCGCCGACCACGGCCACGAGCACGGTGCCCACAGCCAGCACATGCGGCACGCCGCGTCTTGGCCCCGACGGCAGCCTCAACTCTTTCATGCAAGCCTCCCAGCTAAAATACGTCGCAATCATTCTGCACAAAAACACCATGCCGCTGTTTTGGAAGCCGTACAAGTCCGACGTCACGAATTTCATCGAGCAGCTGAAGGCCGCCAAGCCCACGCTGGAGGCCGAGCAGCGCGCCGGCCGTGCGCTCTTGTGGGACCGCGCGATTGACCGCCAGGCCCAGGCCGACTGGAACGATGCGCGCGTGCCGCAGCAGCCCTACGTCTACCAGACAAGCAGCGACGCGTGAGCGTCTCTGCCTTGGTGGCCGAAGCGGCGCTGCCCGCGGCCTTGCCTGAGGTGGTGGACCAGGTGGCCCTGGCGCGCTTGTACGGCGAGCCACTCTTCGCGCTGCCCAGCGACCTGTACATCCCGCCCGACGCGCTCGAGGTTTTCCTCGAAGCCTTCGAAGGCCCGCTGGACCTGCTGCTGTACCTCATCCGCCGCCAGAACTTCAACATCCTCGACATCCCGCTGGCCGACGTGACGCGCCAGTACCTGGCCTACGTCGAGCAAATCCGCACGCACAACCTTGAGCTCGCCAGCGAATACCTGCTGATGGCGGCGATGTTGATCGAGATCAAGTCGCGCATGCTGCTGCCGCCACGCAAGAGCGCCGACGGAAGCGAACCGGACGACCCGCGGGCCGACCTGGTGCGCCGCCTGGTCGAATACGAACAGATGAAGCTGGCAGCCGCCAGGCTCGATGCGCTGCCGCTCTTCGGCCGCGACTTTCTGCGTGCCCAGGTGGCGGTGGAGCAGGCGCTGGCGCCGAGCTTCCCCGAGGTCAACGTCGACGACCTGCGCCAGGCCTGGCTCGACATCCTGCAGCGCGCCAGTCTTACCCAGCACCACACCATCACGCGCGAGCAGCTCTCGGTGCGCGAGCACATGAGCATCGTGCTGCGACGGCTGCAAGGCCGGCGCTTCGTTGAATTTCACGAGCTCTTCGATGCCGCGCGCGGCCAGGCGGTGCTGGTGGTGACCTTCATTGCCATGCTCGAACTCTCACGCGAAGCCTTGCTCGAGGTGACGCAGGCCGAAGCCTTCGCGCCGATCTATGTGCGGCTCGCCTACCAACCAAGTTGAACTGACAAGGACACACCCATGCGACTCCTCCACACCATGCTGCGCGTGGGCAACCTGCAGCGCTCGATAGCCTTCTACACGCAGGTGATGGGCATGACGCTG
>JANLYV010000273.1:0-8026 GCA_031365825.1 Rubrivivax sp. | reverse complement strand
GCGCCGGCGGCCGGTGCCGAGTTGCTGACGCACTGAACGGCGTGATTGCGCATTCAGGCCGATCAAAAGTCGTGGCTATAATGCGGCCTCGCTCGGAGTTGAACACCGGGCGTTGAGATGTACGCACGCGGGAGTAGCTCAGTTGGTAGAGCGCAACCTTGCCAAGGTTGAGGTCGAGAGTTCGAGACTCTTCTCCCGCTCCAGGA
Source organism: Rubrivivax sp. (assembly GCA_031365825.1). GTDB lineage: Bacteria > Pseudomonadota > Gammaproteobacteria > Burkholderiales > Burkholderiaceae_C > Rubrivivax. Next base: position 7,820 of record JANLYV010000273.1, on the reverse strand, counting down.
TGTGACGAAGAAAGGGAAGCCGCAAGCTTCCCTTTCTGCCTTCAGCGGCGCGATAGCAAAGCGGTTATGCAACGGATTGCAAATCCGTCCAGCCCGGTTCGACTCCGGGTCGCGCCTCCAACGTCCAACCGCAAGACCAAAGCCTGCGGGCATTCCTTGCGCTGACACCTGCTCTGGCTGCCTACACTGCGCCGCGGTGTCACCGTGCAGGAGCCATCGATGTCCCTTCGCGCCCTGGCCAGGTTGGCCGTCTTCGCGCTAACGCTCAACCTGCTGGCACTGACGCTGGCGCAGGCGCAGACCCTGCGCTGGGCCAGCCAGGGCGACCCGCTGACGATGGACCCGCAGTCGCAGAACGAAGGCCTGACCAACGCCATCAACGGCCAAGTCTACGAGCGGCTCACGCGGCGCGACCGGCAGCTGAACCTGGTGCCGTCACTGGCGCTGAGCTGGGAGCAGCTGTCGCCGCTGGTGTGGCGCTTCAAGCTGCGCCCGAACGTGAAATTCCACGACGGCACGCCGCTGACGGCCGACGACGTGGCGTTCTCGTTCAAGCGCGCGCAAGACCCGGCGTCGACGTTTTGGGTCTACGCCAACGCCGTCGGCACACCGCTGGCGGTGGACGCGCTGACGGTGGAGTTCCAGCTGGCCAAGGTCAACCCGATCTTCCTGCAGCACGCCGACAGCGTGCCGATCATGAGTCGCGCCTGGTGCGAAAGGCACAAGGTGATTCGCCCGCTGGACTTCAAGAACAAGGAAGAGAGCTTTGCGGCGTTCAATGCCAACGGCACCGGGCCGTACATGCTGGTGAACCGTCGGCCGGGTATCAAGACGACGTTCAAGCGTTCCCCGAACTGGTGGGGCAGCTTCGATGGCAACGTGCAGGAGATCGTCTTCACACCCATCGCCAACGACGCCACGAGGCTGGCCGCGCTGATCTCGGGCGAGATCGACTTCGTGCTCGACCCCGCGCCGCGCGACATCCCGCGCTTGCGCAACACCGCCGGCGTGAAGGTCATCGACGGCCCCGAGAACCGGCTCATCTTCGTCGGCATGGACCAGATGCGCGACGAGTTGCTCTATGGCAGCGTGAAGGACAAGAACCCCTTCAAGGATGCGCGCGTGCGCCGTGCGCTGTACCACGCCATCGACATCGAAACGCTGCGCAGCAAGCTGATGAACGGCATGAGCGTGCCTACTGGCGGCCTGACGCCTTCGCCGCTGGGTGCGTACAACGACGCGGGTTTCGAAGCGCGCCTGCCCTTTGATGTGGTGCGCGCCAAGGCCTTGATGACGGAAGCCGGCTACGCCGACGGTTTCGACGTCACCATCGACTGCACCAACAACCGCTACGTCAACGACGAGGCCATCTGCGTCGCGCTGGCCAGCATGTGGGCCAAGATCAACGTGCGCCTGAAGGTCAACGCCATACCGCGCGCGCTTTACTTCCCGAAAATGGAGAAGCACGACACCAGCATGTACCTGCTGGGCTGGGGCGGCGCCGTCACCGACGCCGAGACGACGCTAACGCCCGTGATGCGCAGCATCGGCGACAAAGGCGAGGGCCAATACAACTACGGCCGCGCGCGTAACGACAAGTTCGATGCGCTGGCCGCAGCGTCGAGCATCGAGGCCGATGCGAAGAAGCGCGAGGAGCTCGTCAAGGCCGCGCTGCGCGAATGGAAAGAGCAGGTGCACACCATCCCGCTGCACCGCCAGATGATCCCCTGGGCCGCGCGCGCCAACGTGAGCGTGGTGCACCGTGCCGACAACTGGCTGGAAGTGCCCTGGGTGGTGATCGGAAAATAACGCCGAAGGTGTGCGTGGAGTCAGCGACGCCAGCGGCATCTAGCGCGTGGCCCGCGCCCGCACCGCGTCGATGTAGGCCTGGCCGTCGGGCGGCAGCCCGCTGCGCTGCGACTGCCAGACCATCTCGCCCAGGCATTCCATCACCTCGTGATGCGCGGCGTGCAGCGAGTTGCGCTGCGCCGCCAGCAACTGCAGCGCGTGGCGAATGCCGCTGGGCTGGTCGATGGCCACCTGCTCGGCAATGGTGAGGTGCATGCTCAGGTGCAGGAAGGGGTTGGTGCGGCCGTCTTCGACGCTGTAGCTGGCCGCGAGTGCAGCATCGATGTCGCCAAGCTCGGCGTGGTACTCCGGGTGCTCGCTGAGCCAGGGCGCGATCTGCGACTGCATCGGATCCAGCGGCAGACGGTCGCGCACACGCGCCCAGGTCTCGCAGAAGAAGCGGCGCACGTCGTGTTGTGAGGGTTGGAACATGGTGAGAATTGTCGCCCCGGGGCCGAGCCCGATGCAGGGCAAACCGCACACGTGATCTCCGACTCCAGCTTCTACGCCGCCGCCGTGCCTGCGGTGCTTTTGATGGGCCTCTCGAAGAGCGGTTTCGGTGTCGGCTTCGGCGCCTTGGCTGTGCCGCTGATGGCGCTGGCCGTGCCCGTGCCGCAAGCCGCGGCCATCCTGCTGCCGCTGCTCTTCGTGATGGACATGCTCGGCCTGGCCGCACTCGCGCGCCAGGCCGACCGCGCGCTGCTGCGCCTGCTGCTGCCGGCGGGACTGTTGGGCGCGGTCATCGGCGCGGTGCTCTTCGGGCTGCTCTCGGCAAGGGCGGTGGCAGGCATGGTGGGCGTGCTAACGCTCATGTTCCTGGCCGTGCGCGTCGCCTTCCCGCCGCGCGCCGATGCGCTGCCTCCGCCGCGCTGGCTGGGGGCCGTGCTGGCCACGGTGTCGGGTTTCACCAGCTTCGTGGCCCATGCAGGCGGGCCACCGATTGGTTTTTATGTGTTGCCGCTGAAGCTCGCACCCGTGGTCTTCACGGCCACCATGGCGGTTTTCTTCGCCGCCGTGAACCTGGCCAAGTGGCTGCCTTACGCCTGGCTCGGCCTGATCGATGTGACCAACATGAGCACCTCGCTCGTGCTGCTGCCGCTGGCGCCGCTGGGCGTGTGGCTGGGTGTGCGTTTCGTGCGCCGCGTCTCACCGCGGCTTTTCTACCGCTTGTTCCATCTGGGCATGTTGCTCACCGGGCTGAAGCTCAGCTGGGACGGTTTTCGCTAGTGCGTCGCGGCTGCTGCGCTCACGCGCCCAGGTTTCTTCGAGCTGCTGGCGGCCTTGCTTGGCGATGGCGATGAGCTTGGTTTCGTCGCCCAGGTGCGGCGCCATCTCTTCCAGCAACTCGATGTTGTGCTGGCGAAAGTGCACGGCCTTGGCGCGCGCCGCGTCGGCATCCCAGCCCATCAGCTCGAGCACGCTGCGCGCGCTGAGCAAGGCGGCGTCGAGCGTTTCGCGTTCGATCAAGGTCACGCCGAGCTTGCGCAGCTCGTAGTAGTGCGTGACGTTACGCGCGCGCGCCACGATGTGCAGGTGCGGGAAGTGCTCGCGCACGAGCTTGGCCGCCTTCACGCTTTGTTCGACATCGTCGATGGCCAGCACGAAGACTTTGGCACGCTCGGCCCCGGCCACGCGCAGCAGGTCCAGCCGTGTCGCGTCGCCGTAAAACGCCGGCCAGCCGAACTTGCGCAGGCTCTCCAGCTGGTCGACGTTGTGGTCCAGCACCGTGGCCGACAAGCCCACGGCGCTGAGCAGCCGGCCGACGATCTGCCCGTAGCGGCCGAAGCCTGCAATGATCACCGGCGCATGCTGTTCCTGGCTGATCTCGGGCAAACGCGGTGCACCGCCGTGGGCGGCACGCGAAGCGCACCAACGGTCGGCAAGCACCAGTAACAGCGGCGTTAGCAACATCGACAAGGCTACCGCCGCCACCAGCAGTGAGGCCTGTTTTTCGTTGATGACGCTGGCCCCCAGCGCCGTCTGGAAGACGACGAAACCGAACTCGCCGCCCTGCGCCAGCAAGATCACGAACACCGGCCGTTCGACCATGGGCACGGGCATGGCGCGCGCCATCAGCGTCAGCACCACGGCCTTCACCAGCAGGAAGCCGAGCACGATGCCGGCCACCACCAGGGGCTGCGCCAGCACCACCGCGAAGTCGATGCTCATGCCCACGGCGATGAAGAACAGGCCCAGCAGCAAACCCTTGAAAGGTTCGATGTCGGTCTCGAGCTCACGCCGGTATTCGCTCTCGGCCAGCAGCACGCCGGCGAGGAAGGAGCCTAGCGCCATCGACAGGCCCACGCTGTGCATCAGCGCCGCGGTGGCCACCACCAGCAGCAGTGCCGCGGCCGTGAAGATCTCGGGCGTGTCGCTGCGCGCGATCCAGCGCAGGGCCGGGCGCAGCAGCAGCCGGCCGCCGAGGATGATGGCCGCGATCACACCCAGCGCCTTGCCCGCTTCGACCCAGCCGTTGGCGTCGGCCTGCCGGCCCACGCCCGTGGCTACCAGCAGCGGGAGCAGCGCCAGGATGGGGATGGCCGAGATGTCCTGGAACAGCGAGACGCTGAGCACGTTCTGCCCGGCAGTGGTGGGCATCAGGTTGCGCTCGTTCAACACGCCCAGGGCTATGGCCGTCGATGACAGCGCCAGGCCCAGGCCCGCCACAACCGCCAGGCGCCCATCGACACCCAGGGCCAAGGCCGCCACGCCGAGCAACACCGCCGAGCCCAGCAGCTGCACCGAGCCCCAGCCGAAGATCGGCTTGCGCAGCGCCCACAGCCGTTGTGGCTCGAGCTCCAGGCCGATGAGGAAGAGCATCAGCACGACACCGAATTCGGCGAACTCGAGCATCGCCGTCGGGTCGGTCACCAGGCCCAGGCCGAAGGGCCCGATGGCGATGCCGGCGCCGAGGTACCCGATGATCGAACCCAGCCCCAACAAGCGCGCCAGCGGCACGGCCAGCACGGCGGCGCCGAGGTAGATCAGGCTGGGCTGCAGCCAGGTGGGTCCATGGTCCATGCCGCCGATGCTAAGCGGCGTGCGGCCTCAGCCTGGGTTGAAGTCCTGGCGGCGTTGAAGCGCCGGGGCGAGGTCGACCTCGGGCATGCGTGCTGCCACCAGCGCCAGCACCTCGCCTTCGAGCGCATGCAGCTGCACGAACGCCTCGGCTGGCGGCGCGGCGAGCATGGACTCGATCCGCGGTGCTAACGCGGCAGGTACATGCACCAGTTTGTCCGCCAGGCGCGAGACACGTTTCACCTGGAAGCGCGTGAAATAGCGACTGTTCAGGCCGCACAGCATGAGCAGCAGCCTGTAGCTCGCGTCCACCTGCAGCTCGCGGCACCACAGCGGCGTGTCGCGGTCGATGATCTGGCTGATGGCGCGCCACGGCGTCGCGGTCTTCAAACCATGCTCGACCATGGCCCGGCCCAGTTCCGGCGGGAAGGCCGCCAGCCGTGCCTGCAGGGCTTGCAGCGCCGGCACGCCTATCAGTCCCTCGGCCTTCAGCAAACCTTCGGCCAGCTTGTGCAGCGGTGTGTCGGGGTTGTGCGCCACCAGCACTTCGTTGAGCTGCGACTGCAGCAGCGCGTGCGTGGCGTAGGCGATCTGGATCTCGATGCCTTCGAGTTTGAACGACACCACCAGGCCTTCTTCGAGCGAGCCGAGGGTCCAGTTCCAGCGTGTGCCGCCGCCGTGCTGGCAGGCGGCTTCGAGCACCGCCGGCTCGGGCAGCTCGCGCAGTACCACGCTCATGTCGACATCGGAGCGCGCGTCGGTGATGTCGTCGACGACCGAGCCCGAGACCAACGCCAGCAGCGACGCGTCGTCGATGCCTAGATGCGCGTCGGCCACGCGGCGCGCCAAAGCGCGGCGGGTGTCGGTGTGCGACAGGCGCGGGGCAGGCGAGTCGGGCAGCGGGCGCATCGATGCCTCCTAGCTGATGACCGATTGTTGGGCGATGCCCGCATCCACCAGCACATGCTGCCCCGTCATGCCGTCGCTGTCGTCGGCCGCGAGAAAAAGGGTGGCGCGAGCGACATGGCTCGGGTCCAGGCGCATCTTCAAACATTGCGCGTCGAGGAAGGCCTGGTCGGCGGCGGCGTCGCGGTGCAGTTCGTTCTGCCGATCCGTGATGATGGCGCCGGGCGCCAGTGCATTCACGCGGATCTTGCGCTCGCCGAGCTCGCGCGCCAAGGTGCGGGTCAGACCAAGGATGGCTGCCTTGGCGGTGGTGTAGCCCACCAGGTTCGGCCGCCCGCGCATCCAGCTCACCGAGCCCATGTTGACGATGCTGCCGCCACCGGCCGCAGCCATCGCCGGGGCCACCGCCTGGATGGCGAAGAAGTAGTGCTTCAGGTTCAGCGCCTGGCGCTCGTCCCAGAACTCGGGCGTGACGTCTTCCATGCGGTGCCGGTCGTCGCGCCCGGCGTTGTTCACCAGCACGCGGATGGCGCCGTGTTGGGCGATCAGCATGGCCAACAAACTTTGGTAGGCGGCTGTGTCGCGCACGTCGCAGGCGGCGTAGATCGGCGCCGGCAACCCGAGCGCGCGCATCTCGTCGATCAGGGGTTCGCCGCCGCTGGTCTTGGTGCCGCAGAAGGCCACGCGCGAACCCTGCGCCGAGAAGGCGCGCACGAGTTCGGCGCCAATGCCCGAGCTGCCGCCCGAGATGAAGACCAGGCGGCCGGCGAGCGAGGCGTAGCGGGTGTAGCTCATGGTGCCCAAGCCCTCGTGTCAGCGCAACTCGGCGGGCAGCACTTCGCTCAAGGCGACGACACGGCCCTCGTCGATGCTATTGTGCGCCGCCATGCCCGTGGCCACGGCCCGCAGGCCTTCCTCGAGCGGGATCTCCGCCGGTTTGCCTTCGCGCATGGCTTGGGCGAAGCGCAGATGCTCCACATAAGACGCACCGAAGTGCTGGCCGGCGAAGCGGATGTTCGAGTCCCACACGCGGCGCACCGAGACACCGCGGCCGGTGCCCGAGGGCTGGCCCCAGGCTTCGCGCCTGCCCCAGTCGGCGCGGTGGCCGTGGCGCAGCGTCAGCGAGGGCAAGAGCGATTCGATCTTGCCTCGGTCGCCGACGACGGTGATGTGCTCTTTCTCCAGCGTGTTCTCGGCAAACATGCACAGATCGAGCATGGCGCGCGCGCCGCTTCCGTACTCGACGATGACGTAGGCCGAGTCAAGAATGTCGGGCGTGCGGCCGCCATAACGTTCATCGAGATGGTTGACGCGTTGGCCGCCGGAAGCGAAGACGCGCGTGGGTCGTTCCTGCAGGATGAAGTCCATCAGGTTGAAGTAGTGGCAGCACTTCTCCACCAGCGTGCCGCCGGTGTTTTCATTGAAGCGGTTCCAGTCATCGACCTTCGGGTAGAAGGGCTCGCGGTGTTCCTGTATCGACACCTGATGCACACGGCCAACTTCGCCGGCGTGCGTCAAGCGAATCATCTCGGCCACGGGCGGCATGTAGCGGTATTCCTGCGCCACCCAAAGCAGGCCGCGGCGGCCCTTGGCTCGCTTCAACAGGTCGACGCCGTCTTCCATGCGCGTGACGATGGGCTTCTCGGCGAGCACGTGCAAGTCGGTCGTTAGCACGTCGCGCAACACGGCGGCGTGGGTGTAGTTCGGGGTGGCCACCACCACCGCGTCGCACAGGCCGCTCTTCAATAGCTCGCGGTGGTCGTCGAAGAGCTGCGGCCGCACGCCGTCGAACAGAGGCAACGCCGCGTTGCGGCTCGCGCCATGGGTGTCGGCGATGGCCGTGACCACCGCGCCGCCGACCTGCGTCGACAGCGCCAGGATGTTCTCGATGTGCTCGCGGCCCATGCTGCCGCAACCGATGATGCCGTAGCGAATCGCGCTCATCCTTTGAGCCCTCCTTGTGTGAGCCCGCCGACCACGCGTTCCTGGAACAGCGCGATCAACACCGCCACCGGCACGATGGCGACGATGAGCGCGGCGGAAATGAT
>JANLYV010000483.1:0-9613 GCA_031365825.1 Rubrivivax sp. | reverse complement strand
TCGATCAGCACGCGACGCATGAGTTCGTCGCCAGCGATCGGGTGCCGGTAGGCCGTGGCGCCACGCTGGCCGCGGTACGAGCCGAAGAGGTTGAAGATGTCGGCGCGGTCGGGGTCGTACCACCAGATCGCCAGGTCGCGACCGCTGAAGACTCGGCAAAGCTCGTCGCCCACGGCATCGACGATGGCCTGGAAGTCGAGCTGCCCGCTGACCGCCTGCTGGATGCGGTTGATGACCGCCAGCTCGGCGTTGCGCGCTTCGGTTTCTTTGAGCAGGCGCCGGGTTTCGTCGACGAGGCGGGCGTTCTCGAGCGCCGTGCCCAGGCTGGATGCGATGGTCGTCAGCAGCCGCCTCTCGGCCGCGCTGAAGGCCTCATCGCCCGGTCCGGCCGGCGCATGCTCGGCGTGCATCACGATGCTGCCTAACAACCGGCCGTCAACGACGATAGGCGCGTAGAGGCTGGGTCGCAACGCCGAGGCGTCGCTCCCCACCCATGCCGAGCACGCCTGAGCCAGTAGCTGCAGCACCGCGCGATCGGGAGCTATCGCCGAGGGCTGCAGGCTGAAGCGCTGGCCGCGGTCGAGCTGGAACTCGAAGTGCGCGAGGGCACCCGCCAGTCGCGCCGCGCGAATGCTTTGCGCCACCGGCTCGAAGGCGGTGGTCAACGCGTCGGCCGCCATCTCACCACCGGCCAGCAAGTTCAGCTGGCCGGCCATGCCTTGCTGAATGCGGTTGATGACGGCCAGCTCGAGTGCACGTTGCTCCAGCTGCGTGCTGCGCTCGGCGACTTTGTCTTGCAGGTCTTGGGTGACGCGCAAAGCGGCCAGCGCCGCCGCCGCCTGCGCGGCGAACGTGGCCAGCAGCTCGCGCTGGGCGTGGTCGAAACGGCCATCAACACCGTCGAGGTCGGCGTAGATGGAGCCCAGCAGCTGTTGTCGCACCAGCAAAGGCGCGACCAGGCAGCTGCGCTGGTCGATCTCGGCCGCACCCTCGGGGCCATGGCGCAGACGCACGCGGCGCGTGCGCCGTGCCGCGTCCAGCCAGGGTGTGACGGCGGTCAAGAGTGTCAGTGCATCTTCGCCGTTAGGCACCTGCGCCCCGGCAAGCTGGTGGCCCGTGGGCGCCGCCAACACCAGCAGCACACGCCGCGCCCCCAGCAGTGCGGCCGCTTCTTCGACCACCGCACGGTGCAGTTCGGCGGCGCCAGCAGGCTCGTTCAGGCGCAGGCCGATCTGCACCAGACGATGCACATCGTCGAGTGCGGCCTTTGTCGGCGCGTTCCTTCGGGTCTTGGGCATGCGCGGTTCGTGTCGGGTTCAGGGCCAGTCTAGTGGCCGCGCCCAGGGGTGGGCGCTATGGAATATTCCCGTTGACGATGGGCGCGTCGGCGCGGTGGCGCGCGGTGGATCACACCGCCTGCAGCGGCGCGTTCAGAGACACGTCAGCCGGCACACCCCCGCGCGCGCCCGGCTGCACGCTGCCGTAGCGCTGCGCGAACACCGGCGGCAGAGGACGCGCGTCGGGGGGCGCCAGCCACAGGCGCAGCAGGTGGCGCTTGCGCGCAGGCTCGGGCCAGTCGGTGAAGGCGGTGCGGTCGTGCAGCAGCGTGTGGTTGTGCACCAGCTGCATGTCGCCGGGCTCAAGCGTCATCAGGAAATGCAGCGTTGAGTCGTTGGCGAGTTGATCGAACAGGTCGAGTGCGGCCACATGCGCCGGCGTGAGCCGCGGCGCGTCGGCAAAGCGCTGCGCCGAGGCTATGTACTGGCGCTGGTAGATGGCCGACATCTGGCCGTCGAACCAGTTGAACACCGGGATCGTGAAGTAGGGCTTCTCGCCCGCAGGCACCTCGCCGCGGCGGTCGGTGGCGATGGGTTCGAGCAGCAGCGCGGCAAGCTCGGGCGCGCGTTCACGCAGCTCGTTCCACAGCGTGTTCGACGACACCAGCGCCGAGTCGCCGCCCGCCTTGGCGGTGTGCAGGCACAGGAGGCCGACGATGTCGGCGCTGTCGGTGTGGAAGGTCTGGCGTTCGTGCGTCTGGTAGATGCGCACGTTGGGGTCGTCGGCGTGCAGCCCGAGGTCCTGCACATGACCCAGCACATGGCCCTTGGCGTTTTGCGAGACGGCGTGGCCGAAGTGCGTGCCCAGACCGAAGAAGGCGCTGGCACTTTCGCGCCGGCTCCAGCGCTGCACCGGCAGGCCGCGCAGCAGCACGAAGCCGCGGCCGTGCAACACGTCGTGGCGGATGCGCGCCAGGCGTGGGCCGAGCGTGGGCAGGGGGAAGTCGGCGGCGCGAATGGTGGCGACGTCGGTGGCGATGTCGGCCTGCGCCAGGGGCCGGATCGCGGCTTCGATCTCGGCGATGTCGTCGGCGCTGAAAGTCTCGACCCAGTCGCGGCGCGCGGCCATGTCGGGACCGCGCCAGACGGCAGGGCCATGCAACAGCGGTGGCAGTTGATTCATGCATCCACTATAGACAGCCGACCCGACCGAGCGCCCCGCGCCGATAAGATGGCGCGGTATGGCCGCTCCGCACCCGCTCATCGATGGCTTCAGCCTGGTGCATCCGCCGGCCAGTTTCATCGACGACCCCTACCCGTTCTACGCCGCGCTGCGCCAGACGAGCCCGGTGCATGAGCTGGCGCCGGGCAGCTATTTGTTGACCCGCTACGCCGACGTGTTAGCCGTCTACCGACACCCGCAGGCGAGCTCGGACAAACAACGCGAGTTCGGGCCGAAGTTCGGCGCTTCGCCGCTCTTCGAACACCACACCACGAGCCTGGTGTTCAACGACCCGCCGCTGCACACGCGTGTGCGCCGCATCCTCATGGGTGCGCTGAACCAGCGCGCCATCGCGCGCATGGAAGCCGGTGTGGCGGCGCTGGTTGAGCGGCTGCTCGATGGCCTGGCGGACCAGGCTGCGCCCGACCTGGTCGATCACTTCGCGGCGCAGATTCCGGTGGAAGTCATCGGCAACCTGCTCGACATCCCGGCGCTCGACCGTGGCCCGCTGCGCGGCTGGTCGCTGGCGATCCTGTCGGCGCTGGAACCCGCGCCCTCCGCCGAGGTGTTGGCAGGCGGCAATGCCGCCGTCACCGGCTTCTGCGATTTCCTGCGCGAGCTCGTGGCGCAGCGCCGGCGCCACCCCGGCGACCCCGACGCCGACGTGCTGACGCGGCTGTTGCGCGGCGACGCACAAGGCCAGTTGAGCGAGGCCGAGCTGCTGCACAACTGCATCTTCCTGCTCAACGCCGGGCACGAGACGACGACGAACCTGATAGCCAACGGCATGCATGCGTTGATGACGCATCGCGGGCAATTCGAACACCTGGTGGCGATGCCCGAGCTCATCACCAGCGCCGTGGAAGAGCTGCTGCGTTTCGAGAGCCCGCTGCAGCTCAACAACCGGCTGACGACGGCGCCGCTGTACATCGGCGGGCGCGACATCGCCGCCGGCAGCTTCATCACGCTGGCCCTGGGCGCAGCGAATCGCGACGGCGCCGAATTCCATCAGCCCGAGCAGCTCGACATCGAGCGCAAGCCCAACAACCACCTCGCCTTCGGCCAGGGCGCGCATGCCTGCTCGGGCATGAACGTGGCGCGGCTGGAAGCGCGCATCGCCATCGCAGCCTTGGTGCGGCGCCATCCGCGTCTGGCGCTGCGTGGCGCGCCCGAGCGCGACCGGCGCGTGCGCTTTCGCGGCTTCAGGCAGGTGCCGGTGAGCCTGGGTTGAGGACCCCGATGGCTGAGCCCTTCAAGAACCTCATCAACAGCGCGCTCATCGAGCACACCGGCAAACACCTGCGGCGCGCGTGGCCGGCCTTCGATCAAAAGCGCTTCGTGCGCGAGGCCACCGCGGGGCTGGACACATTAGAGATGAAAGCCCGCGCGATGCAGATCGCCACGGCACTGGAGGCCACGCTGCCCGACGACTTCGACCGTGCGGCGGGCTTGATCGAATCTGCCCTGGCGCCGGCGTTTGAAGGCGAAGACCTGGGCGCGATGCGCAGCAATACGGCCGGCCTGGCCGGATGGGTGGTGTGGAGCCTGGGTGAATTCGTCGTGCGCCGCGGCATGGACGAGCCCGAGCGCGCGCTGCACGCCTTGCACGCGCTGACGCAGCGCTTCAGCGCCGAATACGCCATCCGGCCTTTCATCGCCGCGCATCCCAAACTCTGCTTCAAGACCTTGCAGCGCTGGACGCGAGACCCGAGCGTGCACGTGCGCCGCCTCGTAAGCGAAGGCTCGCGGCCGCGCCTGCCGTGGGGCCTGCAACTCAAGGCCTTGGTGGCCGACCCGGCGCCGACGCTGCCGCTGCTGCGCACCTTGCAGGACGACACCAGCGCCTACGTGCGCCGCAGCGTCGCCAACCACTTGAACGACATCGCCAAGGACCACCCGGCCCTGGTGGCGTTGTGGCTGGCCGAACACCTGCCCGGTGCCAGCGCCGAGCGCACCGCGTTGCTGCGCCACGCCAGTCGCACGCTGGTGAAGAAGGGCGATGCCGCGGTGCTCAAGGCCTGGGGCCTGGGCGCGCGTTTCAAGGGCCACGCGCAGCTGATGCTCGACCGCCCGCGCGTGGCCATCGGCGAGACCCTCACGCTGCAGCTGCAGCTGCACTCCACGGCCAGGCATGCACAGGCGCTCGTGCTCGACTACGCGCTGCACCACGTCAAGGCCGACGGTGGCAGCACGGCCAAGGTCTTCAAAGGCTGGCAGCTGAGCCTGGCGCCAGACGCGACCGTGACGCTGGCCAGGCGTCATTCGATGCGGGTGGTGACGACGCGGCGCTACCACCCCGGCCGGCACCAGATCGACTTGCTGGCTAACGGCCAAGTGGTGGCGACTGCGGCCTTCGTGCTGGCTTGAACGACTGGCCGAAAGCGAACACCGAATTCGGCACCTTGGCGCGCAACGCCAGGGGCAACGCAAGCGGCGCACGGGGCTTTTGCGTGTGCTGGTGCGTGTGTGGCACCCTTGGTTCGGCCATCGCCGCTCCCAGCGCCACCTGCTCGGCCAGCAGCATGCGTAGCGAGATCGATGACAGGTGCTTCAGCATCACCGCCTCCAGCCCGGCCTGCAGGCGCGCCCAGCAAGGCGGCACGCTGGCAGCGGCAGCCGTCGCCTGCTCCTGGCCATCGTCCTCGACGGCGGTGACGATGTCGGCCACGCTCACCTCACCCGCCGCACGGCCCAGCGTGTAGCCGCCGCCCGGCCCGCGTGTGCTGCGCACCAACCCGGCGCGGCGCAAGCGGCTGAACAGCTGCTCGAGGTAGGACAGCGAAATGCGCTGGCGCGCAGCAATGCTGGCCAGCGCCACCGGTCCGGCGCGTTCGCGCAGGGCGAGGTCGATCATGGCCTGGACGGCGTTTCGGCCCTGGGTGCTGGTGTGCATGCAAATCTCCGGGACGGCCACAGCTTGGCAGGCCACAATCTAGGGTTTGCGTCGCTTCGCGTAAATGCGAACTTTGAACAAAATAGCTTCGAAAAAAACTGATGAACTACAAACACCTGCATTACTTCTGGGTGACGGCGCGGGCCGGCGGCATCGTGCGCGCGGGCGAGCAGCTGCACACCACGCCGCAGACGCTGTCGAGCCAGATCAAGCTGCTCGAAGGGCGGCTGGGGCGGCAGCTCTTTCGCAAGCACGGGCGCAAGCTCGAACTCACCGACGACGGCCGCGTGGCGCTGGAATTCGCCGACCAGATCTTCAGCCTGGGCAGCGAGCTCGAAGCGGCGATGCGCGAGCGCCGTGAAGGCCGCCGTGTGCTCGAGTTCCGCGTCGGTGTGTCCGATTCGCTGGTCAAGGCCGTGGCCTACCGGCTGCTGGAGCCGGCCTTGGCCATGGCCGAGCCGGTGCGGCTGGTGTGCAGCGAGGGCAAGTTCGGCGAGCTGCTGGCGGCGCTGGCGCTGCACAAGCTCGACCTGGTGCTGGCCGACGAGCCGCTGTCGCGCCGCGTCAGCGTCAAGGCTTTCAACCATGCGCTGGGTTCGTCGCCGGTGAGCTTCCTCGCGGCGCCGGCGCTGGCGCGCACGCTGCGCGGCGCTTTTCCGCAATGCTTGAACGACGCGCCGATGCTGGTGCCCGGCGCAGGCTCGGCGCTGCGCGTGCAGCTCGACGCCTGGCTCATGCGCCACCAGCTCTTCCCGCGCGTGATCGGCGAGTTCGACGACGGTGCGCTGCTCAAGTCGTTCGGCCGCGAAGGCCGCGGCGTCGTCATGGCTTCGACCGTGCTCGAAGCCGAGATCGCCAAGCAGTACCAGCTGAAGGTGGTGGGCCGCAGCGACGAACTGGTGGAGCAGTTCGTCGCCATCTCGGTGCAGCGCCGCGTCACCCATCCTTGTGTGCTGGCCATCACCGACGCCGCGCGCGGCGCGCTGTTTTCGTAGCATCGGCGCGTGGCCGAATCCCCGCTTGCCGTCGACGCGTCTTCGCGCTTGTTGCCCTTGCCGCCTTTGCCCCCTCTGCGTCTGGCCCAGGCGCCGTGCTGGCAACCGGGCACAGCGGCAGCGATCGATCTCGCCGCACTTGATGCGCTGCTGCTGGCCTGGCTGGCGCTCGTCGGCCCCACGCCGCGCGAGCGGCTGGCCGCACTGCTGTGGCCGCAGAGCGAGCCCGAAGCCGCGCGCAACGCGCTGCGCCAGCGCCTGTTTCGCCTGCGCAAACAGCTCGGGCGCGAGCTGGTCAGCGGCACCGGCCTCGTCGCACTCGCCGCCGACGTCACGCACGACCTGGCTGAGTCCAGCACGCTGCTGGGCGCGCTGCAAGCCAGTGGCTGCCCCGAGCTCGAAGCCTGGCTCGCGACTGAGCGTGCCTCGCGCCGTGCGCTGGCGCGAGGCGCGCTCGAAGCGCAGATCGCCGCGCTAGAAGCCCGTGGCGACGCCGGTGCGGCGCTGCCGCTGGCGCTGGCCCTGCTCGACGCCGAGCCGCTGTCGGAAGACGCCCACCGGCGCGTGATGCGCCTGCACTACCTGCGCGGCGACCGCGCCGGCGCGATGCTCGCCTTCGACCGCTGCGAGGCGCTACTGAAAGACGAGGTCGGCACGACACCCAGCGCCGAGACGCTGGCGCTGCTGCACACCATCGACGTCGGTACGCGCGCCACAGCGCCGCACACCTTGGACGTTGGCGACGTTGTGCCGCTGGCAGCCGCAGCCCCCGCCCCACGCAGCCACAGCCTGCCGGTGACGCTGCTGCGGCCGCCGCGCCTGGTAGGCCGGGATGCCGAGCTGGCGCTTTTGCGCCGCGGCTGGCAGGCGGGCAGCGTGGTGCTGGTGCAGGGCGAGGCCGGCATGGGCAAGTCGCGCTTGCTGCAGGTGCTGGCCGGCGACGCGCCGGCGCTGGTGCTGTCCGCCGGCCGGCCGGGCGACTCACTCGTGCCTTACGCCAGCATCGCCCGGCTTTTGAAAGAGTTGATCGAACGCCTGCCCGCGGCGCTGCCAGCGCCATTGCGCCAGCGGCTGGCGCCGATGCTGCCCATGCTCGACCCCGACGCCGGCATGCGTGCGGCCAAAGTCGCGGCGCGGCACAGCGCGCCCTTGCTCGCCCCGGTGCAAGAGCTGCTGGCGCGGGCGCGCGGCCACATCGACGGCCTGGTGCTCGACGACCTGCACTTCGCCGACGGCGCCAGCGTCGAGCTGGTGCAGGCGCTGCTGACGGCGCCGCGCGGCGACGCGCCGCAACGCTGGTGCCTGGGCCTGCGCCCGCCGCAGGCCGGCTCGCGGCAAGAGGCGCTGCTGGCGGCACTGGCGCAGTCGGCACCGCTCACGCATGTGCCGCTGCAGGCGCTGGACGTGGCGCAGATGGCCGAGCTCATCGATTCGCTGCACATCCACGGCGTGCACGGCGCCGCCTTGGCTGTGAGCCTGCGCCAGCGCAGCGGCGGCAACCCCCTCTTCGCGCTTGAAACGCTGAAGCTGGCCTGGGCCGAAGGCGCGTTGAATGCGAGCGCGGAACTGCCGCGTTCGACGTCGCTCGCGCAGCTCATCGGCTTGCAGCTGGCACGCCTGAGTGCGCCGGCGCTGGCACTGGCGCGGTTGGCGGCCGTGGCCGGCGTCGACTTCAGCCTGCCGCTGGCCGAGCAGGTGACGCAGCAGAACGCCTTGATGCTGGCCGATGCCTGGCACGAGCTCGAAGTGCAGCACGTGCTGGTGGGCAGCGAGTTTGCGCACGACCTCATCTTCGAGACCGTGCTCGCCGCCGTGCCCGCCGTCATCGCGCGCCACCTGCATGCGCGCCTGGCCGAACAACTGGCGGCGAGCGACGGCGAGCCGGCGCGCGTGGCGGCACACTGGGAAGCCGCGGGCCAGCGCGAACGCGCCTTGCCCAGCCTGCGCCTGGCGGCCGAGCGCGCGCATGCGGCCCTGCGCGAACACGAGCGCATCGAATTCCTGCTGCGCGCGGCCGACATCGCGCAGGCGCAGGGCGACCTGGGCGAGGCCTTCGACTGCGTCGCCCGCGCCGTCGATTCGCACATGAACACCATCCGCCAGGCCAGCGGCTACCCGCTGCTCGACCGGCTCGACGGCCTGGCGCGCAACCCCACGCAGCGCGCCCATGCGCTGGGCCGTCGCGCCTGGTATTGCACGCACATCGCCGACGAAGCCGGCGCCGTGCGCTACGGCGAAGAGGCACTGGCGCTGGCCAAACCGCTGGGGGATGCGCCGCTCTTGGCCGTCATCCGCCAGCGCCTGGCCACGGCGCTGGCGCAGGCCGGGCGCTTCGACGAAGCGCTGCCGCATTTCGAGGCCGTGCTGCCGCAGATCACCGAGTTGCTGGGTGATGAAGAACGGGCCGAGTTCCACGGCAACTTCGCCGCGGTGCTCGACAACCTGGGCCGCAGCGATGCCGCGGCGGTGCAACGCCGCCAGGCGATCGAAGCCTCGCGCGCCGCGGGCGACCCGGCGCAGCAGGTTTCGCAGCTCGCCAATCACGCGGTGAGCTTGCTCAGCACCGGCGACGTGGCACAGGCCAGCAGCGCGTTGGCGCAGGCGCGCAGCATCGTCGGCACCTACAACATGCAGGGCAGCACGGTGGGCTTCGTGGCGGTGTTGCGCATGCAGTGCGCGCGTGCCTTGGGCGCCTATGCCGACGCGCTGGCCGCCGCCGACGAGGCCGATGCCGAGCTCGTGCAAAGCAACCCGGCACGCTTGCCGGTGGTGCAGTTGCATCGCGCGCATTGCTGGCTGGATCTCGGCCAGCATGCCCGCGCCAGCCAGGCCCTGGCCGCTGCGCAACAGGGCGCACCGCTGCCGCCGCATTTCGCCGCGCGCCGCCTGGTGTTGGCGGCACGGCTGGCGCGGCTGCAGGGGGCTGACGCCGCGCCGCTGCTGGCGCAGGCACAAGCGCAGGTGCCGCGGCTGGGCTGGCCCGAGATCGCCTGCATCGTCGACGCCGAATCAGCGCTGGGCCTGCCGCTGCGCGACGCGCTGGCCCTGCTCGACGCCGCACTCGTGCGCGCCCGTGCCGCGCGCCTGCGCGGCGCCGAGCTGGCCGCGCTGCTGCGCCGCACGATGGTGCTGGTGGCCGCGGTTGTTGTGCGCGCCGCCGCCGCGGCGCGCGCCGCGCTGCAGCTCGCAAATGACGTGGAGCCGACGCTGATGTACCGCGGCGAAG
>JANLYV010000239.1:0-23405 GCA_031365825.1 Rubrivivax sp. | reverse complement strand
CAACGCTCAGGGCGTGGCCATCGACGCCTTCATGTTCGGCGGCCGCCGCTCGACCACCGTGCCGCTGGTGACCGACGCGCGCAGCTGGGTCGATGGCGTCTACATGGCCGCCACCATGGGCAGTGAAACCACGGCGGCGATGGCCGGCGGCGACGGCAAGGTGCGGCGCGACCCCTTCGCCATGCTGCCTTTCGCCGGCTACAACATGGCCGACTATTTCCAGCACTGGCTCGATGTCGGCGCCGCCTTGCAGTCCAAGGGTGCCACGCCGCCGAAGATCTTCTGCGTCAACTGGTTCCGCAAAGGCAGTGATGGCAAGTTCGTCTGGCCGGGCTACGGCGAGAACATGCGCGTGCTGCAGTGGATGATCGGCCGCGTGGAGGGCAGCGCCGGCGGGCAGGAGAACGTCTTCGGCATCAGCCCGCGTTATGAAGACCTGCGCTGGGATGGCCTGGCCTTCAGCCGCGAGCAGTTCGCCAGCGTCGTCGGCATCGATCGCGCCGCCTGGCAGCAGGAGCTCACGCTGCACGCCGAGCTCTTCGCGCAGCTGCACTACCACCTGCCGGCGGCGCTGCCGCAGGCGATGGCGCGGCTCGCGGCAAGGCTGGACACCACGCCGCTCGCGTGAAGATCCAGCTGCTCTCGGACCTGCACCTGGAGACCGAGAGCTTCACACCCGAACCGGCGCAAGGTGCCGACTTGCTGGTGCTGGGCGGCGACATCGACGCCACCTGGGCCGGCTACGAGCAGTTCTCACAGTGGCCGGTGCCGGTGTTGGTGGTGGCCGGCAACCACGAGTTCGACGGCCGCGAATTGAATGAGGCCTGGCCGCAATTTCGCGCGCTGTGCGAGCGGCTGGGTTTGCGCCTGCTTGAACGCGAAGCAGCCCTCATCGCCGACGCCGAAGGCCGGATCGTGCGCTTCCTGGGCAGCGTGCGCTGGTGCGATTTCGGCGTCTTCGGTGAAGCCGGCCGCGAGCGCGCCGAACGTGCTGGGGGCTACTTCCAGCGTGTCATGGCGGCGCGTTTGAACGATGCCGTGTTCGACGTCGCCGCCGTGCGCAAGGAAGCCGATGCCTGCCGCCGCTGGCTCGAGTCAGCCCTGGCCGACACGCCCCGCGGTCGCTGGCAACGCACGGTGGTGGTGACGCATTTCGCGCCCAGCCTGCGCAGTGCCGACCCGCGCTTCGGCAAGCAGCCGGGCACGGCGAGTTTTTGCAATGCCGACGACGAGCTCATCCCGCGTGCTGACCTGTGGCTGCACGGCCACCTGCACTGCCGCCACGACTACCAGGTGGCGCGGCCCGGTCAGCTGCCCACGCGCGTGGTGTGCCAGGCGCGGGGCCTGGTCGCGCGGGGCGAACCCGAGGGCCTGGACCCACAGCGCCTGCTGGTCATCTGAGCCGCTTCGCTTCAGCCAATCAAGGCGCGCTGGCCGCGCTGGCCCCGCTCTTGGGTGCGTCCAGCGCGGTGCTGGAATGGTTGTTGACCTGGCCCGGCATCGGCATCGCACTCGACTCCTGGGCCGTGGTCAGACCCTCCCTGGCGCGGTTGGCAGGCTCGTCCTTGGCCGTGGCCTCGGCCGGCTGCGACTGCACCACCGTCGCCGCCGGTACCGACGGGTCCGGCGCACCCGAGGTCACAGGTATCGCGGGCTGCACCTGCGGCTCGGGCATCGGCTCAGACTTGCGCGGACTGCAGCCGCCCAGGGCGAAGAAGCCAGCCAGCAGGCAAGCGGTGATCAGGGTTGTGTTCATGGCGGTCTCCTTCGGCACGGTGCCGCAGCGAACGCATCGGCTGCACCGACTGTGGCCGCGCCGGACCCAGATGCGAAGCAGACTGCAGCACGCGCTGGCGTAGTCGAAGTCCTACCCGAATGGCCTTCGGGCGAGTAAACACCGTTCGCCCTGAGCCTGTCGAAGGGCCGCTTCGACGAGCTCAGGACAGGCTTCGGCAAGCTCAGCCCGAACGGAGCAATTGCATTGCTTGAAGCGAGTCGGTATCACTCGTGGCGCAGCGCCTCGATCGGGTCGAACTGCGCCCCGCGGCGCGCGGGGAAGTAGCCGAAGAGCACGCCCATCAGTTGCGCGCCCTGGATCGACGCTGCGGTGGCGAACCGGCCAGTAGCGCTGCGGGCGTCGAGCGCTGAAGCCGCGCCGTTCAGCGACGGCACTCTGGCGCGTCAGACCATGTAAGGCGGTCCCAGGCAGCCACCCCCGCGACGGCCATTCATGGCAAGCGCACGGGTGCCTAGGCTGGCGGCGCGTCTTCGCCTTTGGAATGTTTTTCGCCTTCGCGTTCGGCCTTGAACAAGACTTCTTCTTCGACCGGTGTCTTGGGCTCGGCGTCACGTGCGGCGTCGTCGACCTTGCCGGACTTGATGAACTTCTCGACCGATGCACGGTGGCGCCGCGCAGCCTTGTAGTCGCCCTCGCCTTGCACTTCGTTCGGCGCCGGGCTCGGCGTGGGTACAGGTTTGGGATCGGACGGCTTGCGGCGGGTGTCGGGTTTCATGGGCACTCCTGGGGGTCTTTCGGTGCCCACGAGTTTTCAGCGCATCGCGGTGGCCGTCTGTCGGCCGGGGGCCGGACGCACTGTGGTCATGCGCCTACGCCGCACCCGGCGCACCACGCGAGACCAGGCCGTCGAAGGAACTGGCCAGCACCCAGTCGACGATCTGCTCGTTGCTGTAGCGCTCGCCGGCCTTCAGGAACCCCGGCACCGGGTCGCAGGCGCGCGCGAAAATCGAAAACAGCACCACCTCGGGCGGGTAAGCCGGGTTGATCTGCCCGGCCGCTTGCGCGTCGACGATCCATTCGCCGAGCCGGTCGCTGACCAGCACAAGCAGCGCGATGTAGTCCTTGTGCGCCAGCAGTTCCGCCCGCAGGCTGGAGTTCTGCGACGGCAGCGAGGGCATCTCGCCGGCCAGTTGCTGCTCCAACCCCCAGCGCGCCGAGGCCTTGAGTTTTTCCAGCGAAGTCAGTGCCGGCTTCTCGGATAGGGCTTGCACGAACTGCCAGGCCAGGCCGAGCACACGCACCATCGCGGCGGCGGCCAGGGCTTCCTTGGAGGCGAAATGTTTGTACAGGCTGGCCTTGGCGATGCCCACATCGGCCGCCACTTCGTCGACCGTCATCAGGTCGAAGCCCTTTTCGGCGAGCAGGCGGTTGACCGACGAGACAATGGCGTCCTCGCGCAGCTTGAGGGTTTGTTCGCGAAACGAGGTACGGGCCATCGGCCCATTCTAGACTCGGCGTCTAAAAAATGACTATTCAGTCACAAGTTCGCCGAGGTCGTTTTCAGCGCCTGCCGCGGCCGTTCGGGTCGGGCGCGCGGCGCGCCGGCACAGTGGGCAGCAACGATGGCAGGGTGGCCGGCTCGGGCTGGCACATGTCCAGGCCGAAGGCCGTGCCCATGTCGGCCGCGTCGGGTACGGCCACTTCCGGCGCGCGGGCGCGCGCCCAACCAAAGAAGCGGGCGATGGGGCGCGGGGTGTTCATGGTGACGGCCTACTTGTGTGACCCGAGTCTGGCGCGAAGCGGCCCTCGGCCAGGGCCGGAACAGCGCTCGTTATCACGGCTTGTTCCACCGCCCTAGAATCCGCGCCCCCATGCCCAAGCCAGCCCCAACTTCCGCCTTTGCCGCCATCGATTTCGGCACGTCCAACTCGGCCATCGTCGTGCCGGACGCTGCCGGGGCCATGGCCCTGGTCGAACTCGAGCCGGGTTTTCGCACCGCGCCGACGGCGGTGTTCTATCGCGCCGACGTCAGCGAGTTTGGCCCGGAGCCCTGGCGCTGGTACGGGCGCGCGGCGGTCGCGGCTTATGTCGATGGCCTGGACGGGCGTTTGATGCGCTCGCTCAAGAGCATCCTCGGCTCCACGCTCGTCGAGCAGCGCACCGATGTAGGCGGCGGCCGCGGCGCCACGTACCGCGAGATCATTGCGGGCTACCTGCGCCATCTAAAAACCACGGCCGAGCGCCAGTCTGGGCAAACGTTGACGCAACTCGTGCTGGGCCGCCCGGTGTTCTTCGTCGACGACGACCCCGAGCGCGATGCGCGCGCGCAATCGGTGCTCGAGGACGCCGCTCGCCAGGTCGGATTCCGTGACGTGGTGTTCCAGTTCGAGCCCATCGCCGCGGCGCTGGACCACGAGCGCGGCGTGCGCGCCGAGCAACTCGTGCTGGTGGCCGACATCGGCGGCGGCACCTCGGACTTTTCGCTCGTGCGTGTCGGCCCCGGGCGTGGCACGCGGCTCGACCGCAAGGGCGACATCCTGGCCAACCACGGCGTGCACCTGGCCGGCACCGACTTCGACCGCCACATCGAGCTGATGAGCGTGCTGCCACTGCTGGGCTACCGCACGCTGGGGCCGCCGCGGCCCGGCGAACAGCCGCACCAGCAAGCGCGCGAAGTACCCAGCCCGGTGTACTTCGACCTCGCCACCTGGCACCTCATCAACACTGTCTACGCGCCGGCGCGCGTGGCCGAGTTGCGCAGCCTGCGCAGCTGGTACGCCGACGCCCAACACCATCAGCGGCTGATGACGGTGGTGGAGCAGCGCCTGGGCCACATGCTGGCGGCTGCGGCTGAGCAGGCCAAGATCGATGTCGCGACACGGGGTGATGCGCTGATCGACCTGACCGAGGTGGAGCCGGGCCTGGCCACGCGGCTGCTCGAGCGCGACGCTGCGGCGGCCATCGAACCCGATGTCGCGCGCATCGTGGCCGCGGCCGGCGAAACGGCGCGGCTGGCTGGCATCGCCAACGATCAAGTTGATGCGCTCTATTTCACCGGCGGCTCTACCGGTTTTGCGCCGCTGGTGCGGCGCATCGCCGCCGGCTTCCCGCGCGCCGAGCAACGGCACGGTGACCGTTTCGCCAGCGTCGCGGCCGGCCTCGGCGTCTACGCCAAGGTGCTGTTCGGCCGCTGAGTCAACTCAAGGCAGGCTCAAGGAACGCTCAGGGCACATAGCGGTTGCCGTTGGCCTTGTATTTCTCCACCGACTTCTTCAAATCGTCCAACTCTTCGCAGCCATTGCAGGCGCGGCTCAGCGCCGCCAGGCGCTCTTCAGCCTGCGCCAGGTTGCCCTTCATCAGCGCCAGCTCGCCCGAATATTCCAGCGCGCCGCGGTGGCGCGGGTCGATGCGCAAGGCGTTGTCGTAGTGGCGCTGTGCGCCGTCCAAGTCGGGCGGCGCCAGCTTGCGCAAGCTGTAGCCCATCAGGTTGTTCCAGTCTGCGCTGCCCGTGGCGTTGACCTTCTTCAGCTCGACCACGGCCTCGCCCCAGCGCTTGGCCTGAATCTGCGCACGCGCGCCACCCAGCGGGTCGGTGGCGCGTGGCGGCGGCTCCGTGTCGGCGGCCTGGGCCGACCCCGTGGCCAGGACCAGGGCGAACACGGCGAGGCTGACAAAAGTACGGCGGGTCTTCATCGGCGGGGCTCCTTGTGGGTGGGGCGGGTGGCAGGCGTGCGTTGAGGTCGCGGCGCCAGGCGCCGCGGTGCTAACTTCTCAGGTGTGCGGGGCCGTGACACGTCGGCGATGAGCATCACGCTGCGCACGATGTCCTGCACCGCCTCGGCCAGATCGGGCGGCGGCTCGATCTCTTCGATCACGGCCAGCAGTGCGGCGGCGTCTTCCAGATCCTCGGGCGCGAAGTGCAGGTACAGCAGCGCCAGCGGCTCCAGCAGCGCCGCCTCGTCGCCGGCCATCAGGCGCGGGAAACGCTCCATCGCCGCGGCAAAACCGGCGACCCAGGGCAGCACCTGTTCCGAGGTCGACGCCTCGTCATCGAAGGCGAAGACCCAGGGGTCGAACCAGTCGCGCGTGTTGATGGCCTGGGCCAGTTCGGCATGGCGCCGGCGCACCAGCGTCGCCAAGGCGGGCGACGGCGTGTGCATGGCCGCGGCGCGGCCTTCGACGTCCAGCACGCCGGGCCACCAGTCGACTTCAGGGACGTGATCGCGCTGCAGCAGCACGCCGCACAGATAGCCGTCCAGCGCCACCACGTCCAGCGGCTGCAGCGGCGCGGGCACGGCGTCGAGCAGCAACTGCAGCTCTTCGATGTCGCGGTCGGTCAAGGGCTGCGGGCTGGGCATCGTCGCATTGTCGCAGCGGCCTTTGGCGTTAGCGTCGCGAAGGGCGAACGCCAGCCGGCGGCACAATCGCCCGCCGCGTCGACGCCAGGCGCGCGACCCGGGCACAGGCTGTGGAAACCCAATTCCTGAACACCTTCGTGGCAGTCGCCGACCATGGTTCGATGGCTGCCGCGGCGCGCTTGTTGAACATCACGCCCGCTGCCGTGGCGCAGCAGATCCGCACGCTCGAACGCGAGATCGGCGCGCCGCTGATCGCCCGTGTCGGCCGCACTGTCTGCGTCACCGAACCCGGCGCTCGCATGCTGCGCCACGCACGCGAGCTGTTGCAGCACGTGGCCGACCTGAGCACCGTGGCCAACGACGCCGACACCGCCGGCGAGCTGCGCCTGGGCGCCGGCACGAACGCGCTCACCGGCATGCTGCCCGACATCCTGGCGCGCGTCGTCGAGCGCTTTCCGCGCGTCAAGGTCTTCATCAAACCCGGCTACTCGCCCGACCTGCACCACGCCGTGACCAGCGGCGAGATCGACGCCGCGATCGTGCTGCAGGCACCCTTCGAGCTACCCAAGACCTGCGAGTGGGAACTGCTGCGCGAGGAGCCGCTGGTGGTGCTGGCGCCGCTCCACATGGCCGGCCGCGACCCGCACGAGCTGCTGGCCAGCGAGCCGCTGATCCGCTACGACCGGCTGCAGTGGGGCGGGCGCCAGGCCGACCAGTACCTGCAGGCGGCCGGCATCGTGCCGCGTGAACGCTTCGAGCTGAACGCGTTGAACGCCATCGCGGTGATGGTCGATCGTGGCCTCGGTGTGTCGCTGGTGCCCGACTGGGCACGGCCCTGGCCGGAAGGCCTTCAGCTTGTGCGCCTGCCGCTGCCGCTGGCGTGCGAGCCGCGGCGTGTGGGCGTGATCTGGTCGCGTTCGACGATCCGCATCCGCCTCGTCACGGTGTTCCTGGAGGAGGCGCGCGCCGACATGCGGGCGAAGAGCGCGGCCACGGCACAAGCAACAAAAACTAGAGCCTGAACATAGCTTCGCGTGGTTTGACTTGGGTTTGAGTTCGGCAAGACTCGGTACGGTCGTCGGCGCGTTCGCCACGCATCAACCGAGAACAAACCATGAGACAAGCCCCGAACGCCTTCACGCTTGCGCTGCTCGCCGCAGCCGTGACCACCGCCTATGCGCAAACCGCACCTGCCGGCGGCGCGGCCCCGGCCGACGAAAAGAGAGACGACGCGCAGGTCGTGACCATTACCACCGGCACGCGCAGCGCCAAGGCGATCGACAAGATCCCGGGCGCGGTGACCGTGGTCTCCAAGCAGGAGGTCGAGCACACGCTGGCCCTGACCGAGGACGCCACCGCCGTGCTGGCGCGCACGGTGCCGGGTTATGCCGAGTCCTCGCAGGCGATGAGCAACACCGGCGAGAACCTGCGCGGACGCATCGCACTGCGCCTGTTCGACGGCATCCCGCAAGGCTCGCCACTGCGCGAAGGCACGCGCAACGGCACCTTCACCGACATGGGGCTGATCGGCCGCGTCGAGGTCATCAACGGGCCCTCGGCGTCCGAGGGCATAGGCGCGGCCGGCGGCATCATCAACTACATCTCCAAGGTGCCGACGAAGATGGGCGACGAGTTCACGCTCATCTCGCGCTACACCTCGCAGTTCCACGACGACAGCGGCGGCTGGAAGCTCGGCGCGAACTTCGCGCGCAAGACCGAGGCCTACGATTTGCTGGTGGGTGTCTCGCACATCGACCGCGGCATCTCCTACGACGCCAACGGTCGGCGCATAGGCTTGAACACCAGCGGCTCGACGGCCGACTCCAAGGCCAACACGATCTTCGTCAAAGGCGGCTTCAATTTCGGTCAGGGCAACGAGCAGCGCCTGCAGGCCAGCGTCACCAGTTTCAAGATCGAGGGCAAAGGCAACTACCGCCTGGTCGACGGTGACCGTGCGACCGGCACCACCAACACCTCGGAGCGGCCGGCGCTGTTCGGCACGCTGACCGAGATCAACGACTTCAAGCAGGGCAGCCTGTCGTACCTGCACGGCAACCTGTTCGGCGGCACCTTCACGCTCGACCTCTACAAAGCCGACCAGGCGATGCGCTACCCGCCGGAAGACGGCGCCGACCGGCAGGACCCGTTGATCAAACCGCTGGGCACGCTCGTCGACCAAAGCGAAGTGCGCTCGAAGAAAAACGGGCTGCGCACCTCGTACGCGCGCCAGGACGCGTTCGCCATCAAGGATCTCGAACTGCGCGGTGGCCTGGACCTGACCAGCGACGAGGCCGACCAGCGCCTGGCACTGACCAACCGGCTGTGGGTGCCACCGATGAAATACAAGAGCACGGCGCCATGGCTGCAGGCGTCGTACGACATCGGCCCACTTACGCTGTCGGGTGGCCTGCGCCGCGAAGACGGCAAGCTGACGGTGGATTCGTACACGACGGTGTACTTCCGCAACCGCTCGGCCGTCGAAGGCGGCACGCTGTCCTATACGTCCAACCTGCCCAACTTCGGTGTGGTGTGGCGGTTGCCCGCCGGTTGGTCGGTGTTCGCCGCCACCGGCAAGGGCTTCACGCTGCCCAACCTGGGCATCCCGCTGCGCAACGTCAATGTGCCCGGACAGTCGGTCAAAGGCATCATCGACTTGCAGGCCATCGTCGTGAAGAACGACGAAGTCGGATTCAACTGGCGCGGCGCCATGGGTTCACTCGGTGGCTCGTACTACCACTCGTTCTCGACCTTCGGCCAGTCGCTGCTGATCGACCCGGCGACCGGCGACTTCATCCTCAGGCGCTTGCCGGTGGACATCAAGGGCTTCGAACTCTCGGGCGAATTGAAGCTGAGCAGGACCTTGAAGGCCAATGCGCTGTACTCGCGCATTCGCGGCAAGACGGAGTTCGTCGTCGGCGGCCCGCTGGACAAGGAGATGGGCGTGCTCGACATCAACCCCGACAAGGTGGGCGTTTCAGGCACCTGGAATGCCACGCCGCAGGCCTCGCTCACGCTGGGCGCGACCACGCTGATGTCGCGCGACATCAACGTCGGCAAGAGCGGCGAGGAGCACACCAAGGGCTACACCTTGATCGACCTTGGCGCCAAGTACGACATGGGTCGCCTGGGCCAGCTGACGCTGGGCATCGAGAACCTGAGCAACAAGCAGTACATCCTCAGCTGGTCGCAGGTGGCGGGCTTTCGCAACTACTGGGCCGGGCGCGGCCGCGTGGTCTCGATCTCGCACGAGTTGAAGTTCTGAAGCTCGGCCGGGCAGCCTCGTGGCGCGCGGCGGCTTGCAGCGGCATGAGGCAGGTGTTCGCGCTGCTGTGCTTGTGGCTGGCCACGGCGGCGCCGGCGCTGCAGGCGCAGCAACTCACGCCGCAAGGGCGCGAGCGCATCACGGCCTTCATGCAAGCCGCCACCGGCGAGCGCGGGCACCTCGGCGCGGTGACCCTGGTGGCAGGCCCCGACAAGTTGCTCGACCTTCAGGCCTTCGGCTGGCGCGACCTGCAGCGGCGCGTGGCCATGACGCCGGACTCGATCTTCCGCATCTATTCGATGAGCAAGAGCGTGGCGGCGGTGGCCACGCTGATGCTGGCCGCGCAGGGCCGGCTGGCGCTGGACGACCCGCTGTCCAAGCATCTGCCCGAGTTCGCGCAGATGCAGGTCTTTGCCGGCGGCAGCGCGGCCGCGCCCGTGCTGCGCCCGGCGCGGCGGCCGATCACACTGCGCCAGCTGTTGACGCACACGGCCGGTTTTGCCACCGGTGGCGTCGGTATCGAAGAGGCCTCGCAGCTGCTGGAGCGCGCCGAGCCGCAGCGCGCGGCCGACCTCAAGGACTTTGCCGAACGCGTGGCGCGCCAGCCGCTGGCCAGCGACCCCGGCGCGCGTTACCGCTACGACGGCGTGCCCTACGAAGTGCTGGGCCGCGTAATCGAAGTCGCCAGCGGCATGCCGCTGCATGTGTTCGTGCAGCAGCGCATCTTCGGGCCACTGAAGATGCACGACACCGGCTTCAGCGTGCCGTTGGCGCAGCGCCGGCGCGTCGTCGACATCACCACCCTTGACCAAGCCAGGCGCCTGGTGCGCGCCTCCGGACCTTCGGCCATAGCACCCGGCGCGAGGCTGCGCCCCTACGACAGCCTGGCCGGTGGCCTGTACTCGACGGCCGCGGACTACATGCGCTTTTGCCAGATGCTCTTGAACGCAGGCACGCTCGACGGCGTGGCCCTCCTCACGCCGGCCGCCGTCAACGTGATGCTGAGCAACCAGCTGGTGCAGAGCGAGCCGCCACCGGGGCTGCCGGCGACGCAGTCGCGCCCCGGCGAAGGCATGGGCCTGGGCGGCTGGGTCATCCTCGACCACCCGCAGCGGCGCCGGCCGGGCGCGGTCGGCTCTTTCGGTTGGTTGGGCGCGGCGTCGACTTACTTCATGATCGACCGCGAGCGGCAGCTCGTGGCCATGCTGCTGCTGCAGCACCTGCCGCCAGAGAGTGGTGCCGACCTGCCCAAGCTGAACACGGCATTCTTTGACCATGTCTACCAGGCGCTCGCGCTCCCGGTTCGTTGAGAGTTCGTTGAAAAATAGCCCATGACCCTGCTCGTGGCCGGCTCGGCCAACCTCGACTTCGTGGTGCGTGTGCCGCACATCCCGGCGCCTGGCGAGACCGTGCTCGGCGGCGGCCTGCAAACATTCCCCGGCGGCAAAGGCGCGAACCAGGCGATGGCCTGCGCGCGTGCCGGCGGCGCCGAAACACAAATGCTGCTGGCCCTGGGTGCCGACGCCCACGCCGCACCGATAGAGGCCTCGTTGCGCGACGCCGGTGTCGCCTTGTACATCGTGCGTGCGGCCGGCGCGGCCACCGGCACGGCCTTCATCGGCCTGGCACAGAACGGCGAGAACGCGATCATCGTGGCCTCGGGCGCGAACGCCACGTTGGCTGCGGCCGACCTGCCGCCGCTGGCCGGCATCAGCCACCTGCTGCTGCAACTGGAGACGCCGCTGGCGGTGGTGGCGGCGTACGCGCAGCGTGCACGTGCCGCCGGAACCACGGTAGTGCTCAACGCCGCACCGGCGCAGCCCTTGCCTGCGGCGCTGCTGCGTGACGTCGATGTGTTGATCGTCAACGAAGGCGAGCTGGCTGCGATCACCGGCCGCACCGGTCGCGTGACCGATCTGCTAGCGGACATCAAAGTGCCCACCTGCATCGTCACGCTGGGTGCGCGCGGCTGCTGCGCCCGCAGCCGGGGCGAGGTGCTGCACCAGCCGGCCTTCGCGGTCGAGGTGGTCGACACCACGGCCGCTGGCGACACCTTCTGCGGCGCACTCGTGGCCGCCCTCAGCCTGGGCGAACCGCTACCGGCGGCGCTGCGCCGCGCAAGTGCCGCCGCCGCACTGGCCTGCACGCGTATGGGCGCACAGACCAGCATCCCGCATCGCGCCGAGGTCGACGCCTTGCTCGCCAGCAGCGCAGCGACGTGAGCGCCGCATGAACCCAGACCACGTGCCTTCAGACCACCTGCCCCACCCCGGCGCGGACGAGGCGGCGTCGCGCCATGCGGTGCGCACCGAGTTCAAGTTCTCGCACATCACCACCGGCCGCCATCTGCCCACCCCGGGCAAGGCGCCGGGCTGGCCGTTCGCCGAGATCGGCCACTGGAAGATGGACGTGGGCGGCAGCGCCGACGACTGGGTGCAGGAGCTGCAGGACTGGCGCCAGGAACACCTCATCCGCATCGGCTACGACGACGCCAACTACCGCCGCCCCGAGCTGGCCTGGGCGCAGCGCAATTTCGTGCACGCGCAGATGATGGTCGAGGACCGCTACTTCTACGACGCCGCGGCCGGCCGCTACACCGTGGACCGTTACCTCGACGACCTGGAGCAGCGCTTCGGCGGCATCGACAGCGTGCTCATCTGGTACGTCTACCCCAACATCGGCGTCGACGACCGCAACCAGACCCACCTGGCGCACAGCCTGCCAGGTGGCCTGGCCGGGCTGCGCAGCGCGGTCGACGACTTCCACCGCCGCGGCGTGCGCGTGTTCCTGCCGACAAAGCCCTGGGACAACGGCACGCGGGCACAAGGCCAGAGCGACTGGCAGGCCATCGCCGAGGTGGTGCAGGCGGTGGGCGCCGACGGCATCAACGGCGACACCTACAACGGCGTGCCGCGAGCCTTCTTCGATGCCTGCCTGGCGCGCGGCGGCCCGGTGGTGCTGCAGCCCGAGTCGACCATCTCGGCCGAAGAGGCGCTGATCTGGAACGTGCAGAGCTGGAGCAAGAAGGTGCCGCCGGACATGATCCCGCCGGTGGCCAAGTGGAAGTGGCTGGAGCCGCGCCACATGATCAACCTCGAGAACCGCTGGTCGCGCGATCGCTGCAACGACTTGCAGTACATCTTCTTCAACGGCGTGGGCTACAACGCCTGGGAGAACGTCTGGGGCATCTGGAACCAGCTGACACCGCGCGACGCGCAGACGCTGCGCCGCATCGCCGCGCTGCAGCGCCAGTTCGCGCCGCTCTTGGTCAGCCTGGACTGGCGCCCGTATGCGCCGACGCTGCAGGCCGGTGTCTTTGCCAGCCGCTTCCCCGGCCCGGGACGCTGTCTGTGGACCGTCGTCAACCGCAACGAATACGAGCTTGAGGGTGAACAGCTTGAGTTGCCCCACGTGCCCGGCACGCGCTACTTCGATGTCTGGCACGGCGTCGAGCTAACGCCCAGCGTGTGCGGTAGCCAGGTGCGGCTTGAATTCACCCTCGAGCCGCGCGGCTTCGGCGCCGTGCTGGCGCTCGATGCCGGCGAGCCGTTGGACACGCTGGACGAGTACCTCGCTCGCGCCGCGACATGGGCCAAGGTGCCGCTGCAAAGCCTGTCGGCGCAGTGGCGTTCGCTGCCGCAGCAACACGTGCCGATCGCGCGCACGGCCGTGCAGGCGCAGGCGCCGCAAGGCATGGTCGCCATTCCCGGCGGCGAGTTCGATTTCGTCGTCAACGGCATCGAGATCGAAGGCCAGACCTGGGGCGGCCTCGACGTTCAATACCCGTGGGAGTCGAGCGCGCGGCGCGGCCATCGCCGCCGCATGGCCATGGCGCCGTATTTCATCGACCGCACACCGGTCACGAACGCGCAGTTCCTGGCCTTCATGCAGGCCGCGCGCTACGCACCGCGCGATGCCTACAACTTTCTGCGCGATTGGCAGGATGGTGTGCACCCACCCGGCTGGGAGCACAAGCCCGTGACCTGGGTCGCCATCGAAGACGCCCGCGCATTTGCGGCATGGGCCGGCAAACGCCTGCCGCATGAGTGGGAGTGGCAATACGCCGCGCAGGGCAGCGACGGCCGGCTCTACCCCTGGGGCAGCACCTGGCTGGCCGACGCCGTGCCGGCGGTGAACCGTGGCCGCAACTTGCTGCCGCCGCACGATGTGCACGCCCATGCGCAGGGCGCCAGCCCGTTCGACGTGCTCGACCTGGTGGGCAACGTCTGGCAGTGGACCGACGAGTACCACGACGAGCACACCCGCGCCGCGGTGCTGCGCGGCGGCAGTGCGTACCAGCCGCAGACCTCGCACTGGTACTTCCCGCAGGCCTACCGGCTCGACCAGCACGGCAAGTACCTGCTGATGGCGCCGTGCAAGGACCGGTCCGGATGCATCGGCTTTCGCTGCGTCGTCGACGCCGCCTGATGGTCAAGGCGACGCCACGCACGTGGTGGGCGGCGACGCTCGCGGCCGTGTTCGCGGTGATGCTGCTGTCGTCGTGCGCGACGCCACGCGGTGACGCCGCGCCGCGGCGCATCGTGCTCATCGGCGGCGTGAAGAGCGAAGGGCCGGGGCGCCACGACTACCCGGACGGCATCCGCCAGTTGAAGTCCTTACTGGCAGCGTCCACGACGCAGCTTGCCGTGGTGGCCTACGAGAACGGCTGGCCGGACGACCCGGCCGCATTCGACGGCGCCGCGGCGGTGGTGCTGTACTTCGACGGCCTCGACCAGCATCCGCTGCGCGATGTCGCGCGTCGGCGGCAGTTCGACGCCGTGATGGCGCGTGGCGCCGGCCTCGTGGCGCTGCATCAAGCCTCCGCCGTGCCCGCCGACGATGCGCTGATCGGCCTGCAGCGCTGGCTCGGCGCGGCGCGCTTCGGCACCCATGACCGCAGCACCGAGACCACAACGCTGTGGCCGGCGACACCCTCGCACCCCATCAACCGCGGTGTGGACGCTTTCGCCTACCGCGACGAGTTCTATCCGACGCTGCGCTTCACTGAGCCTGGCCGCGTGACGCCCATCCTCAGCGCCACGCTGCACGTGCAGTACCGCAACGGCCGGCGCGTGCTGGCCGACATCTCCGAGCTGACGACCGTGGCCTGGGCTTTCGAGCGCGCGCAAGGCGGCAGGTCTTTCGGCTTCACCGGCGGCCACTTCCTGGCGTCGCTCGACGAGCCGATGCTGCGCAAGACGCTGCTCAATGCGGTGCTGTGGACCGCAGGTGTCGACGTCCCTGCCGCCGCGCTGCGCGCCGAGCCAGCGCCGGCGCAATCCGGCGCCGCGGCGGCCGATGCGACCACGTTTCATCGCAATCCCCAGCGCACAGGCTGGTTCGCGCACGAGCACGTCCTGACACCGGCAAACGTCGCGGGGCCGAGCTTCGGTGCGCTGTGGCAGTCGCCGCCGCTCGATGCGCTGGACGGCCAGGCGCCGCGCCTGTATGCATCGCCGCTGACGCTGGAGCGCGTGACGATATCGGCCGGCCCGCACCGTGGCGAGACCTTCTCGGTGGTCTTCGCCGCCAGCAACCACGGCTTCGTCTACGCCATCAACGCCGCCGCCGCCGGCGATGTGGCGCCCGGACGCATCCTTTGGCGCACGCGGCTGGCAGCGCCGTGCCGGCTCCAACCGGCAGCGCTGGATGCGGTACCAACCGGCGTGCTCAGCACGCCGGTGATCGACGCGGCGAGCGCCCGGCTGTACGTCACCAGTTGCGATCCAGCGCAGCGCTGGCAGGCCTACGCGCTGGACATCACCAGCGGTGCGGTGCTGCCGGGTTGGCCGCTGCGGCTGGACGAAGCGCGCCTGAATGCGGTCAACCGCAACGCCGGCCCCGCGCCGGTGGCGCCGACGCGCCGCTTCGACTTCCGTGTGCAGCGCGGTGCGCTGAACCTCAGCCCCGATGGCTCGCGCCTGTACGTCACTTTTGGCGAAACCGAAACCGGCTGGCTGGTCTCGGTCGACACGCGCGCGGCCAGGGTCGCCAGCGCCTTCGCCGCTGTCGCCATGCCGCGCCGCGGCAGCGGCGGCCTGTGGGGCGCGGGTGGCCCGGCCGTCGATGTCGATGGCCGCATCGTCGTGGTCACGGGCAGCGGCTTCGACGGCTTCGCCGAGCAGGCGCACGACTGGACCCAGTCGGTGCTGCAACTCTCCGATTCGCCCGCCACGGGCTTGAAGCTCGAAGGCAGCTACACGCCGTTCAACCATTGCGCCACGGCGAAGATGGACATCGACCTCGGTTCCGGCGGCGCGGCACTGCTGCCCGATCTGGACGCCGCCACCACGGCCACGCCGCGGTTGATGGTGGTCGGCGGCAAACAGGGCAACGCCTACCTGCTGAACCGCGAGCGTCTGCCGGGCTGGCTCGACCGGCGGCCGCCGTGCAGCAGCGACGCTGCCAGCGACGCGTCGCTGCTGCCGCCGCAGCGCCAGCCCCACTTTGCGGGGCGCGGACCGCTGAACGTGTTCGGCCCGTACTCCGAGGCCGACGCCGCGCTGGACAGTGCGCGCTCGCGTTCCGTGCCCGCCACCTTCCGCGCGGCCGACGGCGCGAGCTACATCTACCTCACCGGCAGCACCCGTGCCGGCGAGGGCTCGCCGGTCAGCGTGCCGCCTTCGCTGGTGCGGCTCGAAGTCGTCACCGCCGCGCAGCAGCCCGCGTACCTGCGGCTGGACCGCGCCCAGGCCGGCGTGGTGTTCGAGAACCCGGGGTCGCCGGTGGTCACGAGCAACGGCTCGGCGGATGCCATCGTGTGGGTACTCGATCAGAACGCGCGCCGCTCGACGCCGCTGGTGGGGCCGGACGCACCTGCGCCCGTGCTCTATGCCTTCGACGCCACGACGCTGGCGCTGCTGTGGCGCAGCGCGCCGGGCGAACTGCACACCAGCGGCAAGTACAACGAACCCGCTTTCGCGCGCGGCGCCGTGCTGGTCGGCACCGATCGCATCCAGGCCTTCGGTCTCGACGCGCAGCGCAAGCCCGGGGCCGGCGCGCCACCCGTGGCTGGCGCCGACTCGGGTGCGACGGCGGACGCGCGGGCCATCTACGCGCAGCGCTGCGCCATGTGCCACGACCATGCGCAGGGCGGCATTCCGCCGCGCGCGTGGATCGCGGCGCGGCCGCGCTCGTCCATCGTCGAGGCACTCACGCACGGCGCCATGCGGACGCAGGCGGCAGGGCTCAGCCGGCGCGACATCGAAGCGCTGGCCGACTATCTGAAATGACCCTGCCACACGCACAACTGCACGGCGTGCTGGGCGACGCCATCAGCGCCAGCCGGCGCGGCCGCCTGTTCCACTTCATCACCGACGAGCGCAGCCCGGCGGTCGCCATCTTCGACCGCGCGACCGCCTTGAAGAATCTGGAGGGCGACTGGTACGGCGAGCACGCGGGCAAGTGGCTGGTCGCGGCCGCGAAGGCCGCGGCGCGCAGTGCGGATGCCGTGCTCACGGCCCACGTCGTTCGCGTCACCGACCACTTGATTTCGCAACAAGAGGCCGACGGCTACCTCGGTACCTACGCGAGCGAGCGCCGTTTCATGCGGCTGCAGCCGCCCAAGGCCGGCAGCTGGGACGGCGCGCCGAGCCTGCGCACCTGGGACATCTGGACCCATAGCTACCTGATCCTCGGTCTGATCGAAGTGCATCGGCAGCTCGCTCACCCCGGCGCGCTGGCTGCAGCGCGTCGCATCGGCGACCTGTGCTGGCAGGCGCTGACCGCCGGTGGCATCAACATCACCGATCTCGGCAACCACCACGGCATGTCGGCCACGGTGCTGATGGACCCGGCCGTCGAGCTCTACCGCGCGACGCAGGAGCGGCGCTACCTCGACCTCGCAGAGCTTGTGCTGGCGCAGGCGAACGCCCACCCCGACCTGGGGCTGCTGCCGCGCGCACTCGCCGGCGCTGACGCCGCCGAGATCGCCACCGGCAAGGCCTACCAGCTGTGCTGGAACCTCGTCGGCCTGGCCAAGCTGCACCAGGAGACCGGCGAAGGCGCTTACCTGCAGGCCGTGGACAAGCTCTGGCACAGCATCCGCGAGCATCACCTCACGCTCGGTGGTGGCCCCTGGGGCGGCGTGGCCCATCGTTCGCGCGAAGTCTTCAATGCGCCGGGGAGCTTCAGCCCGTTGGCCTACGTCGAGACCTGCTCGACGCTGGCCTGGATCCAGCTCAACCGCCAGTTGCTCGAGATCACCGGCGAGGCGCGCTACGCCGACGAGATCGAGCGCTCGGCCTACAACGACCTGCTCGGCGCGATGGCGCCGAACGGCGAGGACTGGTGCTACTACTCGTTCCCGAACGGACGGCGTGTGCACACGACGTATTGGCGCTGCTGCAAGTCCAGCGGTGCGATGGCGCTGGAAGAGCTGGCACAAGTGGCCTACGGCGTGATGGCCGACGGTGGTGTGCGCGTCAACCTGTGGGGGCCGGGGCGCTCGCGGCTGCCCCTGGCGGCGGGCGGCCACGTCACGCTCGTGCAGCACACGCACTATCCCTTAGCCGGCGCCATCACGTTGCAGGTTACGCCCGATGCGCCGGCGACGTTCGAGCTCGGCCTGCGCATTCCGGCCTGGGCGCATGGGGCGGTGCTGCGTGTCAACAGTGAGCCGCCGGCACGAGCCACGTTGCCCGGCGACTACGCGCGCATCCAGCGCCGCTGGCAGGCCGGCGACCGCGTGACGTTGGACCTGCCCATGCCGCCCGTGCTGCAGCACAAGCGGCTGCAGAACATGCAGGTGTCGCGCGCGCCGGACGGCGCGCCGGTGCAGCAGGAAGTCTTGCGCCACGACTACGTCGCCATCACGCGCGGTCCGCTGGTTTATGCCACCGGCTTGATCGACGGCTTCAAGACCGAAGAGACGATCCGGCTGCGCCACGACAGCGCCACGGCAGGGCTCGAGGTGCTGCCCAACGCTGCCGGCGAAGCGCCGGTGATTCGCTTCTCGCCCGAGGGCCGTGCGCCGCTGGACTTCGTGCCGTATTACGCCGCCGACGGCCGCATGCACGGCGGCTGGCGCCTGACCTGGCTGTCGCTGGCGAGCGCCTCAAGCAAGTTTCCGTGATGCCTGAGCATAGCCACGCCGCATTGGTTTTGCGCCGGCGCCGGTCGAGACTCGAGCCCGCTGCGAAGCCGCCGCTGCACTCACCGCCATGACCCATCCGTCCCCGCCTCCCCTGAGCACATCCGTCGGCCCGCTGAGCGGCGTGCGCGTGCTCGACCTCAGTGCCTACATCGCCGGGCCCTATGGCTGCACGATGCTCGCCGACCAGGGCGCCGAGGTCATCAAGATCGAACCTCCGGAAGGCGACAATCTGCGCCAGTACCCGTCGACCTTGATGTCCGAGAGCCGCGCTTTCATCGGCGTCAACCGCAGCAAGCGTGGCATCGCCATCGACCTGAAGTCGCCGCAAGGACAGGCCTTGCTGATGCGCCTGGTGCGCGACGCCGACGTGCTGGTGCACAACTTTCGACCCGGCGTTCCCGCCCGCCTGGGCATAGGCCACGCGCAACTCAGCGCCATCAACCCGCGCCTGATCTATTGCGCTGTTAGCGGCTATGGTGAAACCGGCCCGTTGAAGGATAAAGCCGGCTACGACCAGGTGCTGCAAACCATGACCGGCATGTGCGCGCTGCAAGGCAAGCGCGGCGCTGCGCCGGAAATCATCTACGGCTCGGTCGTCGACTACTACGCCGCGGCGCTGGTGGCCGCCGGCGTCGCCTCGGCCTTGTACGAGCGCGAGCGCACGGGCCTGGGGCAGAAGGTCGGCGTGTCGCTGCTGCGCAGTGCGCTGACGATGCAGTCGGCGCGCCTGATCTGGGCCCAAGGCGAGCCGCTGGACATAGGTCGTGACATGCGCTCGGGCGGCGTCACCGGCATCCACCCGGCGCGTGAAGGCCACCTCTACCTGTCGGCCAACACCACGCGCTTCTGGCAGGCCCTATGTGCGAAGACCGGCCTGGCCGACATGGCCGCCGACCCGCGCCTGGACAGCGTGCGCAAGCGCGCTGAACATGCCGCCGAGATCGTGCCGCGCCTGCATGCGGCACTGGCCCGGCACACGGCGCTGGAATGGGAGCAACTCTTCGGCGACGAGGTGCCGTGCGCCGCGGCGCGCAAGGTCGAGGACATGTTCATGCACCCGCAGGTGCAGGCCGAAGGGATCATCGGCACGATCGAACACCCGCAGATCGGCCCGTACATGGGCGTGACGCGCTCGGTCACCTTCAGCCGCACGCCCGGGCCCAAGCCATTTGCCGCGCCGACCCTGGGCCAGCATAGCGATGCGGTGCTGCGTGAATGCGGAGTGGCGGCCGACGAAGTGCAGGCGATGCGCGCCCAGGGGGTGCTGCGTTGAAGCTGGCGCTGCGCAGCAAGCTCTTCGTGCCCGGCTCGCGGCCCGAGCTCTTCGCCAAGGCAAGGGCCAGTGCGGCCGATGCGCTGTCTTTCGATCTCGAAGATGCCGTGCCGGCCGAGCACAAGGCCGGTGCTCGCGACGCAGTGCGCGCCTGGCTGCGCTCGGCCGACGCGATGGGCAGCGACAAGACGCTCATCGTGCGCGTCAACGCGCTCGGCAGCGAACACTTCGAGGCCGACCTGCAGGCGGTGGTGCAGCCGGGGCTGCACCTCATCAACCTGCCCAAGCCCGGCTCGGCGCAGGACGTGGTGCAAGCCGCGCGTGCGCTGGCCCGCGCCGAAGCCGCCAACGGCGTCGAGCGGCCGATCGGGCTGCTGGTGAACATCGAGTCGGCCAAGGCGCTGCGCCTGGCACATGAACTCGCGTCGGCGCATCCGCGCGTGGTCGGCCTGCAGCTGGGCCTGGGTGATCTGTTCGAGCCGCTGGGCATCTCGCGCCACGACGCGCATGCCGTGGCCCTGGCCATGCTCAGCGTGCGCCTGGCGGCGGGCGAGGCCGGCGTCTGGGCCTGCGACGGCGCCTTTGCCGACCTGCGCGACGGCGCCGGCTTTCGCGCCGAAGCGCAGCGCTCGCGCGACCTCGGCTTCATTGGCAAGAGCTGTGTGCACCCGAGCCAGGTGACGCTTGCGAACGAGGTGTTCCGCCCGACCGAGGCCGAGATCGCCCACGCCCAGGCGGTGGTGGTGGCAGCCGACGCCGCATTGGCGAGCGGGCGTGGTGCCTATGTCGTCGACGGCCGCATGATCGACGCGCCGTTCGAGCAGCGTGCGCGCGAGACGCTGGCCAGCGCCGGGCGGCTTAGGCTGCTGGCGCGCTGACGCCGGCCGTTGACGTTGAGCCAGGAGACCCGCGAATGATGTGTGAAGCGGCGCACGGAGCGACGCACCAGGCCCGCCGCCGCCACAGCCTCCGGCTGGCGCGGCTGGCCCTGCTCGGCGTCAGCGCCTGCGTCGCCTTGGGCAGCGCGGCGCAGGCGCCTGACAAGGTCCCCGACAAGTACCCGGCCAAGCCCATCACCATCGTCGTGCCGTACCCGCCGGGTGGCTCGAACGATGTCTTCGCGCGCCAACTTGGCCGGGCGCTGGCCGATGCACTCAGAACCACGGTGCTCATCGACAACCGCCCCGGTGCCAGTGGCAACACCGGCACCGCCGCCGTGGCCAAGGCCGCGCCCGACGGCTACACGCTGGTGGCGGTGTCGTCGAGCATGGTCACCAACGCCGCCATCCAGCCGCGCCTTGGCTTCGACCCCGTGGCCAGCTTCAGCCCGGTGGCCATGTTTGCCAAAGGCCCCTTCATCGTCGCCACCAGCAACAGCTTCGGCGCGCGCACACCGGCCGAGCTGGTCAAGCTGCTCAAGGCCAACCCGGGCCGCTTCAACTACGCGTCCTCGGGCCTGGGCAGCAGCAACCAGTTTGCGACCGAAATGCTCAAGGGCATGTCGGGGAGTTTTGTCGTGCATGTGCCTTACCGCGGCATGGGCCCGGCTGTCACCGACCTCATCGGCGAGCAGGTGCAATTGCTCGTGGCCAGCGGCCCGTCGCTGCTGCCGCATATTCGCGCCGGGCGCATCCGCGCGATTGGCATCACGAGCCTCAAAGCGAGCCCGATCGCGCCCGATCTGGTGCCGATGGCAACCGCTGTGCCTGGCTACGAATTCGAACTGTGGTGGGGGCTGCTCGCGCCGGCTGGCACGCCGCCGGAGATCGTTGCGCGCCTCAACGCCGAGGTCAACAAGGCCATCTCGGCGCCGGGACTCAAGGAGTTTTTTCTGAAAGAAGGAGCCGAGGTCAACCCCTCTTCGCCAGCCAGTTTTGCCGCCACCATCGCCGCCGATGTCGCGCGTTGGAAAAGGGTGGCCCAACAACAGTCGATCGCTGCCGAGTGATGATCTCCACGCCCATTCGCCGTGTCGCCACGCGCCTGGCTGCGATGGTGGCGCTGATCGCGGCGCTGCCGTGCCAGGCCGCGAACCTGGTCAATGTGCGCACGGGCGATCTGCCGGCGCTGCCCGCGGCCGATGCGATGACTCACCTTGCCGTGGTGGATGGGCGGCCGGTCGCGATCGGCGCCCGCAAAGCCTGGGTTCTGGACCAGGACGAGCGTGGCTGGGCGAGCTCGGCCTGGCCCGCAGACACGCCGGTGCAAGGTGTCGCCGGCAACGGCAAGCAGGCCTGGCTGCTGTTGGGCAGCGGCGACCGGGCCGAGCGGGTGGCGCAGATGGTGCTGGACAACGGTGTGCCCGCCACCCGCGCATTGCCCGCACTGCCCGCATTGCCCGTACCCCTGACCGCAGCCCGCGCCGCGTCGCTGGGCGACTCGCTCTTCGTGGCCGGCACCGCGGCGCGCAACGAACCCAAGATGTTGCAGATCAAGCCGGGCGCTGCGCAACCCCAATGGCAGGTACGCGCCGGCTGGCCCGCTGCAGGCGGTCTCACGTCGATGGTGGGCCAGACCGCGGCCGTCTTCATCACGCTCGCGCCTGACAGCGGTGGTGCGGACCGCCTGTGGCGCTGGGCCGCCGATACCGGTTGGCAAGACCGCGGCGCGGTGCCCGGCACCGTGCTTGCCGGATCGGGCCGCGCCACGGGCCAGGCGCATGTGCTGTACCTCGTGCGCCCGGCCGGCGACGCAGGTGCAGTGCCGAAGCTGATGAGCTTCCACACCATCACCGGTTCGTGGGCGACACAAAACGAGGCCTCGGCTGCGGGCGCGCGCGCCAGCGCCGCCTGGCGCAACGGCTTCGTCTGGGAAAAGGCCGGCGTCGATGGCAGCCACGCCGGATTCGCCTTCGCCGAAATCGAATCGAGCAAGCTGCTGCTGAAGTGGCTCGACTGGATCGTGATCGTGGTCTATCTGACGTCGATGCTCGGCATCGGCGCGTACTTCTACCTGCGCGAAAAACGCAATTCCACCTCGGACTTCTTCGTCGGCGGGCGCAGCATTCCGTTTTGGGCCGCGGGCGTGAGCCTGTACGCCGCCAATACCAGCTCGATCAGCTACATCGCGATTCCGGCCAAGGCTTTCGAGACCAACTGGCAGTACCTGACGAACAACCTGGTCGCGGTCGTCGGCCTGATGTTCGTGGCGGTGTGGATCGTCCCACTGCTGCGGCGGCTCGACCTGATGAGCGTGTTCTCGTACCTGGAGACCCGCTTCCACCCGGCCATTCGCATGATGGCCAGCGGCCTGTGCATCGTGGTGCAACTGGGCAGCCGCATGAGCGTGATCCTGTTCCTGCCCTCGCTGGCGATCGCCACCATCACCGGCATCGACGTGGTCTGGAGCGTGCTGATGATGGGCGGCTTCACGATCGTCTACACCGCCCTGGGCGGCATGAAGGCGGTGGTCTGGACCGACATCGTGCAGCTCGTCGTCAAGATGGGTGGCGCGCTGTTCGCCATCGGCTTCATGATCTACGGGCTCAAGGGCGGGTTCAGTGAACTCTTGAGCGTGGCGGCGGCTGAAGACAAGACCCGGCTCTTCGACTTCAGCTTCGACTTGACCAAGGCCACTGTCTGGGGCTTCATCTTCCTGGTGCTCTTCGACGTGGTGCTGACGTTCCCGAAAGACCAGGTGCTGATGCAGCGCACGCTGTCGACCAAGAGCGACAAGGACGC
>JANLYV010000230.1:0-2293 GCA_031365825.1 Rubrivivax sp. | reverse complement strand
CCCCTAGGACGTGGTCAGGGCACGTGGCGGCAAGGTGCCGTCGTCGCCGTCGAGGCGGTCAGTGCAGGCGCACCGCCGCGCCAATGCCGGCACCAGGAGGCGCGGGCCGCAGGGCAAGACCTTGCCGCGCGATGGGGCTGGGGAAACTGGAGTCTGCGCGGGCCCAGTCAGCGTGTAACGCGCTCCCAGGCATGTCGTACGGCGCTCTTGCAGCGTTCCCACGCGCTCTCCGGATGGCGCCGCTCCCAGTCGGTCCGTGCATCGCTTTCTATGTCGGCCCAGTCACGCCCGCTATAGCGAGCGTCAGACGCCAGCGCATGGCCATATCGATAGGCAGCGTCCAAATCGTCGTAGCTTTCTCCGCCTGTTGCGTAGCGCGTCGCATGGTCTGCGCGGAACTCGTCTGCGAATTCATCGAACGCACGCACGCTGGTGACTCCGTAGACACGCACACCGTCGATGCTCACCTCCTGGCGATGCACGACGACTCCCACCGTGCCGCCCGCCGGGTTCGTCTGGACCCCGGCGCCGGCGGCGTTCCAGCCGGTCTGCTGCCATTGCTCGACGCGGTCGTCGATGTTGACTGCACCCGCTGCGAGCAATGCGTCCCGCGCTGCGGTCGCCTGCGCTTCGTCGGCAGCGTTGACCGTGACAACGGTGCCACCCCGGCGTACCGCTTCCGCGTAGTGGGCGACGTGGGGCTCTTCGACGTTGAACAGTACGGCCAGGCGATGCAGCAGGCCACTAGGGAAGCGCTGATCAACGCGCTTCGTGACGGTCGACTGGCCGACGCTTGGCGTTGATGGCGACTCGTGATCGCAGAAGTGGTGCCTCTAAGGTCGTTACGCGGCGTTTGAGGCCGCTTGGCTGCCCCATCTCATGCTGCAGACGCACTGACCCCTTGGGCGATCAATCGGCGCCTGGCGATGTACAGGTTGGCCAGCGCGGCATGCGCCTTCGCCCGCGCCTCGTTCTTGGCGATCCCGCGGTAGCTGACCTTTCCGTAGCCGAACAGGTTCTTGATGATGTGGAACGGGTGCTCGACGATGGCCCTCACTTGCGCCTTGCGCCGCTCGAACCACTCGTACAGTGCCTTGCGCGGGCCTTCGGGCATGGCCTGCAGTTGGCCCCGCTTCATGGCGATGCGCCAGTCGATGTCCTTGCGCAGTCGGCCTTTGGCCTGCGCGTCGGTGATCTCGTCCCGCTTCTCCAGGCCCGTGTAGCCGCTGTCGCCGTGAACCTGGCTCTCCTGGCCATGCAGCAGCCTGTGCGCGTGCACCACATCGGCCTCGTTGGCCGCCGTGCACACGACGCTGTGGATCAGGCCCGACTCGGCATCCACACCCGAGTGCATCTTCATGCCGAAGTGCCACTGGTTGCCCTTCTTGGCCTGGTGCATCTCGGGGTCGCGCTTGCCGTCCTCGTTCTTCGTCGAACTCGGCGCGGCAATGATGGTGGCGTCCACCACCGTGCCCTGGCGCATCAGCAGCCCACGCTCGGTCAGGTGTGCGTTGACCTCGACCAGGATGGCCGAGGTCAGGTCATGCTGCTCGAGCAACCGGCGGAACTTCAGCAGCGTCGTGGCGTCGGGTACGTTCTCCCGCCCCAGGTCGATGCCGATGAACTCGCGCATCGCCTGGCTGTCGTACAGCGCATCTTCCAGCGCCTCGTTGGCCAGCGTGTACCACTGCTGCAGAAAGTACATGCGCAACATGCGCGGCACACCGATGGGCGGCCGGCCCACCTTGCCGCTCTTGGGGTAGTGCGGCTCAATCAGCGCCTCAAGCCGCGCCCACGGCACCACCGCGTTCATCTCGGCCAAGAAGCGCTCACGGCGCGTCTGGCGCTTCTTGCCGGCGTACTCGGCACTCGCAAAGCTCGTCTGCTTCATGGCACCATCGTCGCAGCTCGCAGCCCTCATCGACATCGAGGACTGCCCGTATAAATCAGCGATTCCCTAGGAGGAAGTGGTTTCCGCATCAAAAGGGTGGGGACTTCAGGAAGTGGTACGGGAATGAAGAGTGCATAGTTGACTGGGAGGATGATGGACGGGTTCTGAGAAACTTTAAGAATGCCGAAGGTAGGTTGCGCTCTCGCCCACAAAGCATTGATTGCTACTTTATGGAATCAATTAGTTGGTCTGACGTGACATCGTCATCAAACTCATTTCGATGGCACGACGCCGGCTTTATTCCGAATGTCATTGCTCCTGTTGTCTATAGGAATAAAATAGACTTAAGATACATACTCTTGGCTGCAAATAATTCGTTCTATAACCATGTCATTAAGGCAC
>JANLYV010000216.1:0-4827 GCA_031365825.1 Rubrivivax sp. | reverse complement strand
GCGCCGGCGTGCATCATCTCCACCGCACAGCAGGCCAGGCCGAACGTCATGGGCCACAACGAACCGGTCTTGGACCAGTTGATGAGGGCGTCAAGCGACGTTGTCGCGAAGCCTTCTTTGAGTACGCCTTCTATGCCCATGTGTTGTCACTCCCAGTCGAGTGCGCCCTTCTTCCATTCGTAGACGAAGCCGACGACGAGGATGGTGAGGAACAGCATCATGGCCCAGAAGCCGGCCGGGCCGATCTCGCGCAAGGCCACCGCCCAGGGGAAGAGGAAGGCGATCTCCAGGTCAAACAGGATGAAGAGGATGGCCACCAGGTAGTAGCGCACGTCGAACTTCATGCGCGCGTCTTCGAAGGCTTCGAAGCCGCACTCGTAGGGGCTGTTCTTTTCGACGTCAGGCCGGTTGGGCCCGAAGACAAAACCAAGCACCTGGGGCGCGACACCCACCGCGACCCCGACCAGGATGAAGAGGATCACGGGCAGATAGGCTTGCAGGTCCATGCGTGGTCAGTTCCGGTCGCGGATTCGGCTTGTTTTGCGCTTCACAACACAGGCACTCTTCGACCTGCTCTTCTTCGATGGTGCCGACGGCGAGACTCGAACTCGCACAGCTTTCGCCACTACCCCCTCAAGATAGCGTGTCTACCAATTTCACCACGTCGGCGCGATCCCAATTGAGTCACCAGACACTGCGCTTGCAGCGGCTCCGCAGGCATGAGGAAGGGCCCACTGAACAGCCGCAGATTCTAGCTTCATTTGATTGCGCGGCCGCCGCGCGCAGGCTGCATCACTTGGTGGGAATCGCACCTGGTGCGGCTGACGCAACCGGGGCTGCCACCGCCGCCGAAGCGGGCGCCGCAGGGGCCGTGGTCGCCGTCGGAATGGCGCCGGGAATTGCACCCGCCGCCGCCCCTGAAGTCGCACCGCTGGCGGCGCTGGCCGCAGGCGCCGCACGGTCGAGCACGCTGCCACCGGCCACGCCGCGCAAGGCATTGGTGTTGCCCAGATAGGCCAAGGCCAGCGTGCAGACAAAGAACGCGGTGGCACAGACGGCCGTGGCGCGCGAGAGGAAGTTGGCGCTGCCGGTGGCGCCGAAAAGGCTGCCCGACGAGCCGCTGCCGAACGAGGCGCCCATGTCGGCGCCTTTGCCGTGTTGAATCAACACGAGGCCGATCATGACCAACGCCGCCAGTATTTGCAGCGCAAGGATCAAGGTGTTCCAGACTTGCATGTGAAAGAGCTCCAGGGGGTCCGCTTCTGCGCGGGCCGTTCAATGTTCGAGAGGGTTGCGTGGCTGCCGGTCTATTCGGCAGCGCGGCAGATGGCGATGAAGTCGGCAGCCTTCAAGGACGCACCACCGATCAAGCCGCCATCGATGTCGGGCATGGCAAAAAGCGTCTTGGCGTTGTCGGCTTTGACGCTGCCGCCGTAGAGGATCTTCATCTTGTCGGCGTGGCCCGTGGCCGCCTGCAATTGCGCGCGCAACACGGCGTGCACCTGCTGTGCCTGCTCGGGCGTGGCGGTACGGCCGGTGCCGATGGCCCACACGGGCTCGTAGGCGACGACGATCTCGCCGGCGCAATGCGCCAGCTGGTGGATGACGACCGAGAGTTGCCGCTTCACCACGTCTTCAGTCTGCCCGGCATCACGCTGCGCAAGTGTTTCGCCGACACAGACGATGGGCGTCACGCCATGTGCCAGCGCGCACTGGGCCTTGGCCGCCACCAGCGCGTCGGACTCAGCGTGGTACGCGCGACGTTCGGAATGGCCGACGATGGCATAACGACAACCCAACTCTGACAGCATCGCCGACGACACTTCGCCGGTGTAGGCGCCTTGCTCGTGCGCCGA
Organism: Rubrivivax sp.; assembly: GCA_031365825.1. GTDB lineage: Bacteria > Pseudomonadota > Gammaproteobacteria > Burkholderiales > Burkholderiaceae_C > Rubrivivax. The sequence goes on along the minus strand of JANLYV010000216.1, from coordinate 2,971 downwards.
GATGTCTTGTGCACCCCAGCGCACATCACTTGTCGCCAGCGTCATCGCCGTGTCGGCGAGGTAAGGAAAGGGCACGCACACCGCCACATCCGCGGCGTACGGCCGTGCGCCGACGAGTGCCGCCAACAGCTCGGCGTTGGCCATGCGGCTGCCATGCATCTTCCAGTTGCCGACCACGAGTTTGCGTCGCATGGATCCGTCTCCCAGGGCCTACCAGCTCAGCACGATCTTGCCGACGTGCGTGCTCGACTCCATCAGCGCGTGCGCTTCGCTCGCCTTGGCGGCGGCGAAGGTACGGTAGATCACGGGCTTGATCGCACCGCTTTCCAGAAGCGGCCAGACGCGCTCGCGCAAGGCTTTCGCCAACACGGTCTTGTAGGCCACGCTGCGCGGCCTCAGGGTCGAACCCGTCAGGCTCAATCGACGGCGCAGAAGCGTCGCGGCATTCAAGCTGCTTTGTGCGCCGCCCTGCACGGCGATGAGTGCGATGCGGCCGTCGTCGGCCAGGCATTCGACTTCGCGCGCGATGTATTCGCCGGCCACCATGTCGAGGATGACGTCGACACCCCGGCCTTCGGTGACGCGCTTGACTTCGGCGACGAAGTCCTGCGTGCGGTAGTTGATGGCATGGTCGGCACCCAGCGCCAGGCAGGCCGCGCACTTCTCGTCGCTGCCGGCGGTGACGATGGCTTTCGAGCCCAGCGCCTTGGCCAGTTGGATGGCGGTGACGCCGATGCCGCTGCTGCCGCCCTGCACCAGCAGCGTCTCGCCGTGCGCCAGCCGCGCGATGTGGAAGACGTTTTGCCAGACGGTGAAGAAGGTCTCGGGCAGGCTCGCCGCCTCGACCATCGACAAGCCCTTGGGCACAGGCAGGGTCTGGCCGATCGGCGCGACGCACAGCTCGGCATAACCGCCGCCGGCCACCAGCGCGGTGACGGCATCACCGAGCTTGAAGCCTGCCGCTGCAAGCTCGTGCGCATCACCGGCGGCCACGGTGCCGGCCACTTCCAGGCCAGGCAGGTCCGACACGCCGGGCGGCATCGGGTACTGCCCTTTGCGCTGCAGCACGTCGGGCCGGTTGATGCCCGAGGCCTGCACCGCGATCAGCAGTTCACCGGCCTTGGGCTCCGGCGCCGGGCGCTGCGTTTCGCGCAGCACCTCGGGCGCGCCGAAGCCGTTGATCTCGATCGCGCGCATGGTGCCGCGGCTCACTCGTGGCGCGGCGTGTCGCCACCTTGCGGCGCGGCGTCGCTGGGCGCGGCAGGTGCATCGCCTGCCACAGGCTCACGCGCTTCGCGCGGCTCGCGGCGCGGGCGGTCATCGCGGCCACGGCCGCCGCGGTCGCCACGGTCGAAGCGCTCACGCGGTGCGCGCTCTTCTTCGACGTAGCCTTCAGGCCGCTCGAGCAAGGCCTTGAGCGAGAGCTTGACGCGGCCTTTCTCATCGGTCTCCATGACCTTGACCTTGATGATCTGGCCCTCCGTCAGGAAGTCGGTGACCTTCTCGACACGCTGATGCGCGATCTGGCTGATGTGCAGCAGACCGTCTTTGCCCGGAAGGATCTGCACCAGGGCGCCGAAGTCGAGGATCTTCGTCACCGGGCCTTCGTAGATCTTGCCGATCTCGGCTTCGGCCGTGATCTCGGTGATGCGTCGCTTGGCGAATTCGGCCTTGTCAGCGTCGGTACTGGCGATGGTGATGGTGCCGTCTTCGCCGATGTCGATGGTGCAGCCGGTCTCTTCGGTCAGGCCGCGGATGACGGCGCCGCCCTTGCCGATGACGTCACGGATCTTCTCCGGGTTGATCTTCATCGTGTACAGGCGCGGCGCAAACTGCGAGACCTCGGTCTTGGCGCCGCCCACGGCTTCGACCATCTTGGCCAGGATGTGCAGGCGCGCTTCCTTGGCCTGCGCCAATGCCACCTGCATGATCTCTTTGGTGATGCCCTGGATCTTGATGTCCATCTGCAGCGCGGTGATGCCGCCTTGCGTGCCGGCCACCTTGAAGTCCATGTCGCCGAGGTGATCCTCGTCACCCAGGATGTCGGTCAGCACGGCGAAGCGGTTGGCCTCCTTGATCAGGCCCATGGCGATGCCGGCGACATGCGCCTTCAGCGGCACGCCGGCGTCGAGCAGGCTCAGGCAGCCACCGCATACCGAGGCCATCGACGACGAGCCGTTGCTTTCGGTGATCTCGCTGACCACGCGCATCGTGTAGGGGAAGTCTTCCTTCAACGGCAGCACGGCGGCCAACGCGCGGCGCGCGAGGCGGCCGTGGCCGATTTCGCGCCGCTTGGGGCTGCCCACGCGGCCGGTTTCGCCCGTGGCGAAGGGCGGCATGTTGTAGTGGAGCATGAAGCGGTCTTGGTACTCACCGGCGAGTGCGTCGATGCGCTGCGCATCGCGTTCGGTGCCGAGCGTGGTGGCCACCAATGCTTGCGTTTCACCGCGCGTGAAGAGGGCCGAACCGTGGGTGCGCGGCAGCACGCCCGAGCGAATTTCGATGGGGCGCACGGTGCGCGTGTCGCGGCCGTCGATGCGCGGCTCGCCCGCGAGGATCTGGCTGCGCACGATGCGCGACTCGATCTCGAACAGCAGGCCTTCGACCTTGACGCTGTCGAAGACGATGCCGTCGGTCTTCAGCGCGGCCATGGTGTTGGCATAGGCCGCACGGCAGGCTTCGGTGCGTGCCTGCTTGCTGCGGATCTGGTAGGCCGCACGCAGCGCCTCTTCGGCCAGTTGCGTGACCTTGGCGATGAAGGGTTCGTCCTTGGCCGGTGCTTGCCAGTTCCAGGCCGGCTTGCCGGCGTCGCGTACCAGTTCATTGATCGCGGCGATGGCAATCTTGCCCTGCTCGTGGCCGAAGACCACGCCGCCGAGCATGATCTCTTCAGACAGCTGTTTCGCTTCGCTCTCGACCATCAGCACCGCCGCTTCGGTGCCGGCGACGACGAGGTCCATCTGGCTGTTCA
>JANLYV010000208.1:0-2431 GCA_031365825.1 Rubrivivax sp. | reverse complement strand
TAGCTCGCGGCGCGGCCGATGAAGTCGCTCATGTTCACGCCATAGGCCATCAGGCCACCGGCCTCGATGTTCTCGCGCGTGCTGTACATCGTCGGCAGGTGGCCCTTCAGCGCCAGCTCGGCCAGGCGCGCGCGGTGCACCAGAAAGATCGTGCCTCTGCCGACCACCAGGGCCTGCGCCTTCTCGCGCGCCATGGCCGCGAAGGCCGCGTCGAAGTCTTCGGGGCCGACGGCGTGCACCTCTTGCAAGCGCAAGCCCAGTGAGCGTGCCGCGGGCGCGAGCTCGTTCGCCAGCGCCGCGTCGCTCGGGTCCGCAGGGTTGCGCAACACGGCGAAGCGCTGGGCCTGAGGCACGGCCTCCTTCAACAGCTGCAACTGCTTGCTGAAGATTTCAGGGCCCGACGCGAAGGTCGTGCCGGTGACGTTGCCGCCAGGTCGCGCCAGGCTCGCCACCAGCCCCGTGCCCACCGGGTCGACCGGGAAGATCATCACGATCGGAATGCTGTCGGTCAGCTTCTTCGCCGCCATCGCGGCCGTGCTCGCGGGTGCGACGATGAGGTCGACCTTCAGCCGCACCAGCTCGGCCGCCAGCTCGGGCAGCCGCTCGACATGCCCTTCGGCCCAGCGGTATTCGATGACGAGGTTGCGGCCTTCGTCCCAGCCCAGCTCGTGCAGCGCACGCAGGAAGGCTTGCAGCGCGTTGGCCACCGCAGCGCGCGAAGGTGCGCTCAGGTAGCCGATGCGAAACACCCTGCCCGCCGGCTGCGCCCAGCATGCCATCGGCAAGCCCAGGCATACCATCAGCGCCGGCGCAGTGCTGCCGACGAAGCGCCGCCGCTTCATGGCGCGTTCACGCTGGCCACCGGCTCGGCACCAAAGTCGGCGCGCGCCAGATAAGCCAGCACCTTGGCCGCGGCCTTGGCCGGGCTGTCGAGCTGGCCGCCTTCGTGCAAGCCGACGAACACCTTGCGCTCGGGGAACAGCGCCACATCGGCGTTGCGCAGTTGCACCTGCATGTCGGTGTCGATGATGCCGGGCGCGAGTGACACGACACGTGCACCATTCGGCCGCGCTGCTTCTTCCAGCACCAGCGCTCGCGCCAGGTTGTCCATACCGGCCTTGGCCGCACAGTACGAGGCGCTGCCGGCCATTCCGCGCCGGCCCAGGCCCGACGACACCAACAGCACCTTGCGCGGCACCGTCCACGCCGCGGTGGCGCGCAGGAAGGCGGCAGTGAGCAGCAGCGGCGCTTCCAGCCCGACACGGATGGCGCGGCTGAGCTCGGCGAAGTCACCCAACGCCAGCGGCGCGGGGGTCGACACCATCCCGGCGTTGTTGATGAGCGTGACCGCCGACACGCCCGTCACATCGACTTCGGCCAGCCAAGCTAACAACTGAAGCACGGTGACACCCGGGTCGGCCAAGTCATGATCCGTCCACTGCGTGACCGAGGCCGGAAGGTTCGCGCTGTGCTGGCGCGCGATGGTCAGGAGCCGGTGGCCTTCGCTAGCCAGCTGCTGCGCCATGGCCAGGCCCAGGCCGCGCGAGGCGCCGGTGATGATGGTCAGAGGGGTCGCGGTCATGGTTAGCGGCGCTGAAGTTAGGTCTTCAGCATTGTGATGGTCGCCAATGCACCGAGCGCGAACGGCGCCGCGCTTTGCCATGCCAAGGCCTCGCCGCCTTGCGGATGTTGAATGCCCAACACGGTGGCATGCAGCAACAGCCGCGGCGACGCGGCGGCGACATCGGGCGTGGCATACAGCGCGTCACCGACGATGGCATGGCCCATGGCGGCAAGGTGCACGCGCAGCTGGTGCGTGCGGCCGGTATGCGGCGTCAGCTCCACGTGCGTGTGCCGCGCCTTCACATCGCGCGCGAGCACGCGCCAGCTTGTGAGCGAGGCTTTGCCATGTTGCGCGTCGACCTTCTGCCGTGGCCGGTTCGGCCAGTCCGCCGCCAGCGGCAGCTCGATCCTGCCTTCGCCGTTGTCGAGCAAGCCTGTCACGATGGCTTCATAGCGTTTGTGCACCTGGCGCTGCGCGAAGGCCATGCTCAGCTGGCGCTGCATCACAGCACCTCGTGCGAACAGCACCAGGCCCGATGTCGCCATATCCAGACGGTGTACCACTTGCGCGTCGGGCCATTGGTGGATCGCTCGCGACCAGAGGCAATCGGCCTTGTCATCGCCCCGGCCAGGCACGGTGAGCATGCCGGCGGGCTTGTCGAGCACGAGCAGCTGATCGTCTACGAAGATGGGTGTTAGCACTTTCGTCAGTTTGGGCGGATGAAGTTGTTCTGGAAATTCGGTTCGGCTACTACAGTGCGGGCCGAAGGCAAAGGGCGACCGGCTCCGTTCATGTCCTCCGGCCGAGCTGCGCTCGGCCTCCCCCTAATACTTCACTGCGCCGGTCGCCCTTCGCCTTCGGCCTGCC
>JANLYV010000207.1:0-19498 GCA_031365825.1 Rubrivivax sp. | reverse complement strand
ATTGTTCAACAAATTGTGGCCCTGCCACCGTAAACAACTCTTTGCCCACTTTGAGCTTGCATAAGCTTGGGTCGAGCTGGTTAACTAAGGCTGGAAAGCGGAAGCAGCACATCCTTGAAGAAGCGCATGGGCCCCGCGCCGTCGATGCGCGCGGCTTCGACCAGTTCGTCGGGCACCGTCAGGAAGAACTGGCGGAAGAGGAAGGTCGCCGTGGCCGAGGCGATCAGCGGAATCGTCAGCCCGGCATAGGTGTTGAGCATGCCGAAGTTGGAGACGACTTCGTAGGTCGGGCCGATGCGCACTTCCACCGGCAGCATCAGCGTGACGAAGATCAGCCAGAAGACGACGCCGCGGCCGGGAAAACGGAAGTAGACGACGGCGAAAGCCGACAGCAGCGAGATCGAGATCTTGCCGATGGCGATGACCAGCGCCATCACCAGGCTGACCATCAACATCGGCCCCGCCGGTGCCACCTTGCTGCCGTATTCGGTGACGCCGCCGAAGAGCGCGAACTTGTAGCTCTGCACGAGGTTGCTGCCGGGCAGCAGCGACATCGGCACGTTCTGCACGATCTGCTCGGCCGTCTGCGTGCTGGCGATGAAAGTGATGTACACCGGGAAGGCGACGATCAGCACGCCGAGCATGAGCACGACATGCGACAAGGCGGTGGCGACGGGGCGGTTTTCAATCATCAGTAATTCACCCGTTTTTCGACATAGCGAAACTGGATCACCGTCAAGGCCACGAGGATGGACATCAGCACCACCGACTGCGCCGCCGAGCCGCCGAGGTCGAGTGCCTTGAAGCCGTCGTAATAGATCTTGTAGACCAGGATGGCGGTGTCCTTGCCCGGGCCCCCGTGCGTGGAGGCGTCGACGATGGCGAAGGTGTCGATGAAGACGTAGATGATGTTGATCACGAGCAAGAAGAACGTGGTCGGTGTCAGCAACGGGAACTGCACCGTCCAGAAGCGCCGCCAGGGGCCGGCGCCGTCGATGGCTGCGGCTTCGATCAGGCTCTTGGGGATGGACTGCAGGCCGGCGAGGAAGAAGAGGAAGTTGTAGGACACCTGTTTCCACACCGCGGCCATGACGATCAGCGTCATGGCGTGCGTGCCGTTGAGCAGGTGGTTCCACTCGAAGCCGAGCGCGCGCAGCCAGAAGCTGACGATGCCGATCGACGGCGCGAACATGAAGAGCCACAGCACGTCGGCCACGGCCGGCGCCACGGCGTAAGGCCACACCAGCAGCGTGCGGTAGATCGTGGCGCCGCGCACCACGCGGTCAGCCATCACCGCCAGCGTCAGCGCAATCGCCAGGCCGACCACCGCCACCAGGATCGAGAAGATCGCGGTGGTCTTGAACGATTCAAGGTAGGTGTCGTCGGCGAAGAGCTGGCGGAAATTCTCCAACCCGACGAACTGCGTGCTGGTGCCGAAGGCGTCCTGCTGCAGCACGCTGTTGTAGAGGGCCTTGCCTGCCGGCCAGAAAAAGAACAGCAGGATCACCGTCATCTGCGGCGCGATCAAGGCCCAGGGCAACCACCAACTCTTGAAGCGGACGCGCTTTTCGACGGCCACGCTCAGCCTTTGTTGGCCTTTTCAAATCGCTCGAGCAATTCGTCGCCGCGCTTCTTCGCCGACTCCAGCCCTTCCTTGGCGCTCTTCTTGCCGGACCAGACTTGTTCCATCTCTTCGTCGATGACGGTGCGCACCTGCACGAAGTTGCCCAGGCGGATGCCGCGCGACTTGTCAGTGACCTTGCGGATCATCTGCGTCACCGACACATCGGTGCCGGGGTTTTGCTTGTAGAAGCCCGACTTTTCGGTGATGCCGTAGGCCTCTGTCGTGATCGGCAAATAGCCTGTGCGCTGGTGCGCCGCGGCCTGCACATTGGGGTCGGACAGGAACTGGAAGAAGGCGGCTACGCCTTTGTATTCCGCCGGCTTCTTGCCCGACATCACCCACAGGCTGGCGCCGCCGATGACGGTGTTCTGCGGCGCGCCGGTGACATCCGGGTAATACGGCAGCGCGCCGATGCCGCCGGTGAATTTCGAGTTGCGCTTGATGTTGCCGTACAGCGCCGACGAGCCGGTGACCATCGCGCATTCGCCCGAAACGAAGGTGGCGTCGGCCGAATTGCCTCGGCCCTTGTAGACGAAGAGGCCTTGCTTGGCCATGTTGGCCAGGTTCTCGATATGGCGCACGTGCAGCGGCGTGGTGATGGCCAGGCGTGTATCGAGACCATTGAAGCCGTTGCGCTTGGTGGCGAATTCGACGTTGTGCCAGGCCGAGAAGCTCTCAAGCTGCGTCCAGCTTTGCCAGCTCGTGGTGATGGGGCACTTGTGGCCGCTGGCCTTCAACTTGGCCGCGGCCAGCGCCACTTCAGGCCAGGTCTTGGGCGGTGCTTCGGGGTCGAGACCGGCCGCCTTGAAGGCGTCCTTGTTGTAGTGGAAGACGGTGGTCGAGCTGTTGAACGGCAGGCTCATCATCTCGCCGTTGGGCGCCGTGTAGTAGCCCGAGACCGCGGGCACGTAGACCTTCGGGTCGAACTTGACGCCGGCTTCTTTCATCAGCTGCGCCACCGGTTTGATGGCGGTCTTGCTGGCCATCATGGTGGCGGTGCCGACTTCGAACACCTGCAGCACATGCGGTGCGTTGCCGGCGCGGAAGGCGGCGATGGCGGCCGTCATCGACTCGTCGTAATTGCCCTTGAACACCGGCGTGACCTTGTAGTCCTTCTGCCGGCCGTTGAAGTCCTTGGCCAGGTCGTTGACCCATTCGCCCAACGCGCCGCCCATCGAATGCCACCAGCTGATCTCGATCTGCGCCTGGGCCGGCATGGAAATGAGCGCCATCACGGCGAAGGGAGCAAGGCTTGCTCGTAGCTTGAAATTCATGCGGTCTCCTGCGGATGGGGATGGCAAAGCCGCGCATCTTGGCGCGGCTTGATGACAGTTGCGTTTCTGTCATGGATGCGCGCTTCGCAGCAACGGTGAATACCCCGCTGGTATTCAAGGCGCGATGCTGCCCTGCGGTAGCATCGTCGGCTGCCTATGAACGCACCCATTCCCATGCCGGGCGCGGCCAGCGCGGCCGCGCATCACAGCCAGGCCGCACGCCTGCGCGAAATTCCCTACAACTACACCTCGTTCTCCGACCGCGAGATCGTGCTGCGCCTGCTTGGGGCCCGTTCCTGGGAGCTGCTGCAGCAGCTGCGCGACGAGCGCCGCACCGGCCGTTCGGCGCGCATGTTGTACAAAGTGCTGGGCGACATCTGGGTGGTGCAGCGCAACCCCTACCTCGAGCAGGACATGCTCGACAACCCCAAGCGCCGGCATCTGCTCACCGATGCGCTGCACCACCGCCTGGCCGAGGTCGGCAAACGCCGCACGCCGGGCCACGACGCGCAGCGTGATGCGCTGGTGGGCGAGTTGCTGGCAGCCGCATCGGCCGCGGTCGAAGCTTTCTCCGCACACTTTCGTGCGGTCTGGGACTTGCGCAAGTTGGCGCGGCGTGTGCTCGGCCGCAGCACCGCCAAAGACAACATCAAGTTCGACGGCCTGTCGCGTGTCTCGCATGTCACCGACGCCACCGACTGGCGTGTCGAATACCCCTTCGTCGTGCTGACACCCGACAGCGAAGCACAGATGGCGGCACTGGTGGCGGGCTGCATCGAACTCGGCCTGACCATCATCCCGCGCGGCGGCGGCACCGGCTACACCGGCGGCGCCGTGCCGTTGAGCTGGAAGAGCGCGGTCATCAACACCGAAAAGCTCGAAGCCATGAGCGAGGTCGAGTGGCTCACGCTGCCCGGTGTCGACAGAAAAGTGGCCACGGTTTGGACTGAAGCCGGTGTGGTGACGCAGCGTGTGGCCGATGCCGCCGAGCGCGCCGGCCAGGTCTTCGCCGTCGACCCGACCTCGGCCGAAGCCTCGTGCATAGGCGGCACCATCGCGATGAATGCCGGCGGCAAGAAGGCCGTGCTCTGGGGCACGGCGCTGGACAACCTGGCCTCGTGGCGCATGGTCACGCCGCAGGCCAAGTGGCTGGAAGTGGTGCGGCTGAACCACAACCTGGGCAAGATCCACGACGTCGAAGTGGCCAGCTTCGAGCTGAAGTACTTTGACGCCTCCGGTAAAACGTTAGAGCGCACCGAGCGGCTGGACATCCCCGGCAGCGTCTTCCGCAAGCAAGGCCTGGGCAAAGACGTCACCGACAAGTTCCTGGCCGGCCTGCCCGGCATCCAGAAAGAAGGCTGCGACGGCCTCATCACCAGCGCGCGCTGGGTCGTGCACCGCATGCCGCCGCACGTGCGCACGGTGTGCCTTGAATTCTTCGGCAACGCCCGGGACGCGGTGCCGTCCATCGTCGAGATCAGGGACTTCATGTTCGCCGAGATGAAGCGCCCGGGTGGCGCCATCCTCGCCGGGCTGGAGCATCTCGACGATCGTTATCTGAAGGCCGTCGGCTACGCCACCAAGAGCAAGCGTGTTGTGAGTGGCAGTGGCAGCGGCAGCGGCCTGCCCAAGATGGTGCTGGTAGGTGACATCGTCGGCGACGACGCCGACGCGGTGGCGCGCGCGACGAGTGAAGTGGTGCGCATTGCCAACGGCCGCCACGGCGAAGGTTTTGTCGCGGTGAGCGCCGACGCGCGCAAGAAGTTCTGGCTCGATCGCAAGCGCACGGCGGCCATTGCCAAGCACACCAACGCCTTCAAGATCAACGAAGACGTGGTCATCCCGCTGCCGCGCATGGGCGAGTACACCGAAGGCATAGAGCGCATCAACATCGAGCTGTCGCTGCGCAACAAGCTCGAACTGGTGGCGCGGCTGCAGGAATTCTTCGAGCGCGGCAATCTCCCCTTGGGCAAGAGTGACGACGCGGGTGAGATTCCCAGCGCCGAGCTGCTGGAAGACCGCGTCGCGCAGGCGCTGGCGCTAACGTCCGAGGTACGTGCTCTTTGGCAAGGCTGGCTCGACCAGCTCGATGCGGTGCAAGCCGAGAGTGGCCGCACCTTCTTCGCGTTGATCCAGGGCGCCACCTTGCGTGCGTCGTGGAAGACGCAGGTCTTCAAGCCGCTGCAGACCCTCTTCGCCGGCGCGGCGTTCGCGCCCATCCTGGCGGCCTGCAAGGCGATCCACCAGGACGTGCTGCGCGGCCGCGTCTGGGTGGCGCTGCACATGCATGCCGGCGACGGCAATGTGCACACCAACATCCCCGTCAACAGCGACAACTACGCCATGCTGCAGACAGCGCACGAGGCGGTGGCGCGCATCATGAAGCTGGCGCGTTCGCTCGATGGCGTGATCTCGGGCGAACACGGCATCGGCATCACCAAGCTCGAATTCGTCACCGACGATGAGCTGGCGGCCTTCACGGAATACAAGCAGCGCATCGACCCCGAAGGCCGCTTCAACAAAGGCAAATTGCTGCGCGGCACGGCCAGCGATTCGATGGCCGCAGACCTCTCGGCCGCCTACACCCCCAGCTTCGGCCTGATGGGCCATGAGTCGCTCATCATGCAGCAGAGCGACATCGGCGAGATTGCCGACAGCATCAAGGACTGCCTGCGCTGCGGCAAATGCAAGCCGGTGTGCGCCACGCATGTGCCGCGCGCCAATTTGCTCTACAGCCCACGCAACAAGATCCTGGCGACCTCGCTCTTGATCGAAGCCTTTCTCTACGAAGAACAGACGCGCCGCGGCGTCAGCCTGCAGCATTGGCAGGAATTCGAAGACGTGGCCGACCACTGCACCGTCTGCCACAAGTGCGAGTCACCGTGCCCGGTGGGTATCGACTTCGGCGACGTCACGATGAACATGCGCAACCTGCTGCGCAAGATGGGGCAGAAGAGTTTTCGCCCCGGCAATGCCGCGGCGATGATGTTCCTCAACGCCACCCACCCGCAGACCATCAAGCTCGCGCGCGTGGCGATGGTCGATGTCGGCTTCAAGCTGCAGCGCTTCATGAACGGCCTGCTGCGGCCGGCGGCGAAGAAGCAGACCGGCGCGCCCCCGGCTACGCTGGGTGCCGCGCCGATCAAGGAGCAGCTGATCCACTTCATCAACAAGAAGATGCCGGGTGGCTTGCCGAAGAAGACGGCGCGGGCGCTGCTCGACATCGAAGACAGCGACTACGTGCCCATCATCCGCAACCCGCAGGTCACCACGGCCGAGACCGAAGCGGTGTTCTATTTCCCGGGCTGCGGCAGCGAGCGTCTGTTCAGCCAGGTCGGCCTGGCGACGCAGGCGATGCTGTGGCAAGCGGGCGTGCAGACGGTGCTGCCACCGGGCTATTTGTGCTGTGGTTACCCGCAAAGAGGCAGCGGCCAATTCGACAAGGCCGAGAAGATCATCACCGACAACCGCGTGTTATTTCACCGCGTCGCCAATACGCTGAATTACCTCGACATCAAGACCGTGGTGGTGAGTTGCGGCACCTGCTACGACCAATTGCAGGGCTACCAGTTCGAGGACATCTTCCCCGGTTGCCGCATTGTTGACATCCACGAATACCTGCTCGAAAAAGGCATCACGCTCGACGCGCTTGGGCAGGGTGGCTACCTCTACCACGACCCCTGCCACAGTCCGATGAAACAGCGGGACCCGATGAAGACGGTGAAGGCGCTGCTGGGGCCGAATGTGCTGAAGAGCGAACGCTGTTGCGGCGAGAGCGGCACGCTCGGCGTGACGCGGCCTGACATCGCCACCCAGGTGCGTTTTCGCAAGGAAGAAGAGCTGCGCCAGGACGAAGCCGCGTTGCGCGCGCTGCCCGCCATGGCCGGCGTGGGCGAGCAGGTCAACCTGAAGATATTGACCTCGTGCCCGAGCTGCCTGCAGGGCCTGAAGCGTTACGAAGGCGACCTGACGAACGGCCTGCTCGAAGCCGACTACATCGTGGTCGAGATGGCGCGCAAACTCTTGGGCGAGAGCTGGCTCGAAGACTACGTGGCGCGCGCCAACCAGGGTGGCATCGAGCGCGTGCTGGTGTAGCGGCCTAAACTCGAGCTCCGCTTCAAACCGTACGGTCGAGCCCCAACCCATGTCCACCCGCACCGCCACCCCGCAACCCACGGCGCTGACCGTGCACCAATCGTCGCGCGTGCTCGAAATCGGCTTCGATGACGGCGCCAGCTTTCGCATCCCGTTCGAGTTGCTGCGCGTGTACTCACCTTCGGCCGAAGTGCAAGGCCACGGCCCGGGGCAGGAAGTGCTGCAGACGGGCAAGCGCGAGGTCAACGTCACGGCCATCGAACCGGTCGGCCATTACGCGGTGCAGCCGCGTTTTTCTGATGGCCATGACACCGGCATCTTCTCCTGGGCCTACCTCTACCAGCTCGGCGCCGAGCAAGCCGAGCGCTGGGCGCGTTACGAGCAGCGCCTGAAAGACGCCGGCGCCTCGCGCGACGCGACGATGGCCGCGCCTGCACCCGCGGGCGGCCACGCCTGCGGCAAACACTGAGGCGCCGCGCCGTGTCGCAAACGCACTTCGGTTTCCAGCACGTCGATGAAGGCGAGAAGGCCAAGCGCGTCGGCGATGTCTTCGACTCGGTGGCGCCGCGCTACGACCTGATGAACGACCTGCTGTCGCTGGGCCTGCACCGCGCGTGGAAGGCCTACACGGTGGCGGTGGCGGCGGTCAAGGCCGGCGACCAGGTGCTCGACATTGCTGGCGGCACGGGTGACCTGGCCCGCGCCTTCGCGCGCCAGGTCGGCCCGCAAGGCACCGTGGTGCATACCGACATCAACGCATCGATGTTGATGGTGGGCCGCGACCGCTTGCTCGATGAAGGGCTGGCGCTGCCCACGGTGGTGTGCGACGCTGAAATCCTGCCTTTTGCCGACGCCAGCTTCGACCTCGTCAGCGTCGCCTTCGGCCTGCGCAACATGACGCACAAGGAGCGCGCGCTGGCCGAAATGGCGCGCGTGCTGCGCCCGGGCGGGCGGCTTTTGGTGCTGGAATTTTCCAAGGTCGCCGCCGCGCTGCAAAAGCCCTACGACTGGTATTCGTTCAAGGTCATGCCCTTGCTAGGCAAGCTCGTGGCCAAAGACGAAGCGAGCTACCGCTATCTGGCCGAGTCGATCCGCATGCACCCCGACCAGGCCACGCTCAAGGCCATGATGAAGAGCGCTGGTTTTGGCCATGTCGACGTGCACAACCTGGCCGCCGGCGTGGTCGCGCTGCATGTGGGCGTGAAGTGCTGAAAGCCGCGCCGCGCCACACCGCATCCGCGTGAAGTTTGCCTGCGCCACGCGCTGAAAACGGAGCCGCTCCAGGGCTGCTGCCGGGTGGGGCGGCATTACACTTCGCGCGCTTTGCACGGCCTTGCCAACCCCTTCTGAACGAGGTTTCCTGATGACTTTGATCGCGTCCAAAAAGTGGCCTTTAGGCCGCGCCGCTGCGCTGTGCGTGCTTGCCACTACCTTGCTGTTTGCCGGCTGCGGCGAGAAGAAGGACGCGGCGGCCCAGCAGGCGGCGGCCAAGGTCAACAAGCAGGACATCACGTTGCAGCAGCTGAACTTCGCGCTGCAGCAGCAGCGTGGCCTGCGCCCCGAGCAGACCGAAGTGGCCAGCCGCCAGATCCTGGAACGCATGATCGAGCAGGAACTGATGGTGCAGAAGGCCGACGACTTGAAGCTCGACCGTGACCCCAAGGTGACGCAGCAACTCGACGCCGCGCGCCGCGAAGTGCTGGCCCGCGCTTACATCGAAAAGGTGGGCGAAGCGGCCATCAAGCCCAGCAGCGACGAGATCAAGAAGTACTACACCGACAAGCCGGCCCTGTTCAGCGAGCGCCGCATTTACAACCTGCAAGAGATCGTGATCGAAGCCCGGCCCGACCAGGTGGAGCCGCTGCGCACGCAGCTCAGTGCCGCGCGCAACGTCAACGAGTTCCTCGAAGGCATGAAGAGCGCGGGCATTCGCTACAACGTCAACCAGGCGGTGCGTGCGGCGGAACAGCTGCCGCTGGCCAACCTGGAGGCCTTTGCGCGCATGAAGGACGGCCAGGCCGTATTCACGCCGCAAGCCAATGGTGCGCAGGTGCTGGTGCTGGCCGGCTCGCGCGTGCAGCCCGTCAGCGAAGAGCAGGCCCGCCCCGCCATCGAGAGCTTTTTGCTCAGCGAGCGCCGCCGCAAGCTCATCGAAGACGACGTGAAGGCGATGCGTGCCAACGCCAAGATCACGTATGTCGGCAAGTTTGCCGACGCCGCCTCAGCGCCCGCCGCCGCCGCCAGCAAGTAAGGGCGCCAGAGCCCGCATGACCGCCACGATGCCCCTCGACGCCCCGATCTTCGTCGCCGGCCACCGCGGCATGGTCGGCTCGGCGCTGGTGCGCCGGCTGCAGCGCGCCGGGCACACCAAGCTACTGCTGCGCAGCCGCAGCGAGCTCGACCTGCTCGACCCGGCGGCGGTGGCGGCCTTTTTGCAAGCGCACAAGCCTGCCTACATCTTCATCGCCGCGGCGCGTGTCGGTGGCATCCAGGCCAACAACCTGCAGCGCGCCGATTTCCTCTACGAAAACCTGCAGATCCAAACGAGCCTGATCCACGGCGCACATCAAGCCGGTGTGCAGCGGCTGATGTTCCTGGGCTCGAGCTGCATCTACCCACGCGACTGCGCCCAGCCGATCCACGAAGACTATTTGCTCACCGGAGCGCTGGAGCCGACGAACGAGCCTTACGCCATCGCCAAGATCGCCGGCATCAAGCTGTGCGAGAGTTACCAGCGCCAGTACGGGCGGCAGTACGTCAGCGTCATGCCGACCAACCTGTACGGCCCCAACGACAACTACGACCTGGCCAGCAGCCACGTACTTCCAGCGTTATTGCGCAAAGCCCACGAAGCGCGCGAACGTGGCGACACCGACTACGTGGTCTGGGGCAGCGGCACACCGCGGCGCGAATTCCTGCATGTCGACGACCTGGCCGATGCTTGTGTGTCGCTCATGGCACAGGGCTACGACGGGCCGCTGGTGAACATCGGCACCGGCCAGGACGTCACCATCCGCGAGCTGGCCCAAACGGTGATGCGCGTCGTCGGCTTCGAAGGCCGCATCGTCTTCGACGCGAGCAAACCCGACGGCACGCCGCGTAAGTTGCTCGACGTCTCGCGCCTGGCCGCCCTGGGCTGGCGCGCCCGCATCGCGCTCGAAGACGGCATTCGCGCGACCTACGCCGAAGCACCGTTTCGAAGCTGACCAAGGCGTCGCTGCCTTGAGCCTGCCCGAGGATTCGAACCAAGGCATCGCACAGCGCAGTGCCGCAGCCCTGGGGTGGAGTGGAGCCGGCGCGGCCACGCGTGCGGTGCTGCAGTTCGGCGTGCAGGTGCTGCTGGCGCGATGGCTCGGGCCCGAGGCTTTTGGTCAGGCCGCCGCGGCGCTCCTGGTGCTGGGGCTGGCGACGCTGGTGGCCGAAGCCGGGCTCAGCGCCGCGCTCATCCAGCGCGCGCAGATTGACGACCACGACATCGCCGTGGCGCTGGGTCAGCTGTTGCTGATCTCGGCCGCTGTGTCGCTGCTGGTGGCCGTGCTCGCCGGGCCCATCGCCATGCTGCTGGGCGAGCGGCGGCTGTGGCCGCTGGTGCTGGCCAGCGCCGTCATCGTGCCGCTGGCGGCACTGGCGCAGTTGCCGGCAGCACTGCTGCAGCGGCAGCTGCGCGTGAAGGAGCTGCAGCTGGTGCAGCTTGCCGCTTACCTGCTCGGTTATGCCGTCATCGGCGTAGCACTGGCGGTCGCCGGCGCCGGCGCCTGGAGCCTGCTCGCAGCCTTTGCCGCGCATGCACTCATCGTCGCCGTTGGCTGCTGGGCCCGTGTGCGCCATGGTTTGAAGCCGCGGCTGTGGGGCAGCACCGGGCTGCGCCACTACGCGCGCGGTGTGCTGCTCGCCAACCTGGTGAACTGGGTGGTGGAAAGCATCGACCGGCTGCTCGTCAGCCGCGGCTGGGGCGCGGCAGCGCTGGGTGAGTACACGCTGGCGGCCAACCTCGCACGCGCACCGGTGGCGCTGCTGGTGAGCGCGGCGCAGCCGGTGGCCTTTGCCTCGGCAGCCAGGCTGCAGCATGAAGGCCGGCGCATTGCGCGCGGCTACATCGCCATGCTCGCGCTGGCGCTGCTCTTGAGCCTGCCGCTGTTCACGTTCCTCGCCTGGCATGCCACCGCGGTGGTGGCGCTGCTTTACGGCGCGCTGTGGAGCGGCGCGGCTGCGCCTTTCGCCGTGATGTGCCTGGGCGTGCCGTTTTTCGTGATGCTGGCGCTGACGGGGCCGATGCTGCGTGGCGTGGATGCCGTGGCCAGCGAAATGCGCTCGCAGCTGCTGGTACTTGTAGCGTTGGTTGTCGCGCTGGGGCTGGCGCTGGCGGCCGGCCAGCCGCTGCGGGTGGTGGCGGCACTGGTGGTGCTGGCCACTGCCGCCCGCGCCGTGGCGCTGTACCTGGCACTGGCGCGGCGCATCGAGTTGCCGCGTGCGGCCTGGTGGCAGGCCTGGCGCGGCGGCCTGCTGTTGGCCGGCGCGGTGCTGCTGATGTGCGTGCTGCTGCAGCCCCTGGGTGCCGGCACGGCCGCGATCGTCGGCGCCGTGTTGACGGCGCCGCTATGCCTGCTGCTGCTGTGCGCCAGCCGCGGTGCGCTCTTCGGGCCCGAGCTCTACCAGGCTTTGCGCAACCGTCGCGATGATTCGGCCGTGGCCGCGTGGCTGTGCCGCCTGGCCGGCATGGCCTGAGCTTCAGCGCCTTTTCAGCGTCCTGCCGCGCGCGGCTGCGTCTCCGTCCACTCCAGCAGGCGCGACAGCGCATCGTTGCGCGCGCCGTCGTCCTTGTTCGGGTCGATGATGGTCGGCTTGAGCAGAATCACCAGTTCGCGCTTCTCGCTCAGCGTGCTCGACTGCCCGCCCAGCAGCTTGCGCAACAGGCTGCCTTCGGTGCCGGGCACGCCCGAGTCGCCGCTGCTGGCCGTCTGCCGCATCAGCCCGCCGATGGCGATGATCTGGCCGTCGCGCGCGCGCACCACGGCGTCGCTTTCGTTGATGTCGCTCGACGCTAACGGCAAGGAGTAGGTGCCTTGCTGCGAGCCCAGGTTGAGCACCTTGTTGCGCTCGGTCACGTTGCTCACTGCCGGGTGGATGTGCAGCGTGATGAATCCTTCGGCGTCGATCTGCGGGGTCACGTCGAGCGAGATGCCGCTGAAGAACGGCTGCAGCGTGATGCTCGGCGTCGACTGTGTGGTGTTGCCCACCGGTGTGGTGGTGGTCGAGATGTTGGTCACGAAGAAGTCGTCCGTGCCGACCTTCAGCACCGCCTTCTGGTTGTTCATCGTCGCGATGCGCGGGCTCGACAGCACCTGCGTCTGGCCCTGCGTGCCCAGGAATTCCAGCACCGCGGCGAAGTTGCTGGTCTGGAACGCCAGGCCGAGCAAGGCGCCGGCGTTGCTGGCGGCAGCTTCGAGCGTCGCACCCGGCGTGACGTTGAGCAAGGCGCCGTTGATCGCGCCCACGGGTGACAGCAGCCCGCCCGGCGCGAGCACGCCGGCGCTGGCGCGGCTGTTCAGGCCAGCGCGGAACGCGGCCCAGTTGATGCCGGTTCGTTCGCTGTCGCGCAGCTGTACTTCGACGATCTTCGATTCGAGCATCACCTGGCGCTGCACCGCGGCGCGCGAGGCTTCCAGGTACTCGGCCACGGCGCGCATTTCGCTCGGCAGCGCGCGCACGACGATGTTGCCGCTTTGCGGCGAGATCACCACCTGGCGGCCGTCCTTGTCGCCGATCAGGAGCTTCAGGCTGGCTTCGATCTCGGCCCACAGGTCGCTGCGTTGGGCGGTGGTGATGCGGCTCGATTCCTGGCTGCTGTTGCCGTTGCCGCCGCTGCCGGTGTTGCCGCCGCTGCTGCCGGCGGTACCCGTGCCGCTGCCTGAATTGCCCTGCGGCGCGCCGCCCGAAATGGAGCTGCTGACGACGCGCAATTCACTGCGGCCGCTGCGGTTGAACGAGGGGTAGTTGACCGTGAAGATGCGCGTCTGCATCTGCGCCGGGCTCACCAGGATGTGGCGGCCGATGACCTTGTATTCGAGCTTGTGCAGTTCGCGCAGCAGCTCCAGCGCTTCGCGCAGCGTCACGTCCTTCAGCGCGATGCTCAAGGGGCCCTTGACGGCGGGGTCGACCGCCACCGACAGCGGTGTGTCGTTCAGCAGCGCCATAAACAGCAGCTCGGGGCTGGTGGCGTTGAGCACCAGCGAAAAACGGCGCTCGCTGCGGATCGCCGGTGCCGCGTTGGCGAGCTCGTCGCGTGGTGGGTTCGCCGCGGGTGCAAGCCGGGTCTGTGCCGCGGCTGCGGGCGCTTCGAGCGCCTGGCGCAGGGCCGGCATCAAAGGCGCCGCGGCCGGTGGTGAGGTGGTGGTGGCGCAGCCGCTGGCGAGCAGCGCGCCGCCCAGCAACAGCAGGCGCGCGGCGGCGGGTGTCTTCATCAGTGCGGGCTGGGTCATGGCGTGGTGGGCGTCGGCGCCCGCGGCAGGGATGTGGGGGCCAGCGCCAGCGAAGGCGGCGCATTGCGCCGGATGCGGGCCGCGCGGCTGGTGTCGGGCGCCGCAGGTTCCGGCAAGGGCGCCAGCAAGGGCGGCAACAGGTGCAGGGTGGCGAAGGTCTTGCCTCGCTGCACCTGCACCTGGCTGGTGTCGATGGCCGCCAGCGTGCCCTGTGCGCCGAGCTTGGCGCCGACCGTCAGCCACTGCTCGTCAAACAGCGCCAGGCGCCGACCGTCGGCGTCGACGCGGATGGCGCGCAGCGCCGGCAAGGCCTGGCCGGCGATGGTCTTGGCGCGCGCGCCGATGTGGTCGGCCGCCGCTTGCACGGCCGATGCCGAAGATGACGACGCCGACACCGACGACGCCGACAACACAAAAGGTCGCATCGGGTCGGCCATCACGGGTGCTGTCGACATCAACGTTAGCAGCCCACAGAGTGCGGTGTAGCGTGTCATGACGAGGCTCCCCAACGTGGTTCAAGGCTGAGCACATGGGCTTTCAGCGTGAGCTGGATCGCCGGCCATTCCTGGTTGTCCAGCGCCAGCGTCTGCCACTGCAGCGCCTGGGCATGGCGTTCGATCTGGCCGAGCAACTGCTGCAGTTCCGACCAGCTGCCGCTAACCTTCAAGGTGATGGGCAGACGGTACAGCCGGCGGCCACCGGGGGTGGCGGGCGTGGCGCCGCTCGTGGCCGCGGGCAATGCGGCCGTCGCGGCCGATTCGCTGTCGCCGGCAAGGTCGAGTTCGAGCAGTCTTGTCGCGCCCACTGTGGCCACCACGGCGCGCAGTGTCTCCGGCAGCCGTGCGGCTTCGGCCACGCGCTGCTGAAGCGCCAGCTGCTGTTTTTGCGCCGCCTGCAGCCGCGTGCGCAAGGCAGCCTCTTGTTCGCGCAGTGAAGGCGCGTGGGCGTCGACGCCGCTTTCTGCCTTGCGCAGGGTGTCGAGCTTGGCGCGCATGGCGCTGACTTCGCCGCTGCTGCGCCTGAGCTTCTTCTCCAGCGGCGAGGTGATGAGTGCGTCGCCCAGCGCCAGCAGCGCCAGCGTCACGCCGCCGATCATCATCAGCTTCTCGCGCAGCGGGCGGCTTGCCCACCAGGCCGGCATCTGGGCAGGTTTCATGGGGTGCGTCCTGCCGCAGCGGGCGATGGGGGGTCCGGGTACTGGGCTTGTGCGCGCACCACGAAACGCAGGTAGGGCGCGCTGGCCTTGTCGTGCCGCACTTCGATCGAACGCGCCTGCACGTTGCTCTGGCGTTCCTGCGCGCTGAAAGCCTGCACGAAGCCGCTCACGGCCTGCGCCGAAACTGCCAGGCCTTCGACGCGTGCGCCGCCGCTGCGTTCGATGTCGATCTTGGACAGGCTGAGTTCGGCACGTGCCAGCGTGTGAAAGCGCTCCAACCACGATGAAGCGGCCAGGCCGTCGCTGCGCGACGTGCCTTGCGCCGCGGCCATGTCGGCTTCGAGTTTGTCGGCCTGCAAGGCCAGGTCGGCCAGCAGCGTGGGTGAAGGCGCCGGCCGCGCCTGCGCCTGGCGCAGAGCTGCGGTGAGTGTCTGTTGTTCGGCCGCGCTCGCGCGCAGGCGCGACTGCAGCGTGTGCGCGTAGACCGACAGGCCGCCGGCCGCGAGTGCCACCACCAGTGCGGCCAGCGGCAGGCTGTGGTCGCGCCGCGGCAGCAGCCGTTCGGCGTCGAAGAGTTCGATCACGCAGCCTGCTCCTGTGGCTGCGCCGGCGCGTCACGGCTTTGCGCGCGCAGGTCGAGCAGGCGTGCCGCGGCCACGCAGGCCAGTGCGGTGAGGTCGTTGTGGCCGTCGATGTGCTCGCGCGTCACGCCGTTCATGTCGAGCACCGCGGCCAGATCGAACAGCTGTGCGTTCATCGGCAGGGCGGCGCGCAGCGACTCGCGCGCCGGTGCGGCCAGCGCCGGCATCGAAGCCAGCACGTGGCGCACTGCCAGCGCCGTGGCCTGGCGCTCGAAATGGTCGGTGGTGCGCTGGATGTGCAGCGCCAGCTGCTCCTCGAACTCACCGTCCACCAGCGGCGCACGCACCGGCAGCGCCAGCGTGCGCAAGGCGCAGAACTCGCCGCGCCACAGCAGGCCGATGCAGATGTCATGGCCGATGAAGGCCAACGCGATGACGCCGTCGCTGCCTGCGCCTTGCAGCAGCGTCATGCCGCGCAGCGCGCTGTCGATGGTGTCGATGCAGCGCACGGCGATGCCGGCGCTCTTGAAGAGTTCCAGGTGGGCCCGCGTCGGCGCCACGCGGCCGCCCACGGCCAGTACCTGTGGGCGCATGGCCTCGTTGATGCGTGGCAGCGCCAGCGCGGTGCACAGGATCTGCTCTGGCTCGGCCTCCATCGCTTCGGCCAACGGGAAACGCATGGCCAGGCCGAGCTCGGCGTCGGGCACCTCGGGGCGGTCGACGGTGAGCAGGTGGCGTTCCTGGTGGCGCAGCACGAGCACGCTCTGGGCACGCTCGAAGTGGCCTTGCGCCTTCCAGGCGCGCAGCTCGCCGACGTCACCTTCGGCGACCATGCTCAGCTGCAGCCGGCCGCTCTCACTGCCACCTTGGCCACCACGTTCAACACGCGCGAGCAGGCAGCGCTCACCCAGCATCACGGCGGTGACCGCTTGGGGCGGGCGCGGCGCGAACCAGCGCGCCCAGCGGCGGGTGGCGGGCAGCGACGCGGCGCTTGACGGGGCAGTCTGCATGACGACGATGGTCGCGCGCGTGGTCGGCGCGAAAGCGCGGAAATCAGACCGGAATGCCGCCCATCTCCGCCTGTGGGCGTTACCAGGTCTCGCGCCGCAGCACCGCGTCGCGGTTGGCACGGCCCCACGAAGCCAGCGCCAGCGGACCGGCGCCGCTGTTGCCGCCCAGGAGCCAGGGCAGGTTCAAGGGGCTCAGCGCTTGAGTGGTGTTCAGTCCGGCGCAGCTGTTGCCGCCGGCCGCAGCCCCGGCCAGCCGCAACGCCAGCCGTCCCGGTGCGGCGTTGGGCGTGCCCGGCAGCGGCAGCCAGGCGCGTCCGCCGCGGGTGCTGACGTTGGCCGCCAGCGGCGCGGCGCAGACGTTGCTGCTGGCAAAGACGCCGCTGGGCGACTCGACGCCGAGGTTGCGCGGTTGCACCGTGACGCAGCCGCGGTCTTCGGTCATCGTCACCCAGCCAGCACTGGTGTAGCGCTGCAGCTCCATCTGCAGCCGCAGGCCCACGCGCGCGTCGCCATGCGCGGGTGAAAGTGCGAGCCGGCCGCTGTGGAAGACTCCCCCCGCGTCGAACGTTAGGGCCGCCTGCGTGGCACTCGCAGCAAGGCTGGTGTTGCCGCTGACGCCGCTCTCGCTGTTGTCGCTGACGTTCAGCGCCCAGCTGAAGGCCGGCGTGAGGCTGGCCTGCACCGTGCCGGCGGGCAGGTCGAGCAAGAAGCGGTCGAGGCTGCTGGCCGTGAAACGCGCCTGGCCGTTGCCCAGGTCCACCAGGCCGAGCGCACCGAAGGATGACGCCAGCGTGGCGCTGCCGGCGCCGCTGGCGGCGAGCGTCGGTGTGCCGCTCGCGGCGTTCAGCTTCATCAGCGCGCCGCTCCAGTACAAGGTGGTGGCGCCGGCGGCGTTGCGTGCGGTGATCGTCACCTGCGGCGCGCTGGCCCAGCCGAAGCCCTGGCCGAAGAAGGTGGCGCCGCTGCCTGCGGCCAGGCAGGCGGCGTTGGCGGTGGCCAGCCGCGGCGTGGGCGTGAGGGTGGCGAGCAGGCTGTCGGGCACGAAGCGGCCGGCGTTGGCCGTGATCGAATTCACCTGGCGCGACGCTGCGGCCGTATCAGCGGCATCGATGTCGGCGTAGCTCGGGTCGCTCAGCTGCAGCGTGATCGCACCGACCTCGGCATACGTCACGCTGGCGTTGCTGTAGTTGCCAGCCACGGCGCTGCTGGGCGTGTAGCTCAAGGCGCCGGCCGTGCAGCCGCCGGGCAACACACAGCCGGTGATGGCCAGCGTGGGCGTGCCGTCGTAGCCGCTCATCACCGCGCCGGTGGCGTCGCGCGCGGTGGCTGTCAGCGTGAAGGGCCGCCCGGCCTGGTGCACCACGCCGCCGCCGGCGCTGGTGTTGGCCAGCGCGCGGGTGCTGCCGGCGCTGCTGCTGTTTTGGTCGCTAACGGCCAAGCTCAGCGTGGCCGGAATGGCGGCAAAAGCGTCGCCGCTGCAGGCCGTGGTGGTGAGGCCGGCGAGGGTGTAACTCATCATCAGGCGCATCACGCGCGTGGCCGTGGCCGGGGGTGTGAGGTTGGTGCTGACGCGCGCATTGGCCGCGAACACCGCCGTGCCGGCACTACCCAGGTTGAGCCAGCTGGCGCGGCAGCTGCCTGTGGCCACACCGCTGTTGTTGCGCGCATCGAGCCAGCTCAAGGCCACGCTGCCGGTGAAGCCCGGGTGCAGGCTGCCGTTGGCGGCCAGGGCCACGATGTCGAAGCTGCTTGCCGCGCCGGCCACGCGCGTGCGCAAGGGCCCGCTGGTGGCGCCGGCGGCGGTGCTGGTGTCGAAGGCTTCGAAGGTCGCGGGCGCCAGGCTGGCGACCGGCGTGGTGACGAGGTTCGGCCCGAACTCGCTGGTGTGGCCGCCCGCGCTCGTGGCCGTGGCGGTGACGGTGTCGCCGATGGTCACCATGCCGACAGCGAGGATCACGCTCCCGTTGAATTGGCCGTTAGCATCTGCCGTCAATGCGCCAAGATAGACCCGACCCTCGCCGAAACCCGAGGCATCGGCTGCAGCCTTGAAGATCTCGATGCGTGCACCGGCGAACACCGCCTGCCCGGTGCCGATACCGACGTAGCCGCTGACCGTCATCGAGGTGCCCGCCGCGGAGATGCCCGCACTGAGGAAGACCGGGTGGTCCATGCCCTGGTTCGGCGCCAGCGCCGACGTGGTGCCGTCGTTGAGACTGACACCGTCGAGCCCCAGGTCAATGCCAAGGCCGCCGTTGCCGTAGTGGCTGTTGCCACTGATGGCCACCTGCGCCGCCGCACCGGCGATCAAGGCAATGCCGGCGCCGCCGTTGTTGGCCACCACGTTGCCCGCGCCGGCGCTGCTGCCGCCCACGCTGACGCCGCTGACGCCGCTGGCGACGAAGATGCCGCTGCCGCCGTTGGCCACTGCCGCGCCTGCCGCGTTCAACCCGATCCAGTTGCCCGTGATGCTGGCGCCGCTGCCGGCGACCGAGATGCCGTGGCCGCTGAAGCCGACTATGGCCAGGCCGCGCACGCTGCTGCCGCTGGCGCCGAGCACCAGGCCGCTGATGCCGGCCGGCACGCCCGCGCCGTTGAGCACGAGGATGGGCGCGAAGGTCGCTGCGTTCCAGCCCGGCTGGGTTTGGGCGTCGATCACCAAGGGCGCCGAAACCGTCGGCAGGGCCGAGGTTGCCGCCACCGTGGCGGCACCGCCGCTGAAGTAATTCAGGCTGCTGCGCAAGCCGGCGGCTGCCGTGCCGTTGGAAATCATGAACACCAGGTTCTCGATCCCCGCCGCGCGCCCGTTTTGCGAAAGCAGGCTGTCGCCGCCTAACGCGTTGGCGTTGGTGACAGCCTGGCGCAGGCTGCCCTGGCCGGCGTCGTTGGTGTTGACCACCGTGTCGAAGTTGAAACCGAAGTCGATGCCGCCGATGTTCGTGCCCAGCGTCGCCACCAGCGGCGTCACAGCGTGCGCCGTGCCCGCGAGACCGGCGCTGAAGACGAAGCTGCTGGTGTTGAAGGTGGTGCCGCTGCTGCCAATGCCGGGGTCGACGGCGGCGGGGTTGGTGCCGCCTACGAAGTCGGTCACGGCCACGGCCGTGCCGCTGCTGGCGTTGGTGCGGTAGCTCATCACCCCACGCAAACTGGCGCCGCTGCCGCTGCGCGTGGACAAGACCGTGCTGCTGGCCACACGCACGTAGTAGGTGCCGGCTGTGTTGACGGTAAAGCTGTAGGCGCCGCCAGCGCCGCTGGGGGTGCTGCTGACGAAAGTGCCGCTGC
>JANLYV010000205.1:0-2742 GCA_031365825.1 Rubrivivax sp. | reverse complement strand
GCATCGGCCTGACACCGGCCGAGACCGCCGAGTTGGTCGACGGCCTCTGCGCCGCCGGTCTCCTTCAGGATGCGTTCGCTGGCTTCCATCGCGCGCACGTTGAGCGGGTGCGTGGCCGGCACGTTGGTGCCGAACTTGTAGGTGAACTCGGCCGCCTGTGCGCCGCGCGGCAGGATCAGCGCCGGTGCGGCGATCAGGGCGGCGCTGCCGGTCAGGGCCTGGCGGCGGGTGATTTCAAACATCGTTGTCTCCTATGTGCAGGTTTGCGAAACAGCACCAACTTCAGCCGGCGCTCATTGGTTCATTGGGCGAGCGGGCGGCCGCGCAGCGCCGCCACGAAGTAGTCGGCCTGGCCCATCTGCCCGCCCTTCAGTGCGATCTGCAGCGTGCGCAGGTGCGGCTGGCGCGACGACACGCTGCACAGCGGCGCGCCGGGTGCAAGCCGCGCGGCGATGAGCAGTGCGTCGGGGGCCAGGCGCTGGGTGATCTGGCTCGAGGTGTCGCCGCCCGACAGCACCAGGCGGCGCAGGGGCACGGCGCGCAGCACGGTGTCGACCACCTCGCCCAGGCGCTGGCCGAGCAGCCGGCCACCTGCGTGTCGGGCCTGGTCGCGGCTGGCGCCGCCCGCCACCAGCGCGCTGAGCATTGCCGCGATGCGCGGGTCTTGCGGGCCGCGCGCGGTGTGTAGCATCACGCTGCGGCCTTGCTGCAGCGCCGCGATCGCGCGCTCGGTGAGCGCGTCCAGGCTGTCCTGCCAGCCGCTTTTCGCCACCAGCGCGGCGGCATCCACTGGCAGGTCGGCGAAGCCGGCGGCCAGTGCGGCGTCGATCTGCAAGGCGCTCAGCGGCGATGCACTGCCCGACACGGCCAATAGCTGCGGCACTGCATCGAAGGTGTCGAGATCGCGCCTGCCGCACCTGTCGCCTGCAGGCGCCGGTTCGGATGCACTTTCGCGCCACCATTGCGTCAGCGCGTATTCCAGGCCCGACGAACCGACGCAGAACAGCGGCCCGGTGAGCCCACGTGCTAGGCTTTCGAGCAGGCGGCCGACCTCGGTCAGGTGGGCCGGTGTGGCGCCGTCGAACAGCACTGCGCCGTGCTTGTCGCCAGCGAGCTGTGCGAGCTCGGCGTCCATCGCCTGCCGGTCAGCGGCAAAGCTTGGCAATGTGAATTTGGCGATCGCTTGCGCCGTCTGCGCTGCGAGGTGGCGCGCCAGATCGGCCTCGCTCATCGGCGTGACGGGGTGAGCGCTCATGATCGGATGACGGTCCAGCCGGTGCACCTGACCGTCGGTGCCCGAGCGGGCGAACAGGTTGCCGAACAGGCAGTACCGTCCCAGCGCGGGCGTGCCCGCAACGATGGGGATCACGGCGTCGCCGAATGCGGCGCGCGCCAGATCCATCACCCGGCCGATGCTGCCGATCTGCGGCGAGCTGTCGAAAGTGGAGCACACCTTGTAGTGCACCTAGGGGGTCGGCAGGCCCGACATCGCCGCCAGCACGACAGGCAGGCGCGAGTCCATCTCGGCCGGCGACATGCCGCGGCTGTCGCCGGCGATGCCGATCGCATCGAACGGCCCCAGCTCACGCAAGGTGTCGACGCTCGGCACCGCAAGGAACAAAGCGCAGCGCAGGCCGGCAAAGGCCAGCACCTCCAGCGCATCGGTCGAGCCGGTGAAGTCGTCGCCATAGAAAGCGAGTCGGAGATCGGTGTGCGGCGTCACCATGGCGTCACATCGCGCCGAAGTGGGCCAGCGCGCGGCGCAGTGCCGGGTGCTCCATCGCATAGGCGTCGAGGCTGGCGCCAGCAACGGCGGCTTCCCAGCCTTCGCGCATGCTGGCCACGCCGGCGGCGATGCCGTCGGGGTGGCCGATGATGCCGCCGCCCGCCAGATGCATCAGGTCGGTCGAGCGCAGCCGTGCGTACAGGTCAGGCGCCTGGCCTGCCCACTGGCCTGAAGAGAACACCGGCATGAGCGGCTGGACGCCCGCAAAAGGTGCCAGACACGCACGCGCCGAGTCGATCACCGAGTCGTCCGGCTCCCAGAACTTGCTGCGGATGCCGTTGACGTGCAGGTGGTCCACGCCGGCCAGCCGCCACAGCTTCTGGTAGGCCTGGAACGTGAAGCCCAGCCCGGCGTGGCGCGTGAGGGCGCCCCAGCCGTTGCGGTGGCCGTGGATCGGCAGCGCTGCATGGCGGCGCAGGTGCTCGACGCCGGCAAAACCGACCCAGTTGACACTGACCATCACGCAACTGCCGCCCGCCGCCAGCACCGCATCGTGCCGGCGCAGCATCTCGTCGATCGAGCCCGAGATGTTGAAGGCGTACATCGGCATGCGCCCGAGTCGGTCGGCATGGCGGTGCAGCACCGGCATCACGGCCGCAAGGCGCTGCTCGAAGGGCGCGTAGGGCGGGTCGGCGATCAGTTCGTCGTCCTTGATGAAGTCGATGCCGGCGGCGCACAGGCTGTCGACCAGCTCGGCGGTCTGGGCCGCTGTCAAGCCGATGCTGGGCTTGACGATGGTGCCGATCAGGGGTCGGTCGAACACACCAGCGAGCCGGCGCGTTCCTTCGATGCCGAAACCCGGGCCGGCAAAGCCAGCGGCATAGGCCGGCGGCAGGTCCAGGTCGAGCAGGCGCAGGCCGGTGACTTCACCCAGTTCGAACAGGTTGCCGGCCACCGTGGCCAGCAGGCCGGGCAGGTTGTTGCCGACGTTGGCGACCGGGAAAGCGATCTCGATT
>JANLYV010000199.1:0-8573 GCA_031365825.1 Rubrivivax sp. | reverse complement strand
GGCCTCGTACGCGTCGGGCGCCAGGGCCAACGGCGGCATCTTCACGACGCTGGCCTACAACGACCGGCGCGCCGCGATCAACAACGAGACCTTCCGCTTCTCGACGCCCACCGCCGCGCTGGCACTGCCGCGTGTCTTCGTGCTCACCGGTTCGCGCACCTGCTCGGCGAGTGAACTCGTCATCAACGGGCTGCGCGGCATCGGCGTCGAAGTCGTGGCCATTGGCAGCACGAGTTGCGGCAAGCCCGTGGGCTTCTTGCCCGCCGCGCACTGCGACAGCACGTTCAATGTCGTCAACTTCGAGTCGCTGAATGCACGCGGCCAGGGTCGCTACTTCGATGGCATCGCGCCGACCTGCGCCGTGGCCGACGATCTGACGCATGGCTTGGGCGCGGCCGATGAAGCACTGGTCGCGGCGGCTCGTGGCTACGCCGACAGCGGGGTTTGCCCGGCGGCAGCATCACGGCAGGCCGGCGCTGCCCGCCGTGATGCTGGTGCCCTGACGACCGAACCGAGTGAGCGACAAGGCATGGTGGCGCGGTGAAGCGCGGTTGGCGTTGGCGGGCTGGTTTGGCGGTGGCGGCGTCGCGGCAGGTGCTGCCCGGCGGCGGCCCAAGCTGGGTCGGTCGGCGCTGCGCGCCGACTGCGCTGCGCTGCTCGCCGCCCCAAATAGGGCCGCCACCGGGCAGCACCTCCCGCTCAGGCACGAGAGGCGGGAGGACCACCGCTGTTTCCGCAAAGGGGCGTTCGGACAGGCCGCAGTGCGCCTTGCGGGGCGCTGAGCAGCACAGGGTTCGTGGCCGCGCGCGCAGCGCGCTTCGTCAACATACTCGTCGCGGCTTGTTTGAACGCAGCGACCGCAGGTCGCGAAGTGAGTTCCGCGACCGGCCGCGAGACCAGCAGCGCAAGGCAGTCGGCGCAGCGCGCCGACCGCCCGGCACGAAGCGCTGCGGCCTGCCCGAACGCCCCTTTGTCGCCGCTGACCGGTACCGCACCGCGATGCACTAAAACGAAACCGGCGCCTGCGCCGCCAACCACGCCACCACCGCCCAGCACGCCACGTTGTGCGGCAGCGCCGTCGCGTCAACCTTGTCCAGCGTGTCGTTCTCGGTATGGTGCACGTCGAAGTAGAGCGTTCCATCCTGCGTCAGCGCGACGGCCGGCCAGCGATGACGACGCATCAGCACCGCAGCGTCGGGCCCGGGGTTGCCTTCGTTGCGGCCCGCGTCGGCCCAGGCCACACCCAGTGGCGCCAGCAGTTGCGCCACGGATGCCATCAGCGGCAAGGCCGGCGCGGCCACACGATGGTTGAAGCGCCACACCTTGGCTGCGCCGAAATCGCTCTCGCCCACGAGCTGATGTCTGGCGTGGCCATAACGTTCACTGTAAGCGGTGGCGCCATCGAAGCCGTTTTCTTCGTTGCCGAAGAGCACGACACGGATGGTGCGGCGCGGGCGCAGCTGCGGCTGCACCGCGGCGCGCTGGATCATGGCCGTGGCCGCAGTGACGATGGCCACGCCAGCGCCATCGTCGAGCGCGCCCTGGCCGACGTCCCAGGAGTCGAGGTGCGCGCTGATGAGCACGATCTCGTCGGGAAGCTCACTGCCCTTGATCTCGGCGATGACGTTGTGGGTGGTCGCCTCCACACGCTCGCGCGCATCGAGCGTGAACTGCATGCGCAGTGCCGCGCCGCCGCCTGGGGTGCTGGTGGCCAGACGCGCGATGAGGTCGGCGTCGGGCGTCGACACCGCGAACGCCGGGATGCGCGGCACCTGCAGCTCGTAGCTCATGGCCCCGGTGTGGGCGATGCGGTTGGCGCTGGTGCCCACCGAGCGGATGGCCAGCGCCAGCGCACCGCGTTTGCCGGCCTCGGTGGCACCGGCGTAGCGCATGGCCACGGCGCGGCCGTAGCCGCTGCCGTCGCGCGTGCGTGCGGTGGCTTCGTCGATGAAGACGATGCGGCCGCGGGCGCGTTCGCTGGTGTCGGCACTGAGCGCTTTCAGGTCGGGGTAGTAGGCCACTTCGGCTTCGATGCCAGCGGCGGGTGCGGCCACGCTGTTGCCAAGCGCGGCCATCACCAGCGGCTGCGGATACGGTGCCGTGAGCCGCGCCTGTGCCGCGCCGCGCTGCCACACGCGCACGTGCATGGGCTCGACGCGGGGCGCTTCCAGTTGCAGCCGCTTGAAGGCCGCCAGCGCCCACGCGGCAGCGCGCTTGTCGGCGTCAGATCCCGCCGGCCGCGCGCCGACCTCGCTGGTGAGTGCGGACACCAGGCGCCAGGCCTCGCCATCGGCCAGGGCCAGCTCGCGCAGGTGCTGGGCATGCGCCAGGTCGCCGACGCTGAAGGCCGGCGCCGCTTGCGCGTACAGACGCCGGGGCCACGCGGCGCAAGCACCGGCAGCAGCGAGAAGCTGGCGTCGATGCACGGCGCGGGCTGCTCGCTACTTCGCCGTCGGCATCGCGAACTCGGCGCCCTTGCCGATGCTGGCCGGCCAGCGCTGCATCACGCTCTTTTGTTTGGTGTAGAAGCGCACGCCTTCTTCACCATAGGCATGCGTGTCGCCGAACATGCTCTTCTTCCAGCCACCGAAACCATGCCAGGCCATGGGCACGGGAATGGGCACGTTGATGCCGACCATGCCGACCTGCACGCGACGCGCAAATTCGCGTGCCACGCCGCCGTCGCTGGTAAAGCAGGCCACGCCGTTGCCGAACTCATGCTCATTGACGAGCTGCAGCGCCTGGCCGAAGTCGCTCACGCGCAGGCAAGCCAGCACCGGGCCGAAGATCTCTTCCTTGTAGATGCGCATGGCCGGCGTGACATGGTCGAAAAGCGTGCCGCCGGTGAAGAAGCCGCCTTCGAATCCTGCGACCTTGTGGCCACGCCCGTCGACCACCAGCTTCGCGCCTTCTTCGACGCCGACACCGATCATCTTCTCGATACGGTCGCGCGCTTCGCGCGTGACGATGGGGCCCATTTCGGCCTCGCTGCTCATGCCCTGGTTGATCTTCAGCTGCTTCGCGCGCGCGGCCAGCAGCGGCACGATCTTGTCGGCCACATCACCCACCAGCACGGCCACGCTGATGGCCATGCAGCGTTCCCCGGCCGAGCCGTAGGCGCTGCCGATGAGGGCATCGACAGCCTGTTCGATGTTGGCGTCGGGCATCACCACCATGTGGTTCTTGGCGCCACCGAGCGCCTGCGCGCGCTTGCCGTTCTTCGCAGCGGTCTCGTAGATGTACTGCGCAATCGGCGTTGAGCCGACGAAGGACAGCGCCTTGACATCGGCATGGTTCAAGAGCGCATCGACCGCCACCTTGTCGCCCTGCACGACGTTGAACACACCATCGGGCAGGCCGGCTTGTTTGAGCAGTGCGGCCATGAAGAGCGAAGGCGAAGGGTCGCGCTCGCTCGGCTTCAAGATGAAGGCATTGCCGCAAGCCAGCGCCAGCGGGAACATCCAGCACGGCACCATGCAGGGGAAGTTGAAGGGCGTGATGCCGGCCACCACGCCCAGGGGCTGGCGCAGCGTCCAGTTGTCGATGCTGGTCGAGACCTGGTCGGTGTAGTCGCCCTTGAGCAACTGCGGGATGCCGCAGGCGAACTCGACGATGTCGATGCCGCGCGTGACTTCGCCATGCGCGTCGCTGAAGACCTTGCCGTGTTCGGCCGTGATCATCGCGGCCAGGGTGTCGCGATGCTGGTTCATCAGCGCCAGGAACTGGTTGAGCACGCGCGCGCGGCGTATCGGCGGCGTGTCGCCCCAGGCCGGCTGCGCCGCCTTGGCCGAGGCCACGGCCAAGGCCACGTCCTGAGTGCTGGCCAACAGCACCTGGCGCGCCACGGCGCCGGTGCTCGGGTTCCACACCGGCTGGCTGCGTTCGCCACTGCCGCGCGTGGCCGCACCCTGGACCCAATGGCCGATGTCGGTGGTGCTGGTGAAGGCTTCGTTGGCGCCCATGTGCGGTCTCCTGGGGTTGGACGGGTGGATGACTTGGGGCCTGATTGTCGGCCAGTCAAGATCTCCCGAAGACGCCGAGGAAGCCTCTCACGGCGTCGGCAATTTCCTTCTTGTCCATGTCAATCGCCGTCTTCTGGTAATTGACGATAGCGCTGCGGATTTGGGCCTCCAATGTGTTGAGCTCATTGTTCGTGCTGGTGAGCCCTGCCTTTGCCGCATCCACTTCCTTCCTCACCTTCCCGATCACATCGGTAATGGCTTTCAGACGGTCATCGCCCAGCTTCATGATCCGGTCGAAGACCGCTTTGCGCTCCTTGTTGACATCCTGCTGCCCTTTCAACACTTCTTCCCAGTTGTTCAGCCTGTCCTCGATTTTCGTCGCATCCTTGACGAGGCTAAGCGTAGAACGTCCTTCCTTGACAAGGTCAGCCTGTTCCTTGATCAATCCTTCGCCAAGCTTGTCGATCTTGCCCACCGCCGTTGCACCGTCGGTAAACAGGTTCTTCGCGTCGTCTTTGCTCTTGTCGAACTTGATGAAATTGTCGGTCGCAGTGTCGTAGCGCTTGGCCAGGCCCGCCACATCTCCAAGTTTCTTGAAGATCGGAGCATCCAGTTCCTTCTTGTAGGCGGCGGTCCGTTCCGTCCAGCTCGCCACCAAATAAACCCGGATGTCCAGTTCCTTGGTCCGCTGTTCGACTGACTTTGCCATGCTGCCTCCTGAACGCCTGCCATTGCCGGGAACCCGAACGAGCGAGTCTGCTGAGCGTCGACGCCGAACATCGCTACGGTATCAACGGCCGCATTGGGATGCGGCTGGTTGATTGTCGACGCGGCGCCCGTGAAAAGTGAAGGCTAAGGGTCGCGCTCGCTCGGCAAGAGGAGGGTGACGTTGCCGCAGCCGGCTCGCGGGACCAGGGCGCCAAGTCAGGGCGCGTTCTTCAGATGGCGCTCAAGAAAGCGTTCGACCCGGCTCCAAAAGTCGATGCGATTGGCCTCCAGCATCCAGCCATGGCCCTCGTCGGCGTACTCGACCCACTCGACCTTGGTGTTGTGCGGGCTCAGCGCCTGGCGCATCTTCGTGCCGTGATCCAGCGGCACCACCTCGTCCAGGCCGCCGTAGGCCATCAGCAGCGGCTGTTTGAGCTGCGGTGCCAGGCGCAGCGGCGAGGTTGCGGCGAACTGCGCCGCGTCCTTGTCGCGGTCGCCCAGCAGCTCGGGCAGGCCGTAGTCGCGCGCCGCTTCGTCGCGATTCCATCCCACCGCAAAGAGCAGCTCGAGATCGCTCACACCGACCCATTCGACGCCGCACCGGAACAGCGGCGGCTCGCGGATCAGCCCCATCAGCGTGGCGTAGCCGCCGTAGCTGGCGCCGGCGATGCACACGCGCTTGGGGTCGGCCAGGCCTTGATTGATGGCCCAGCGCGCCGCGTCGGTGACGTCGTCCTGCATCGCCATGCCCCATTGTTTCCAGCCGGCCCGAAACAGCTTGCTGCCGTAGCCCGTGCTGCCGCGGAACTCGGGCTCCACCACCAGGTAGCCGCGCGAGGCGAGGAACTGCGACTCGCTCTCCCAGGCCCAGCCCGCGGCGCGCGACCACGGCCCGCCGTGCACCAGCACCACCATCGGCGCCGAGCCAGCCGCAGTGGCGTGTGCAGGTGGTCGCGTGACGTGCACCGGGATGCTCAGGCCGTCGCGCGCATTGAAGTGCCGGAACTCGCGCTCGGCCATCGCCTGCGGCTTGATCCACGGGCGCGATGCGGCAATCGGCTTGAGCGTGCCGGCCGTCACGTCGAACAACAGGTAGGCCGTGGGCTGGCGGTCCGACGCCGCGGCCACGAGCACGAGGCGCGGCTGCTCGCAGTGGCCGCAGTCGAGCAGGTTGTTGGTGTCGGGCAGCAGGCGGTCGACCTGGGCCTGGATCGCCTTCAGCCCGGGGTCGAACCAGTGCGTGCCACGCTCCTGGGCAACGTAGCGCACGCCGAGCACCTCGCCATGCGCTGCGCGCACGATGCGGCCGCTGAAGTCGTGGCCGTCGAGCTTGAGCAGTGGCCGCGGTGCCGCGCCGCTTGCGCGCATGTCCAGGCGCAGCAGCGACGTGGTGTCGGCACCGGCGCCGTCGTGCGCCACGAGGTAGAGCCTGTCCTGACGGTCCACGCCCAGCGGCTCGAACGCGGGTGCCGTGGCGCCCGGGCCATCGAACTCGCGCAGCAAGGCCCAGGGGGCGTCGGCCGTGGCCTTCCAGTGCACCCGCGTCTTGCCGTCGACGCGAGCCACGGCAACCCGCACCGAGCCCTGGGCATCGAGGGCCCAGCCGCTGGCGCGCTCCGGGGCTTTGGACGTGAGCAGCTGGGTGCCTGCGGTCTTCGTATCCACGCGCAGCAGGTTGACGTTGTGCCGCCGGTAGCGCTGGTCGAACACGTCCTGCGCGACGATCACATCGCTGGAGCCATCGTGCAGCACCGCGAACAGGCGATGCGAGCCGTCGAGCTCGCGCCGGCTGGCCGGTGCGGTGACGCCCGTCCAGTGCCGCTGGATCAGCAGCCGCGGCGCGCTCTGGCCATCGCGGTCCACGGCATACAGCCCTTGCCCGCGTTGCGCGGCGTAGGCCGACTGCGTGTCGGTCAACGTGAAGACCAGCCGCGCGTCGTTGACCCATTGCACCGCCTCGATGTCGGCGTCGCTGAACGAGGCCAGCAACTTCGACTTCGACCAGTCTTGCAGGTCCAGCGCCACCAGCCGCCGCCGCCCCTGCGGGCCACCGACCATCGCCGCCGCCGCGTGCTGGCCGTTGGGTGACATGACGACGCTGCCGACGGCCGGGTTGCGAAAGAAGTCGGCCAGCGGAATGGGCTCGGCGGCAAACGCCGCATGCGCCAAAAGCACGAGCGCAAGCAGGAAGATCAGTTTTTGCATCTTGGGAAGATAGCCTGAGCAAGTTGATTCCGGTGGGGTGGCGACTCAGAATTTCGCCGCATGCACTACCCGATTGCAACAGCTGAGCAGATTGCGTTTTTCCACGAGCACGGCTTTCTGGTCGTCAGGAACGCCCTGCCGCACGCCGACCTCGACGAACTCGAAGGCCACTGCGACACGCTGCTGATCGAGAAGGAGCGCCTGGCGAATGACTGGGCATGGGATGCGAGCGAAAGCAAAGACAAGCGCTCGTTTCGCATCGTCCAGTCGACGCCGTCGCTGGTGTGGAAAAACATACACGAATCCGCCTACCGGCGTTGGCTGGTCGCTTTCGGCTCGGCGCTGATGCGCATGGAGCTGGAGTTCTGGTACGACCAGTTCCTGGGCAAACCGCCCGGGATCAGCGTGCCGACCTACTGGCACCAGGACGAAGGCTACTGGGGCCGCAAGCTCGCCGACCGCGGCATCACCGGCTGGATCCCGCTGCACGAGGTCGACACCGTCAACGGCTGCATGCACTTCATCGACCGTGGACACCGGCTCGGCGTGCTGCCGCACCGCGGCGTCGAAGGCATGCAAAGCGACCTGCTGACCTGCAGCGTCGACGAGCGGCGTACGGTGCCCTGCCCGATGCAGCGCGGCGACGTGGCCTTCCACCACTCAAAGACGCCGCACATGAGCACCGCCAACACCGGGCCGAACTGGCGCAAGGCGGTGACGAACCACCTGCAGGCGCTGGGCACGGGGGGTGAGGGCGACTTCTACCCGTGGCTGGTGAAGGTCAACCAGCACACCGGCGCACGTATCAAGCCGCCCAGCCGGCCGCTCGAAGACGATCTCTGACCGGCGGGTCACGCGGCCTTCTCTCGTGGCGCCGGCTCAGCGTCGGAATAGATCGTCAACCCCCTCAGCGAGCGTGTCGGCGCCGGGAAAAACAGGCTGGCGACATAGCCGATGATGATGCACAGCATGATCGAGATCGCGAGATAAAAGTACGGGTGCACGAGATTCATCGACCAGGCCACGGTCGTCAGCGCGATGCTGGCCGCCACCCCGATCGCCACGCCGGCCGAATTTGCGCGGCGCGTGAACATGCCCAGCGTGTAGGCGCCGGCAAAACCGCCGCCGAGCAGACCG
Source organism: Rubrivivax sp. (assembly GCA_031365825.1). GTDB lineage: Bacteria > Pseudomonadota > Gammaproteobacteria > Burkholderiales > Burkholderiaceae_C > Rubrivivax. The sequence continues at coordinate 561 of JANLYV010000199.1, read as the reverse complement.
GCGAGTTCGATCGAGATATCAAATAGCGAATGGATATCGAAGCGCGACAGCAGCAGCGCCAGGGCAATGCCAATCAGGCCGGCCACCACCGTCATGACTTCTGCGAACAGCACACTCTTCTTCGGGTCCGGGTTCTTCACGAGCTTTTCGTAGAAGTCCACCGAGGCCAGCGTCGAGACGCTGTTCATGATGCTCGACAGCGTGGCCATCGCGGCGGAGAAGATGCCCGCGATGATCAGGCCGGTGATGCCCATCGGCAGCTCCGCGGCGATGAAGAGCGGGAAGGTCGCGTCGATCGTCAACAACGGGTTCATGCGCTCCGGGTTGGCTTTGTAGAAAACGTACAGCGCGGTGCCGATCGAATAGAAGACAAACCCGCCCGGGATCATGATCGCCGCCAGCGTCCAGATCGAGCGCCCGGCGTCCTTGTCGCTCTTGGTCGACAGCGTGCGCTGCATCAGCACCTGGTCTTTCGGGAACGTCAGCACCACGTCGAAGAGCACCAGGAAGATGAAGCCCCAGACAGTGGCCTTGGTCAAGTCGAAGCTGAAGTCGAAGAGC
>JANLYV010000174.1:0-5984 GCA_031365825.1 Rubrivivax sp. | reverse complement strand
GAGCTCGGCATCGTGCGCGAAGTCTTCGACCATGGTGACGCGATGGAAGTCGTGCTCACGCCTACCTACAGCGGCTGCCCGGCAACCGAGGTCATCGCCCAAAGTGTCGAGCAAGCATTGGTCGACGCCGGGCTGGGCCCGGTGCGCGTCACACAAAGGTTAGCCCCGGCCTGGACCACCGACTGGATCGGCACGGAGGCGCGCGAAAAGCTGCGCCGCTACGGCATCGCGCCGCCGAGCGGGCTTGCGGCCGTCAACCACACGGTGCAACCGATTCGGCTGTTGGCACACCGCGTGCCCTGCCCGCGTTGCGGGAGCGAGCGCACCGAGCGGCTGGCAGCCTTCGGCTCGACCGCGTGCAAGGCGCTGCACCGCTGCCTGGCCTGCCTTGAGCCTTTCGAGTATTTCAAGCCCATTTAGATCGTCGTATGTCAGGCCTGCACTTCCACCCGCTGCGCATCCAAGAAATCCGCGCCGACACCGACGACGCGATGGTGCTCAGCTTCGATGTGCCGAGCGAATTGACCGAGACCTTCCGCTTCGCACCCGGCCAGTACCTGACCTTGCGCCACCCCGCGAATACCCAAGACCTGCGCCGTTCGTATTCGATCTGTGCCGGCGCCGGCGAGACGTTGCGCGTGGGCGTGCGCCATGTGCCGGGCGGCGCGTTCTCGGGCTGGCTCCACCGCCATGTTGCGGTCGGCCAGTTGCTCGATGTGATGGAGCCTCAAGGCCGCTTCGGTGCAGCGTTAGCCGGTCACGCAGCGCAGCACGTGCTGGGCATTGCCGGCGGCAGCGGCATCACGCCGATCCTGTCGATCCTGAGGACCGTTCTGGCGCGCGACACCACGAGCCGCTTCACGCTGCTCTACGGCAACCGGGTCGCGGCGTCGACGATGTTCAAGGAAGAGCTCGAAGACCTGAAGAACCGCTACCTCACGCGACTGGCGCTGCACCCGGTGTTCTCGCGCGAGCAGGTCGATTCCCCTTTGAACAGCGGGCGCATCGATGGCGCGAAAATGGCGACCTTCCTGCGCTTGATCGGCCAGGTCGACGAAGCCTTCATATGCGGCCCGCACGCGATGAACGACGAGGCCGAAGCTGCCCTGCTTGCGGCAGGCATGCCAGATGAGCGGGTGCACGTTGAACGCTTCGGTGTGCCGCCGGCGCTGGCGCAAGAGGTGTCGCTGGTGCCGCAGGCCGGTGACGCCTCGACGGCGCGCATCAGCATCGTGCGCGACGGCATCACGCGCGACATCGGCTTCGCTGCCAGCGACCACAACATCCTCGCCGCCGCATCGCGCGCCGGGCTGGACGTGCCGTTCTCGTGCAAGTCGGGCGTGTGCGCCACCTGCCGCGCCAAGCTGGTGCAGGGCCAGGTGCGCATGGACCGCAACTTCGCGCTGGAAAAGAGCGAGGTTGCGGCCGGCTTCATCCTCACCTGCCAGGCCCACCCGCTGACCGAGCGCGTGGTCGTCTCTTTCGACGAACGCTAACGCTGCAGGGGCGCGCCATCTCGCGCGGCAGTACGGGCCTTCGTGGGCACGGTCTTGTGGCGCCGCTGGGTTGACTTCAGCAGCGTCGGCAGCGTCGATGTCCAGCCCTCGGTGGCCGTGGCCTTGTCGTGCAGCTGCATGCGCACGCCGACCAGGCCCGCGGCGGCGGCGCGCTCTAGCAAGGCCTCGGTGGCCGATTCGCCCAGGGCCAGCAGCCAGTGCTGCCAGCGCCGCATCACGCGTGGGTCATGCCACAGCTGCGCGAGTGCCGCACGTTGCGCCTGCGTGTCGGCGGCAGCCATGTTGCTGGCCGGCATTTCCAGCACACGCGGCGCCATGGCGCCGATCAAGAGCTGAAAGTCATGGCGCAGCGCGCGCTCGCCGGTGACGGCCTCGGCCATCTCGCCAAGCTGGCGCAGGCGGCCACTCCAGCCCGGTGCGGCGAGTTGCCAGGTCAGCAGTGCTTGCAAGCCCTGCGCCGGATTGAGCACGCGCACACGGTTCGGTGGCAACACGCACATCGGCAAGGCCGCGGCCTGCGCGTGCGACAGCGGCGTAACGTAGGAGATCAGCGCGGCCAGACGCCGCCAGGAGGCGGCATCGAGACCTGCGTGTTCTTCCGCGCCGCTGGCTTCAAGACGTCGTACCGTGGCCCATGCTTGCGCAAAGCTGCACCCCGCCCGGGCGATGGATGCTTCGCGGCTCATCGTCACCAGGTGGCCGGCGGCGTAGCCGGCATCGCCTTGCAGCCGCTCGATCACGGGTGCCTGGTTCGCCGCCACCGTGCCACCCAGCGGCTTGAGCGTCACCGGGCAATGGCTGGCGTCGAGCTGTGCGATGTAGTGCGCCGTGAGCTGCGTGCTCTCAAAGGCGATGCCCAGCCGCCAGGCGTGGATGCGCAGTCCGAGCCAGCGACGAACCGATGTGCTGGCCACCAGCGTGCGCTGGCGAAACAGCGCGCGCGCCGCCTGCCAGCCGTGGCGCAGCGGCGTGCCTGCCAGCAACAGCTCGGGCGGTGGCACCAGGCCGTGGTGGGCGTGGTCCCAGCCGAGCTGGAAGCCGACTCGTTCGGCGTCGCTGGTGGGTGGGGTGTCGAGTTCGAGCAGGGCCTGGTCCATGACACATCTCCTTCGCGGTGGAGGCAAAACGCCTCGATGTGGGAACCAGTGTCCATGCCAGGTAGCTCATAGAGTGAGCTACATGATCCGGCCTTCAAACTTTTCTTGCACATGCCACCGTCAGGCTGCGGAAGGCCAGTCCGGGCACCGCGCCGACGGCGTCGTGCACACTGCAAGGCTTGCGCAACGACCTGGTGGGGACATGGGACCTCTGCACGGATTGAAAGTCATCGAACTCGCCGGCATCGGCCCGGCGCCGATGTGTGCGATGCTGCTCGCCGACCTGGGCGCCGATGTCGTGCGCATCGACCGCGTCGAGCCCAGTGGCCTGGGCCTTTCGATGACGCCGCGCTTCGACGTGCACTCGCGCAACCGCCGCTCGCTTGCGCTGGATCTGAAAGCCGCCGCAGGTCTGGACGTGTTGATGCGCCTGGTGGTTGGCGCCGACGTGCTGATCGAAGGCTTTCGCCCCGGTGTGGCCGAACGCCTGGGCTTGGGCCCCACGGTCTGCCACGAGCACAACCCGCGGCTGGTGTATGGCCGCATGACGGGCTTCGGCCAGCACGGGCCTCTGGCGCAAGCCGCCGGCCATGACCTGAACTACATCGCGCTCACCGGCGCGCTCGACGCCATCGGCCCTGCGGGCGGCAAGCCCGTGCCGCCGCTGAACCTGGTGGGTGACTACGGTGGCGGCGCGTTGTACCTGGCCTTCGGCGTGCTGGCGGCACTGCACGAGCGCCACGGCTCGGGCCGCGGGCAGGTGGTGGATGCGGCCATGGTCGACGGTGCGGCCTCGCTCTTTTCCATCTTCCACGGCCTGGCCGCGGCCGGGCAATGGGCCGGCGGCCGCGGCCAGAACCTGCTCGATGGCGGCGCACCTTTTTATGCGACCTACGAGACCGCCGACGGCCGCCATGTCGCGCTGGCGCCGCTGGAGCCGAAGTTCTTCGCCGAGCTGGCGCAGCGCATCGGCCTGGACACTCGGTTCGTCGAGCGCCAGTACGACCGCCGCCTGTGGCCCGAGATGCGCGACGCCATCGCCGGCCTGATGCGCGGCAAGACGCGCGACGAATGGTGTGCGCTGCTCGACGGCAGCGATGCCTGCTTCGCGCCGGTGCTCAACCTGGAAGAAGCCAGTGCACATGGACACGCTAAGGCGCGCCAGGCTTATATCGACATCGACGGCGTGACGCAGCCGGCGGCAGCGCCGCGCTTCGATCGCAGCGTGCCGCCGCCGCCGCAGCGTGCGCCGCGACGTGGCGAACACTCGTCGCTGGTGCTGGCGGAGTGCGGCTTCTCGCAGGCCGAGATCCAGTCGCTGCTCGACAGCGGCGTGGTCGTGGGGGCCGCGGCATGAGCACGAATTACGTGGCCGCCGCCGACGCACGCACTGCGGCGTCGCTGATCTTGCTGCGCGACGGTGATGCCGGCATGGAAGTGCTTATGATGCGTCGCGCCGACCGTGCCGGCGACCTGCGCAGCGGCGCCGCGGTGTTCCCCGGCGGTGTGCTCGATGCTCGCGACCGCGAAGCGCAGCGCTGGTGCCTTGGGCCTGACGACGCGGCCTTCAGCGCGCAGCTTGGGCTGGCGCAAGGCGGCGGCGATTACGCCGTGGCTGCGCTGCGCGAATGCTTCGAGGAAGTCGGGCTGCTGCTGGCCTGTGACGAGCACGGCGGCCGCTTCGATGTGGCGCCGCATGAAGCCGCGCTGCATCCGTGGCGCAAGGCCATGCACGCCGGCACCAAGACCGTGGGCGACCTGTGCGCGCATTTCGGCCTGCGCCTGGATCTTCGCGGCCTGGCCTACTACAGCCACTGGCTCACCCCGCCGGGCACGCCCAAGCGCTTCGACACCCGCTTCTTCTGCGCGTTGGCGCCAGGCGGCCAGACTGCCGTGCCCGACCTGGCCGAAGCGGTGCAGCTGATGTGGCTCACGCCCGCGGCAGCCATGGACTCGGCACGCGGCCTGATGCTGCTGCCGGTGACGCGGCGCACGCTGCACGACCTGTCGCGCTTTCAGACGGCGGCCGAGGCCTTCGCACAAGCGCAAGCACGGCGCGACATCGGCGTGACGATGCCGCGCGTGGGTACCGGCAGACAAGGCCGGGTGGTGGTGCTGCCGGATGAGTGGGCCTACGCCGAGATCGGCCGGCTCGACCCCGATGGCCGCGGTGATGTCTCTGGCGAGATCGTGCCTGGGCGTGCCGTGGCACTCTCGCCGCGCGTGCTGCGCATCACGGCCCCCAACGCCGGCATGATGACCGGCCCGGGCACCAACACGTACCTTGTTAGCGACGTGGTCACCAACCGCTGGACCGCCATCGACCCTGGTCCGGCGGATGCCGGCCATGTGCAGGCCTTGATCGCGGCCGCGCCGGGGACTATCGAGCGCATCCTGGTGACGCACACCCACAAGGACCACTCGCCGGGCGCCGCGTTACTGGCGCAGGCCACTGGCGCACCGGTGTGGGGTCGACGCGCAGCGCATGCGATGGGGCAGGACGACAGCTTTGCACCGCAGCGCGAACTGCAGGGCGGCGAAGTCATCGCACTCGGTGCCACGACCACGCTGCGCGTGCTGCACACGCCGGGCCACGCGTCCAACCACCTGTGCTACCTGCTCGAAGAAGAGCAGCTGCTCTTCACCGGCGACCATGTGATGCAGGGCTCGACCGTGGTCATCAACCCGCCCGACGGCGACATGGCGGCCTACCTGCGCGCGCTGCAGGGGCTGCTGGAGCTGCCACTGCAGTGGCTGGCACCGGGGCACGGTTTCCTGGTCGGCGCACCACACGAAGTGCTGCGCGCATAGATCAAACACCGGCAGGCGCGCGAGGCCAAGGTGGTGGCGGCACTGCGCCGGCTCGCGCCGTGCGCGATCGAAGCCTTGCTGCCGGATGTCTACGCCGATGTGCCGCAAGCGCTGCATGCGATGGCTCAGCGTTCGCTGCTGGCGCATCTGCTGAAGCTGGAAGGCGAGGGCGCGGCGGCGCGCGACGAGGTGGGCGGCCGGGCACATTGGCGCCTCGGCGCGGAGTGACCCTCAGGCAGGCTGGGGCGGCGCCTGCCAATGCCCGTCGATGAGCATCTGGTGCGGCCCGAACTGCGCCTTGTAGGCCATCTTCGGGCTGTGCTCGATCCAGTAGCCGAGGTAGACGTGGCGCAGCTTGAGCAGCTTGGTCTGCTCGATCTGCCACAACACGCTGTAGGTGCCGTAGCTGCTGCCGGCCTCGGGCTCGTAGAAGGTGTAGACGGCCGAGATGCCGTCGTTGAGCACGTCCAGGATAGCCACCATCTTCAGCGCGCCGGGCGTGTCGTCGGCGTTCGTCTCGCGAAACTCCACCAGTCGTGAATTGACACGGCTTTGCAGC
>JANLYV010000084.1:0-2806 GCA_031365825.1 Rubrivivax sp. | reverse complement strand
CGCCCGACCTGCGTTGCCGCCAGCAGCGCCATGTCGTTCTCGCCGGCTAACAAGCCAACGTAGTAGACCTGCGGAATGCCCGGCAGGAAAAACTGGATGGCGCGCGCCAGCAGGTAGGCGCGATCGTTGCGCGCCATGGCGTCGTAGAAGCTGCAGTTGACCTGGTAGAGGTCGAGGTTGGATGCAGCGGCACCCGTGGCGCGACGGCTCTGGCCCTGGCTGTTCTTGTGGATGCGCTCGACCAGTTCATCCAGCTCGTGTGGCGGCACCAGGCCGGGGCGGCCGTCGCGGTCGCTGGCATCGGCACCGATGTCGAAGATGCCGATGCCGTCGTGCGTGTCGAGCACGGTCAGCGCGTTGTTCGGCCGCAGCGCGATCCAGCGCTTCAGCGGCTCGACCGTCTTGAACTCGAAGGCGTGCAGCACCAGCGGCGGCAGCGCGAAGTCGTAGACCCAGTCGACGTGCCGCGCGATCTCGACCTGGCGCTGGAAGTAGGCGTGGATCTCGACCAGCACCTCGATACCCAGGCCCTTGGCGCGCGCCGCGAACCGGGCGATGAAATCGAAGGTCTCGGGCATCATGAAGCAGCTGGCACCGGGCTTCTTGATGGCGTAGCCCACGGCATCGAGCCGCACCATGCGCACGCCGTTGGCGGCATAGGTGCGAAGGATGGCGTCGAGGTATTCGGCGCCCTTGGCATGGCCCACGTCGATGTCCACCTGCTGCGGCGTGAAGGTGGTCCACAGGATCGTGCGCTCGCCATTGGCCAGCGTGGCCATGGTGAACGGCAGGCCCGGCCGCGGCCGGTACAGCGCCAGCAGCTCGTCCTGCGTCGCACCCTGTGGGAATACGGCGTCGAAGGTAAGGAAAAGTCCGGCAAAAGGCGAGGCGCTGCCGCGCTGCGAGTAGTCGATGAACTGCGCTGACTCGGCCGACATGTGGTTGACGATGACGTCGCCCATCACGTCGAGCTCTTGCGTCAGGGCGGCGACGTCCTGCCACTGGCCCAGACGCGGATCGACCCGCAGGTGGTCGATGGGGTCGAAGCCGGCGTCGACGCCGTCGATCGGGTGGAAAAAGGGTAGCAGGTGCACACCACCGAAGAGGCCCGCCAGCGCGCCCGTGCCCGACAACAAGGCGCGCAGCTCCTGCAGGCCACCGCCGCCGAGGCGGTCGACGTAGGTGATGAGCTGGACCTGGTTCTTCATGTCGCCGCGGGCTCCTGGCTGCGAGCGGCGCCAGGCTCCTGGGTCTTGACGCACAGCACCGCCACCGCGGCGCAAGCGAGCAGCGCACCGGCCAGGCGGATGACGTTGTCGGGCCGGCCGCCGAGCAGGCTGTCGTAGAGCAACGGTAGCGTCACCATCTGGATCAGCATGGGGATGACGATGAACATGTTGAAGATGCCCATGTAGACCCCGGCACGTTCGGGTGGAATGCTGCCGGCGAGCATGATGTAGGGGTTGCCCATGATGCTGGCCCAGGCCAGGCCGACGCCCAGCATGGGCACGAACAGCCAGGCCTTGTCGCGAATCCCGGGCAGCACCCACATGCCAGCCGCGGCGGCTAACAAACAAAGGGCGTGCATCCGCTTCGGCCCGATGCGGCGCACCACGGGCACCATCGCAAACGCCGCGATGAAAGCCACGAAGTTGTAGAAGCCACCGATCTGGCCATTGAGAAGACTGGCGTCGCGAAAGCCCACACTGGTGGCATCGGCCGTGTTGAACATGGTCGTGGCCAGCGCCGGCACGATGTAGATCCAGTAGCACATCATTCCGTACCACTGGAACAGCGCCATCCACCACAGGCGGCGCATCGTCGGCGGCATGGCCTTGATGGCCAGCCAGATCTCGCCCAGCGTCGCCGCCGCGCCGCGTGGCCGCGCGCGCATCGCGGCCATTTCGGCCGCGCTCAAGGGCAGCTCGGGCACGCGCCGGATGCTCCACCACACGGTGCCCAGCGACAGCACCGCACCGACGATGAAGGCCGACAACGTCACCTGCGGTATGTGGTTGTCACCCACCGCGTCCTTGTTCATGCCCAGCGCCACCAGGATGCTGGGCGCAAGGTAGGCCAGGGTCTGCGCCAGCCCGGTGAAGGCGCTTTGCGTGAGGAAGCCCAGCGAGTGTTGTTCGCGCTGGAGGCGGTCGCTGACGTAGGCGCAGTAAGGCTCCATCGTCACGTTGTTGGCGGCGTCGAGGATCCACAGCAGGCCGGCGGCGAACCACAGCGTTGGGCTGTAGGGCATGAACAGCAGCCCCAGGCTGCACAAGATCGCACCGATCATGAAGTACGGTGTGCGCCGCCCCCAGCGCGAGACGGTGCGGTCGCTCATCGCACCGATGATGGGTTGCACCAGCAGGCCGGTCATCGGCCCGGCCAGCCACAGCAGCGGCAGCTTGCTTTCGTCGGCGCCCAGGTACTGGTAGATCGGGCTCATGTTGGCCTGCTGCAGGCCAAAGCTGAACTGGATGCCGAAGAAGCCGAAGTTCATGTTGACGATCTGCCAGAACGACAGCGTCGGCTTGCTCGCGACGGGAGTGACGGCGACGGTGCTCATGGTGGACAGGTCCTCAAGGTGCGCGGGGCGAGGTGAATCACCCAGCCTACGCCGCACCGATCACCCGGTGGGCTGCTGAAAATTGGAGCCACCGCCGACGGTGGCTCCCACGCCGTGCCGGGCCGCTGTCGCGCCGAGGCTCTCAAGCAAAATTGGCGTTGGCCCGTTGCTTGTTCCCCACGGGGGTCGGGGGCCGCAAGGCGGCGTGCGTGGGGCGCTCAGAACGTGTACTTAAGCGGCGCC
>JANLYV010000026.1:0-25894 GCA_031365825.1 Rubrivivax sp. | reverse complement strand
CGGGTGCCGATCACCATGCTGACGTGGCCCGGGCCGAGGAAGCCGTCGATCTGCAGGTCGGGCGAATCGAGGATGGCCTTCACCGTCGGGATGATGGTGATGTGGTTGCAAAAGAGCGAGAAGTTGCGCACGCCAAGCGCTTCGGCCTGCAGCACCGTCAGCGCCGTGCTCGGCATCGTGGTCTCGAAGCCCAGGCCGAAGAACACCACCTCTTTGTCGGGGTGCTTTTGCGCCAGCTTCAGCGCGTCCAGCGGCGAATACAAGGTGCGCACATCGGCGCCTTCGGCCTTGGCTTGCAACAGGCTCTTCTTCGAACCCGGCACACGCATCGCGTCGCCGAAGGTGGTCATGATGACCTGAGGGTGCTCGGCGATGGCCACGCAGTCGTCGACGCGGCCCATGGGCAGCACGCACACGGGGCAGCCCGGGCCGTGCACGAATTCGATGCTTTGTGGCAGCAGGTCTTTCAGGCCGTAGCGAAAGATGGTGTGGGTGTGGCCGCCGCAGACCTCCATCACCTGCAGCGGGCGCGGCCTTGCGCCAGCCAGCGTGTCGGCCAGTTGCGTGATCTCGGCGACCAACGACTTGGCCAGCACGGGGTCGCGAAATTCGTCGGCAAATTTCATCTCGGGCCCCGGTCCGGGTTTCTGTCATCCGCCAACAGCGTGTGCGTCAGGTCCCACAGGATGTGGTACAGCGCGACATGCGTTTCCTGCACGCGATGGATGCTGTCGGTGGGCACCACCAGGCATTGGTCGACATCGGCGCTGGCGCGCATGCGGCCACCATCGCCGCCCGCCAGGCCCAACGTGGCCGCACCCTGGCGCTTGGCCGCGGCGAACCCGGCGAGCAGGTTTTCGGAGTTGCCGCTGGTCGAGATGCCGACCAGGCAATCGAGCGGGCCGACATGCGCTAACACCTGACGTGTGTAGACATGCTGGAAGCCGAGGTCGTTGGCGACGGCGGTGATCATCGCCATGTCCTGGCTCAGGTTGACGGCGGGCAGCGCCGGGCGGCCGGCGGTGACGGGATGCTGAAATTCGACCGCCAGGTGTGCCGCGTCGCAGCTCGAGCCACCGTTGCCCATGGTGTACAGGCGCCCGCCGCTGCGATAAGCGCGTGCGATGAGGTGCGCGGCGTCGACGATGCGCTCGGCGTTGTCGCGGAAAAAACCTTGTTTCACCGTCACGCTGTCGGCAGCCTTTTGCCGCACCGATTCGAGCAGCATTGCGTCCAGCGCGGCACCGTCCACGGGCACACCGCCGGCTGCCAGGTGCGGGTACAGGCCAGCCAGGGCACGGTCGGTGTTCACGGTGCGGCCACGGCTTTGTCGGACTCGCGCATGGCCTGCAATTCGGCCTGCGCTTCACCCAGCATGTGCAGTACGTCGAGCGTGAGCCGGGCCTCTTTCTCGTCGATGCGGCTCATCGCAAAACCGACGTGCACCAGCACCCAGTCGCCCACGCATGAAGCCACCGGGTGCTCTTCGTTGACGATGCAGGCGATGTTGATCTCGCGCCGCACACCCATCACCTCCACCGTGGCCAGCTTGTTCACGCTGCTGGTGATGTCGATGATGCGGCCGGGGATGCCTAAGCACATGGTGCGTTTCCTCTTCGGGCTGTCATGGGGCCAAGGCGCGCGCCGCGGCCACCGCCGCCTGGCCCAGCGCCAGGCCGCCGTCGTTGCAGGGTACACGGTGATGCGTCAGCACCTCGTAGCCGGCGGCGCGCAAGGATGTGCTGACGCGTTCGAGCAGCAGCTTGTTCTGGAACACGCCACCCGACAGCGCGACGTGGCGCAGGGTGGGCAAGGGCGTTTTTTCGTAGGTCGGCTTGTTGGTTTGCGCGTTGGCCTGCGCATCGTTGTAACTGGTGACGAGCTTGTCGACCATCTTCACGATGACGCGCGCCAGGCCTTTGTGAAAGCGGGCCGCCATGGTCGGCACGGGGGTCTTCAGCACCAGATCACCGAGCAGCGCACTCCACATCGCCAGCGGCTCGATGTAGGGCATGTGGCTGCCCTTCAGGCGCGGAATGGCGAAGGGGTAGCCGAGCTCCTCGTCTTCGAACGCCAGCACCTCGAGGTCGACCAGCGCTTCCATCTCGACCGCACCCTGGCCCTCGTAGGCGGCATGCTCGCGGCACAACCCCATCGCCGCGGCGGCGGCGTCGAAGAGGCGGCCGCAGGAGCTGGCCAGCGGCGAGTTCACTTGTTTGTCGAGCATGGCGTCGAGCAAGGCGCGCGGCTTGTTGGCGAGCACGGTGTGCAGCTCGAGCTCGCCGTAGTTCATCGCAAACGCAGGCCACTTCATCTCGGCCATCAGCTGCGCGTAGGTATTGCGCCAGGGTTCGTGCACGGCCATCTCGCCACCGAGCAAGGCCACCGGCTTGAACGTGGCGCGGCGCTCGAATTGGCGGTAGTCGACGATGGCGAATTCGCCGCCCCACAGCTCGCGATTTTCGCCGTAGCCCAGGCCATCGAGTGCCACGCCCAGCACCGCCGGGCCATCGAGCGGCCAGCCGTTGTCGACCAGGCAGGCGGCGATGTGCGCATGGTGGTGCAGCACTTCCACGGCGTCGCCGCCGTCACGCGCGGCGTCGTCGTGCGCCAGCTTGGTGGACAGGTATTCGGGGTGGGCATCGCAGGCGCGCAGCTGCGGCGTGAAGGCGAAGAAGGCTTGCAGATCGTGCAGCGCGCGGCGGTAGTCGGCGTGCGTGGCGGCGTCGGCCAGGTTGCCGATGTGGGGCGACAGCAGCGCCTGGGCGTCACGCAGCAAACAAAACGTGTTCTTCAATTCGCCGCCATAAGCCAGCACGCGCGGCGCGCGCTCGAAGCCGGGCGGCAGCGCTATCGGCGCCGGAGCCTGCCCGCGCGCGCGGCGTTGCACACGCTGCGCGCCGTCGACCACGCGCACCACCGAGTCATCGACGCGGCGCGCAATGTCGCGCTCGTGGTCGAGCACGAAGGCTATGCCGCTGCCGAAGCGCTGGCGCAATTCATCGAGCGTGATGGCCTGGGGCTCGTCGCTGAGGTTGGCGCTGGTGAGCACGATGGGCCGCTTCATGCGGCGCAGCACCAGGTGCTGCATGCCGGTGCTGGGCAGCATGAAGCCCAATGTGTTCAAGCCCGGCGCCACGGCCGCGGCGATGCCGGGCTTGGGCAGCGTGGCGCGGCGCTGCAGCAGCACGATGGGCGCGGCGCTCGACTCAAGTGCTAACGCTTCAAGCTCACTGACTTGGCACCACTCGCGTACGGCCTCGACGCTGGCCGCCAGCAGCGCGAAAGGTTTGGCCTCGCGGCGCTTGAGCGCGCGCAGCCGCGCCACCGCCTCGGGCTGCGTCGCGTCGCAGGCCAGCTGGTAGCCGCCCAGGCCTTTGATGGCGACGAGCTGGCCGCGCGCCAGCAGCGTGCCGGCGGCGTCGCAGTCGTCGAGGAAGGTGGAGGTGTCGATGGTGAAGGCGCGGCCATCCAGGCGCTTGAGCTGCACCTTGGGGCCGCAGGCATGGCAGGCGATGGGCTGGGCGTGAAAGCGGCGGTCGGCGGGTGACTCGTATTCGGCGCGGCAGGCGGCGCACATCCCGAAGCTGGCCATCGTCGTCTGCGGCCGGTCGTAGGGCACGCCGGTGACGAACGAGAGCCGCGGGCCGCAGTGCGTGCAGTTGGTCAGCGGGTAGCGAAAGCGCCGGCCGAAGGGGTCGAAGATCTCGGCCACGCAGGCGGCGCAGGTGGCAGCGTCGGCGGCCACGACGGTGGCCACGGCGTCTGCGCGTTGTGATCCCTGGCTGATGCCGATATGAAAGTTCAGCGGCAGCTCCGCCGGCAGATCCACGCCGGTGCGCTCGAAGGCTTCGATGCGCGCCAGCGGTGGCGCCTGGCTGCGCACGCGCTGCGCGAACTGCGCCAGCACTTCGGGCTTGGCCACGGCGATGATGAGTACACCTTGGGTGTCGTTGATGACGCTGCCCAGCACACCGAGCTCGGTGGCGATGCGCCACACGGTCGGCCGAAAACCCACCCCCTGCACCGTGCCGCGCACGCGCAAGCGTTCGGCCGCAAGCGCTACCGGCTGAAGGTTGGTGACTGGATTCAGGATCGCGGACATGGTTCAGAGCCCCGGCGCCAGCGGCCACCTCAAGACACGGTGGTTGCCCGAGTCGGCCACCAGGAGTGTGCCCGGTTGCTGTACCGCCACGCTGTAGGGCCAGCACAGGCGCCGTGGTTTTGCCGCAGGCCGGCCCACATCAGCACACGGCGGTTGCCAGTGTCGGCTACCCACAGGTTTGCGCCGTCATCTCGCGCAGCAGGCCGACCCCACGCGCATCGTCCAGCTGCTGTTCGCACACCAATACGTCGGGGGTGTGCTCGCGCATCAGTTTGTCGACATCGGCCGCGCGCGCGACGCAGGCAGTGCACTTCGTACTGGCGGCGCAGGTGCCGGTGCAGCGCTCGGTCGGCCAGCACGTCGGTACCGACCAGGCAGACACGAAACTCGGGCGCGGACAACATGGCAACTCTCTTTGCGCTGCGGATAGTTCATTGTCGTCAGCGCGCCGCCCGTGGCAACCGTCGGCTTGTCGTGTCTGGCGACTACGGTCCCTTCTTCTGCGCCGTGGTCATCGGTTTGCTCCTATTTCCGAGCGTAGTTGCATCGCGGTGGCTTCGCGCAGCCGCTCGAGCAGCGCGGCTGCGACGCCCGCGCATTCGCTGCGGCGCGATGGCATGGGTGAGCGTGAAGTCGATCCGCCAGGGCAAGTTGCGCCCCTTTGTCGTGGGGTCTACACACAACGGTCGAGGCGCGCCCCTTTCGACAAGACTTTCGACGGGAGAAACGCGCCATGGGCGCCGACGTATCAACCCTCGCGCGCCGGCCAGGTCGTGGCCGGCGCGTGTCATCTCGTCAAGCGCGCGGCTCACCTTGCTGGTTGACCGTGACGTAGTCGCCCGGCGGCGCGGTCATCTGCACGCGATGGTCGGTGCCGCGGAAGTTGTAGGTCACGTCCCAATAGTCGGGGCGAGCCTGGGTCGGTGCATTGGTGCAGCGCTGTACCGGCTGCGTCACGACCTGTTCGCGGTTATTGCGCCCGGCGTTGGCCCCCACCGCAGCACCACCGATGGCGCCAATGGCGGTAGCCACATCGCGCCCACTGCCACCACCCACCTGGTGACCCAGGATGCCGCCGATGACGGCACCGAGCACGGCGCCGCCGGCGTTGGCTTCACCGCGGCCCTGCTGCATCACCTGCTCTTGCTCGACCCAGCAGCGTTGCGACGGCGTGCCGACGACGGCGCGTACCGAAGTTACCGGCGCCTGGAACAGGCGCTCGCGATCGCGACGGCGGTAGTCGTAGGCCACGGGCGGCGGCGGCGCGTAGCGGTCGTCGTCGATGAGCGCGTTGGAACTGATCATGCGTGCCGACGACACGCGGTCGTTCAGTCCCATGGCCGAAAGCGACGGGTACTGGCCGCGGCGCAGTACGACACAGCGGCCGCCAAAGCGCATGTCTTCGCAGACCTCCCAGCGCTCGCCACGCTCGCCGCGCACCACCACCGACGAGGCGCGGTCGTTGAAACCGACGCGGTCGAAGTTGCGCACCGGTACCTGCGTGGTGAAGGAGCGACCGGCAAAACCGTCGTGCTCATAGAACGTGATCTGCGCACTTGCCTGTGCTGCGATGGCCAGGCCGGCCACGGCAATGGCGACTTTCGCGATGGATTTGATGGAAGGCGTCATGGAGGGCTCCGTGCAGTGGAAGAGCCCTCACTGTGCGGCGCCACCGGCTACGCGCCCAGCAGACGAAGGCGCCATTGCCGGTAGTCAATTTCCTACGCCCTGCACCTGGCCACGTAGGACATGTCCGACACCGGGGCCCACCTCTGCCCGATAGCGGCGCGCCGCAATCCAATTTAGGCTTCAGCGACCGCGCGGGCAAGCCGCCTTGATGGCGGTCGATAGAGAATGCCGCAGCCCATGCACCCCTTGAAGACATTTATCGTCGAAGACAGCCCGGTGATCAGAGACAACCTGATCGCGACGCTGGAGGAACTGGTGCCCGTGCACGTGGTCGGCACGGCCGAAGACGAATCCGGCGCGCTCGAATGGCTTGGGCAACCCTCGCACGAGGTCGACCTGGTCATCATCGACATCTTTCTCAAGCACGGCTCGGGGCTCGGTGTGCTGCGCCACGCCACCGCCATGCCGCGCCACGCCAAGCTGGTCGTGCTGAGCAACTACGCCACGCCCGACATGCGTCGGCGCTGCACCGAGCTCGGCGCGCACAAGGTGTTCGACAAGTCGGACGAGATCGACGCGCTGATCCAGTACTGCGGCCGCCTGGCCGCGGGTGATGTGAGTGATTCAAAAACCAGCGCGTTGTCGTGAGCGGCCGGCTTGACAAAACGCTACTGAATCAAGCCGTTCTTCAACGCGTAGTAGGTCAGGTCGCTGTTGGAGGCCAGATGCATCTTCTCCATCACGCGTGTGCGGTAGGTGCTGATGGTCTTGACACTGAGCGACATGCCCAGCGCGATGTCGCCCACGGTTTCGCCCTTGGCCAGGCGCAGGAACACTTGCAACTCGCGCTCGGACAAGGTTTCGTGCGGCAGCTTGTCGGCGCCACCGCCGCCCAGGCCGTCAGCCAGACGCTCGGCCACGCCGGCGGTGATGTACTTGCGGCCGCGGCACACGGTGCGGATGGCCTTGACGATCTCTTCCGGGTCGCAGTCCTTGTTCAGGTAGCCGCTGGCACCCTGGCGCAACAGCGTCGTGGCGTAATGTTCCTCGGGGTAACCGCTGAGGATCAACACCGGCAACTCGGGCGCTCGCGCACGGATGGCGGCGAGCGCGTCGACGCCGCTCTGGTCGGGCATGGCGATGTCCATCAGGATCACGTCGACCTCGCCCCGGCGCACGATGTCCAGTGCCTCGCGCCCGGTGGCGGCTTCGGCCACCACCTGGAAATCGATCTGGTCGGCGAAGAACTGGCGCAGTCCGACACGCACCATGGCGTGATCGTCGACGATGGCAATTCGAATCATGGTGTTTGGTCCCGCAAGGTATTTGCATGATCCCATCATTTCAAGGTCCAGCGCTGGACACCTTCAAGGTCATCCGCCGCAGCCCGGTGGTGTTCCCGCTGGCAGTGCTGGCTGCGGTGGCGATGCTCTTCATCAGCGAAGGCTCGTACTGGCAGTCGGTGAGCACGCTCGACCGGCTGGTGGCGGTGACCGAGGCCCGCGCCAACATCCTCGACCTGAAGAAGAACATCCTCGACGCCGAGACCGGGCAACGCGGCTTCCTTGTCACGGGCCGCGAGGAATACCTGGCGCCGTACCGCAAGGCGCTGGTGCCTATCGATGCACTGCTGAAAAGTCTGGACAGTTTTTATCGCGGGCAGCCGCAAGCGGCCGGCGTGCTGGACCCGCTGCGTGAACTGGTGAAGCTGCGCCTGTCGCTCATCGCCGAGACCATCCGGCTGAAGCAGGAGGGCAAGTCCGACCTCGCCGCCGAGCTGCTGCTCACGGGCTTCGGCAAGGAGCAGATGGAAGAGATCCAGCATTTGAGCGACAAGCTGCTCAACCTGGGCACGATCTCGGTGGCCGAGAGCCGGCGCGGCATCGACGGCACCTTGCTCATCGGCCGCAGCGGTGTCATCGCGCTCACCGCGGCCTGCCTGTTGGCGCTCTTCATCTACCTGCGCCACGCGGCCGCGGCCGAAGACCTGCAGCGCGAGCTCAATCGCACCATCCAGGCCGAGCGCGACCAGCTCGAAATCATCGTCGCCAAACGCACGGCCGTGCTCACCGCACTGGCGCAGCATTTGCAGACGGCGCGCGAAGACGAGCGCGCGCGCCTGGCGCGCGACCTGCACGACGAACTCGGCGCGCTGCTGACCTCGGCCAAGCTCGACGCCGCGCGCATCAAGTCGCGCCTGGCTGACGCGGCGCCTGAAGCCCAGGAGCGGCTGGCGCACCTGGTGCAGACGCTCAACACCAGCATCGCGCTCGGGCGCAGCATCATCGAAGACCTGCGTCCGTCGACGCTGTCCAACCTCGGCCTGGTGTCGGCCCTGGAGAACCTGGCGCGCGACTTCGCCGAGCGTTCGGGTGTGCAGGTGCATCGCGAGTTAGCACCTGTGCGGCTGCGACCCAGCGCCGAGCTGATGGTCTACCGGCTGGTGCAGGAGGCCATCACCAACATCAGCAAGTACGCCAAGGCGCAGCAGGTGTGGGTCACGCTGGCCAGCGTTGACGCCCAGGTGCACGTTTCGGTGCGCGACAACGGCGTCGGCTTCGACACCAGCACGCAGCGTGGCTCGGCCTACGGCCTCGTGGGCATGCGCTTTCGCGTCGAGGCCGAACTCGGCACCCTGTCTGTGGTCTCGGCGCCGCAGCAGGGCACTACCTTGAGCGTCACGCTGCCCGAGTCGAGCTGAGTCGGCACGCGCGGCGCGATCGCGCTGTCGGCGCCGTCCTACCGCGACTTGCTCGCTCGACCGACAGCCGCGCGCACAGCCGGCCTATCGCTGCCGCACGCCGCACTGGCCACACTCGGGTCGTCGTCAACTCCTGAAAGCCAACCATGTTGCACTACGCCGTTGTCTTCTTCGTCATCGCCCTCATCGCTGCTGTCTTCGGCTTCGGCGGCATCGCCGCCAGCGCCGTGGGCATTGGCCAGATCCTGTTCATCGTCTTCGCGGTCCTGGCCGTGGCGACGTTTCTGTTCGGCCTCATCAAGAAGGGCTGAACCCGCTTTGATCCCGGCCTTCAAGGCCTCATCACTTTCAAGGAATCCCATGATCACCACCAAGCCCCTAGACACCTCCAACACCCTGGTCGACCAGGCCGCCGCTTCCGCCGACCGGGCGATCCAGTCAACCCAGCGCGCGACGAACGACGCGCTCGACTCACTGTCCAACGGCGTGCACGATCTGCGCGACCAGGCGGCACCGGCGCTGCGCCGCAGCAGCGAGCAGATCGCCGCGCTGGCCCAACGCGGCATGGACGCCGTGCGCGACACCTCGCAGGAGTTGCGCGACAAGGCGCTGCGCGCGTCCGACCAGACCGTGGGCTACATCAAGGGTGAGCCGGTCAAGTCTATGCTCATCGCGGCCGCCGCCGGCGCCACGCTGATGGCGCTGCTCAGCCTGATGACCCGCTCGCGCGGCCTTTGATCCCTCCAGCCGGCGGGTAGCGCCTGCCCCGACCCTTTGACGGGCCGGCGCAGGCGCACCGAAGCTCATGCACCCGATGTTCAACCTGATCATGACGCGTCCACAGCTGTTGGCGGCGCACGCGCACGCCTACGGTGACTTGTTGGCCGTGGAATGGCCGCGGGCGATGGCGTCGGTGAAGCGCCAAGCCTTGCTGCACACGCTGGCCGGCGTGGGGCTGTTCGCCGCCTTGCTGCTGGCGGGCGTGGCGGCGATGCTTTGCGCTGTGTTGCCGGTGGCCACGATGGCCGCACCCTGGTGGCTGGTGGTGGTGCCGGCGCTGCCTGCCGCCGCTGCCGTTGCCTGCCTGGTGGCGGCCCGCGCCGGTGCGGCCCAGTCGTTGCTTGACCCGCTGCGGCAGCAGTTACGCGCCGACCTGGCCATGCTGCGCGACATCGCTGCCGATTGAGTCGCGACAGAAGGACGAGAGGAACGACATGGACACGCCATTGACACCCCATGAGCGCCTGGCGCTGTCGCGCGAGCGTTTGCGCCTCGCACTCAATGGTGTGCCCGCCGATGCGGCCCACGCGAGCGGCGCGGCTGGTACGCCCCTGCCCTGGTGGCACTCGCTGCGCGCCTTGCCCGGCGCTGGTGTGGTGGTGGCGGCTGCGCAGCAATGGTGGGTACGCCACCCATTGCGCGCGACCACGCTGGTGGCCTTCGAGGCGACGCAAGCGCTGATCATTCCGCTGGCCAGACGCCACCCACTGGCGTGCGTCGCCGGCGCCTTCGCGCTCGGTGGCCTGGTGGTCTGGCGCCGCCCCTTGCGCGCTTCGATCTTCAGGTCGTCGCTGCTCACCGGTTTTTGGCCGCAGCTGCTAACGGCGTCGTTGACGGCACGGGCGCTGCCCGCACCAAAGTCCGTCAACCCACGTTGATCCGCGCGGGTCGCAGCGGCCCGCCGCCGAGGCCAGCCGCGCGCCGCGGCTGCTGAGTTCAGAGCCAGTATTCCCAGACGCGGGCGAAGGTCTCCTTGACACGCACGTCCAGTCCGCGCCGCAGCCAGGCCTCCAGCGTGATGGTCTGGGAATCCGCCAGGTCCTTGTCGAACATGGCCTGCACCTGCTGGCCAAATCCCTCACCCAGCACCACCGCGTTCAACTCATGGTTGTGCAGGAAGCTGCGCCAGTCGAGGTTGGTCGAGCCTACCGTGGCCCACACGCCGTCGATCAACGCGGTCTTGGCATGCAGGATGACGCCGCGGCGCTCGTAGATCTTCACGCCCGCGCGCAGCAGGGGTTCGTAGTGGCGGCGCCCGGCGTTGAAGACCAGCCACGAGTCGGTCTGGCTGGGCAGGATCAACTGCACGTCGACACCACGCCGGGCCGCGGCTTCGAGCGCGGCCAACAACTGGGGGTCGGGTACGAAGTAGGCGTTGGTGATGCGCACGCTGGTCTCGGCGCTGGCGATGACGGAAAGCAAGGTGGCGTAGATCTGGCTGAACGGCTCTTCGGGCGAACTGCCGATCGCGCGCACCACCTGCGCCCCGACGTTCTGTGGCGGCGGGAAGTAGTTGCGCGGCGCCAGAGGTGGACCTTTTTGCGTCGCCCAGGCGCCGAGGAAGAGTTTCTGCAGCTCGGCCACCACCGGCCCTTGCAACTGCAGGTCGGTGTCGCGCCAGGCCGGGCCTTCGGGGCGCACGCGCGAACTCTGCTGGAACGAGCCGCCGGAATAGACGCTGCTGATATTGATGCCGCCCAGGAATGCGGTCAGGCCATCGACGATCAGCAGCTTGCGGTGGTCGCGCTGGTTCAGCGCCCAATCCTTACGCGTCTCCAGCGGGTTGACCGGGTTGAACTCGAGCACGCGGATGCCGGCGTCGGCCAAACGCGTGAAGAATTCCGGTGGCGTACTCAGCGTGCCGGCGCTGTCGCGGATCAGGTTGACCTGTACGCCCTGCGCCTGCTTGGCCATCAAGGCCTGGGCGAAACGTTGGCCGACCTCGTCGTCGTCGAAGATGTAGGTCTCGAGGTTGATGTGGTCTTTGGCGGCGAGGATGGCCGCGAACATCGCCTGGTAGGTGGCGGGGCCGTCTTGCAACAAGCGCACCGCGTTGCCAGTGGTCAGTGGGCTGCCGACGATGGCTTCTTCCAGGGCCATGTGGCGCTCGAAGACGTTGGTCGGTTTGCCGCTGCTCTCGAGCCTGGCGAGCACCGCTTTGCTTTGTGCGGCCGTCAACGCGCCGCGCGCGCCTTCAAGCAGTGGCGACGGGTGCCCGCGTTGCGCCAGCGCCGGCACGAAGGTGGGTAGGCTGCTGCACGCGCTGAGCCCGAGCGCCGCGGCGCCCACCACAGCCAGCGAGACAGCGGATCGACGGTGGAGTTTCATGTCATTCGCCCAGCAGTTCGCCGACCGCCTTGAGCTCGTCGACGCGGTCGCACACGGCCTTGATGGCCAGCAGCACGGGCGTGCCCAGGAACAGGCCCCAGATGCCCAACAGCCAGCCCCAGGCGAGCACGCCGACGAAGATTGCCACCGGGTTCATCGCGCTCGCCTTGCCACTCAGCCACGGCGTTAGCAGCCCGCCTTCGATGCCGTGGATGAGCATGGACACGCCGCCAATCAACAAGGCCATCTCCAGGCTCCCGAACTGCACCAGCCCGAGCAGCGCCGCGCCGCCGGTGACGACCATGCTGCCCACGTATGGAATGAAGTTGAGCGCGAAGGCCACCACGCCCCACACCGCGGCGTTGTCAACGCCGATCCACAGGAAGGCCAGCCAGGTGCTGGCGCCCACCAGCGCGCTGGTGAAGACCTGCACCAGCAGGTAGCGCTGGATCTGCGCATCGATCTGATCCAGCGCCTCCAGGGTGAGCCGCTTCGGGCCGAAGTCAGGGCCGGCGATCTTCACCATCTTGCGCCTGAAGGTGTCCCCAGATGCGAGCAGGAAGAAGGTGACGAAGAGCACCACCACAGCCTGGCCCACGAGTGCCGCCAGACCGAGTGCGCCGGGCCACAGGTAGTCTTTGATGTCGAAGCGCGACTTCTCGATCTGCACCTTGGTCACGCCGCGCGACGGCGGGCTGGAAGGCGTGCCGCTATCGGCGACACGTTCGATTTCCGCGGCCGCCTTTTGTACCGTCTCTATGGTCGTTGTGGGCGCATGCCGGCCCTCGAAACTGCGTCGCAATTTCTGTGCGGCAACGGGCAAGGTTTCGATCATCGCCGCGGCCTGGTCGCTGAGTGAGTAAGCGAGCCAGCCGACGCCGCCCGTGAGCCCCAGCAGTAAAGCCGCCGCGGCCGCGGCGCGTGGCACGCGCCACAGCACCAGGCGCTTGGCGAGTGGCGTCAATGCGTAGCTCAAGGTCAGGCCCAGCAACAGCGGAATGAACACGGCGCTGGCCCAGTGCATCGCCAGCAGCACCGCCAGCACGGCCAGCAGCACCAGTGCGTTGCTATGCGGCAGCCTCTCCGCGCCGGCCATGCTGGCGGCGCCGTCTGCGGAAGCTGCGCGGGCCGGGTCGGCGTCGCCCGGTTCGATGGGTATGGCACTCACGGGCGACTCGCTTCAAGGGCTTGGATGGCCGATGCTCGTGCCTGGGGCTGCGCGCTGCCATCGGTCGCCGCCACCTGCGCGTGTGGGCTCGGTCCTACAGCGGCGGCCACGCGGCCTTCTCCTACAGCGCGGCGCGCAGACGCCTGATTCAAGCCGTGCGGCCACTGCGCGACGATGGCTCATCCCTGGATCGCTGGTTTGTCACCCACAGCTTTCCCCTGGGACGCACTTGAACCCAACCTGAAGGAAGACACCATGAACCAGCGCTTCATCACCCTTACCGGCACGGCCATCCTGGCCCTGTCGCTCGCCGCCTGCAGCGGCATGTCGGCGCGCGACCAGAACACGGCCGTCGGCGCTGCCATCGGCGGCGTGGCCGGCTCGGTCTTGACCGGCGGCAGCACGGCTGGCGCCGTGGGCGGCGCGGCCGTCGGCGGCGTCATCGGCAACCAGGTCGACACGCGCAAGAAGTAGGGCGCACTGCCCACCTTTCACTCGTTAGCTTTCACCACCACCGAGATCGACGGTTTGACCCGACCGGTCTCACTTCCAAGGAGATTCACCATGTTTACCCGTCTCACCCTCGTTGGCGCCGTTGTCGCCGCCGTCATGCTCACCACCGCCGGTTGCGCTGTCACGCGCGGCCAGGAAACCGTGGGCGCCTACATCGACGACACCGCCATCACCACCGCGGTGAAGGCACGCTTGATCGAGAACAAGGAAGTCGACGGCACGAGCATCCGTGTCGAAACGCTCAACGGCACCGTGATGCTGTCTGGCTTCGCCAAGAACATGACTGAAAAGTCCACGGCTGAAGCGCTGGCGCACAAAGTCAACGGCGTCAAGTATGTGAAGAACGAGATCGCGGTTCGTCCGTAATCGCGTGGTTCTGCGTTGTTGATCAGGCCGGCCGAAAGGCCGGCCTTTTCATTTCCATCTGTCGAAGCAAGCCTGATCCATTCGTCGTCATCACACAGATAGCCCGTGTTGGGCGAGCTTGTCCGGAATCGTTTATGGTGCCGCGCAAGCCCGACATCATTCGGGCGCACTATGACTTCGAGGGATCACGACATGCCGGCAGCCAGCCCGACTTTTTATCGTCGCAACTTCGCATTTGTGCGCCGCGCCGTCGAGACCGCTCAGATCTTGACGGCGTTTTTAATGGGCCTCTTGCTTGTCGCCTGTTCGCGTGGTGAGGCACAGGGCGGCCACGCCGGTGGGCCACCGCCGGCGCCGGTGACGGTGCAGACCGTCAGCGTGGCCGACGTGCCCGTGGTCTTCGAATACGTCGGCCAGGTCGCCGGTGCCCGCGACGCCGAAGTGCGCGCCCGCGTGGCCGGCATCGTCGTCAAGCGCAACTTTGTCGAAGGCGGCGCGGTGAAGAAAGGGCAGTCGCTTTACAGCCTGGACGCCGCGCCACTGCAAGCCGCGCTGGCGCGTGCCGACGCCGACATCGCTGCCGCCGATGCACGTGTGGCGCAGGCCGTGCGCACGCTGGCACGACTCAAGCCGCTGGCCGAGGCCAAGGCCGTGAGCCAGCGTGAAGCCGACGATGCCTTGTCGGCCGAGCAGATCGCCCGCGCCGACCTGAAAGGCGCGCAGGCGCGGCGCATCGAGGCAGCGCTGAACCTGTCGTACACACGCGTCGAATCGCCCATCGCCGGCATCGCCGGGCGTTCGCAGGTGAGCGAAGGTTCGCTCGTCTCGGGCGCGCAGGTCTTGCTCACGACGGTGACGCAAATTGACCCGATGAAGCTGCGCTTCGGCATGGCCGACACCGACCAGATGCGCTGGCGCAGCGAGGTCGCGGCGGGACAGCTGCGGCTGCCGCTACGCGATGCGTTCGAGGTCGAAGTCAAGCTTGCCGACGGCAGCACCTTGGCGCGCAAGGGCAAGCTCGTGTTTGCCGATACTCGCGTCTCGGGCAGCACCGGCACGGTCGAGGCCGAGGCTGAAATCGCCAACCCCGACGGCGCCTTGAAGCCGGGCCAGTTCGTGCGTGTGCGCCTGCTCGGCGCGTTGCGGCCGAATGCAGTGAAGGTGCCATCGCGCGCCGTGCTCGAAGGGCCGCAAGGCAAGTTCGTCTACATCGCGGCCGATGGCAAAGCGGCGCCGCGGCCGGTGGTGGTGGGCGACCAACTCGCCGATGGCTGGGTCATCACCAAAGGCCTGGCGCAAGGCGACAAGCTGATCGTCGACGGCATGGCGCGCATCTTCTTTCCTGGCGCGCCGATCCAGCTGGGTGCGGCCTCGGTACCGGCCTCGGCAGCGTCAGCCAAGTAAGCCGGGAGCGCGCCCATGTTCTCCCGCTTCTTCATCGACCGGCCGATCTTCGCGGCCGTGCTCTCGCTCTTCATCGTCATCGCCGGCCTGGCCGCAACGCGCTCGTTGCCGATCGCCCAATACCCCGAGATCGCGCCGCCGGTGGTGAGTGTGGTCGCGGTCTACCCCGGTGCCAGCGCCGAGGTCATCGAACAGACGGTGGCCGCGCCCTTAGAAAACGCCATCAACGGCGTCGAGCACATGATCTACATGGCCTCGACGTCCACGTCCAACGGCGTGGTCACGATCCAGGTTACCTTCGACATCGGCACCAACGTCGACCAGGCCGCGCAGGCCGTCAACAACCGCGTCAAGCAGGCCGAAGCCAAGCTGCCGCAGGAAGTGCGCCGGCAAGGCGTGACCGTCGAAAAAGGCTCGTCGGCTTTCCTGCAGGTGCAGGCCTTCTTCTCGCCCGACGGTAGCCGCGACGACCTGTCGATCAGCAACTACGTGACGCTGAACGTGCTCGACTCCTTGAAGCGCGTTCCCGGCACCACCAACGTGCAAATCTTCGGCGCCAAGGACTGGGCCATGCGCGTCTGGCTCAAGCCCGACCGGCTGGCGCAGTTGAAGCTCACCACCGGCGACATTGCGCGCGCCATCAACGAGCAGAACGCGCAGTTCGCTGCCGGCAAGGTGGGCCAGGCGCCCACCGGCGGCGCGCAGGAGATGGTCTACACCATCACCACGCAAGGCCGCTTGACGGAGCCCAAGCAGTTCGAGGAGATCCTGCTGCGCACCGAGCCCGATGGCAGCACGCTGCGACTGAAAGACGTGGCCCGGGTCGAGCTCGGCGCCAAGGACTACGACTTCATCGGCCGCATCAACGGCAAGCCGGCGACGCTGGTGGGCATCTTCCTGCAGCCGGGGGCTAACGCCCTGGATGTGGCGGCTGAGGTCAACCGCACCGTGGCCGAACTCGCCACGCGCTTCCCTCAGGGCATGACCTACTCGGTGCCTTACGACACCACGCGTTTTGTCAAGGTCTCGATCGAAGAGGTGGTGATCACCTTGGCCGAAGCCATGGTGTTGGTCATCGCCGTGGTGTTCCTGTTCCTGCAGAGCTGGCGCGCGACGCTGATCCCGCTGGTGGCGGTGCCGGTGTCGCTGATCGGCACCTTCGCCGGCCTCTTGCTGCTGGGCTATTCGATCAACACGCTCACGCTCTTCGGCATGGTGCTGGCCATAGGCATCGTCGTCGACGACGCCATCGTCGTGCTCGAGAACGTGGAACGCATCATGCGCGAGCAGCACCTGCCCGCGCGCGAGGCGGCGATCAAGGCCATGGAGGAGGTCACGAGCCCGATCATCGCCATCGTGCTCGTGCTGTGCGCGGTGTTCGTGCCCATCGCCTTCCTCGGCGGTTTGTCGGGCGAGCTGTATCGCCAGTTCGCGGCGACGATCTCCATCGCCGTGGTCATCTCGGGCATCGTCGCCTTGACGCTAACACCGAGCCTGTGCGTGATGATCCTGCGCAAAGGCCACCACGCGCCGGGGCGTTTCTTCACCTGGTTCAATGCCAGCTTCCTGCGCATCACCGGGCGTTATGTCGACGGCGTGGGCTTCATGGTGCGCCGCGCCGGCATCGGCCTGGTGCTCTTCGCCGGCATGGTGGCGCTGGCCGTCGGCCTATGGCGCATCACGCCTGGCTCGCTCGTGCCCGACGAAGACCAGGGCTTCTACATTGCCGCGGTCATCCTGCCCGACGGCGCCGCGCTGGAACGCACCGACAAGGTCGTGGCCGAAGTCATTCAGATCATCAAGTCCAACCCCTTCAACGAAGACGTGGTGGCCTTCACCGGTTTCGATTTCCTGGGTGGCGGCTACCGCAACAACGCCGCCACCATCTTCGTCACACAGAAGCACTGGAATCAGCGGCCGGTGCCGGTGCAGGCGTTGGTGGGTGAGCTCTTCATGAAGACCGGCCACATCAAGGAAGCGCTGGTGCTGGCCTTCAACCCGCCGCCTATCTTCGGCCTGGGCACGGCCGGTGGCTTCGAGCTGTACCTGCAAAACCGCGGCGACGGTGGCGCCAAGCGCCTGGCCGAGGTCTCGCAGCAGTTCATGGGCGCGGCGGCGCAGAGCAAACAACTCGGTGGTGTTCAGACGCTGTGGCGCTCGGCCACGCCGCAGCTGTCGGTGGACGTCGACCGCGAGCGTGCCAAGGCGCTCGGGGTGCCGCTGGATGAACTCTTCAACACGCTGGCGGCGACGCTGGGCAGTGCCTACATCAACGACTTCACCAAGTCGGGCCGATCCTGGCAGGTGCTGATGTCGGCCGAGCCGGCCTACCGCAAGCGGCCCGACGACATCGGCCGCATCTGGGTGCGTGGCAGCGGCGGCCAGATGGTGCCGGTGTCGGCCCTGGCCAACGTGCGCTTCGCCTCGGGCCCGGAAACCTTGGACCGCTTCAACAACTTGCCGGCGGTGAAGATGTTCGGCCAGGGTGCGCCGGGCATCAGTTCGGGACAGGCCATCACCGAGGTTGAACGTTTGGTGAAGGAAGTGCTGCCGCCGGACTTCAGCCACGACTGGGGCGGTGCGTCGTTTCAAGAGAAGCGTGCCACGGGCACCTCCGCGCTGGCGCTGGGGTTGGGCGCGGTGATGGTCTTCCTCATCCTCGCAGCGCAGTACGAAAAGTGGTCGCTGCCCTTGTCGGTGTTGCTGGCCTTGCCCTTCGGCACCTTCGGCGCACTGGCCGCGGTGTGGCTGCGTGGCATGAGCAATGATGTCTACTTCCAGATCGGCCTGGTGACGCTGCTCGGCCTGGCGGCGAAGAACGCCATCCTGATCGTCGAATACGCGTCACTGAAATTCCACGAGGGCTTGAGCCCGGCGGCGGCGGCGCTCGAAGCCGCGCGTTTGCGCTTTCGGCCGATCATCATGACCTCGCTCGCCTTCATCCTCGGCGTGTTGCCGCTGGCCTTTTCCACGGGTGCCGGCGCCGGCGCGCGACGTTCGGTCGGCACGGGGGTGATGGGCGGCATGCTGGCCGCCACCTTCCTCGCCATCTTTTTCGTGCCGATGTTCTACAAGGTCATCACCGCGAAAAAGCTGCGCGAGTCGCGCAGCACGGCCGAGATGCGCGCCGAAGCCACCGCGCACGACCAGGGGGACCAACGATGAGCCGCCGTTCATGGTCATCGTTAGCACTTTGGGGCCTGGTCGCGCTGACGGCGGGTTGTGCCTTGCCGCCAGCCGGCAAAAGCGCGCCGCCCGCGATGGATCTGCCGCAAGCCGAGCTGGCGCCGCCGCAAAAGATCGCCACCGACTGGTGGACCTCGTACGGCGACGCGGCACTCAGCGCCTTGGTGAATGAAGCCGTGCAGAACAACAGCGACCTGGCGCGCGCGGTGGCGCGCATTGACGAGTCGCGTGCGCTGCTGGGGCAGTCGCAAAGTGAAGCCTTGCCCAGCCTCACAGCCAATGCCTCGGGCAGCCGCCAGCGCAGCAGCCGCAACACCAGCAACCCGCTGCCGGGTTCGGCCACCAGCAGCGACATCCGCGCCACCCTGAACTTGAGCTACGAGATAGACCTCTGGTCGCGCCTGGCCAAGGCCACGGACGCGGCACGGGCCGAGCTGCTGGCGGCGGCGGGCACGCGTGACGCGCTGGTCGGCGTCATTGCCGTGCAGGTGGTGCAAAGCTACGCCTCGCTGCAGGCGCTGGACGAGCAGCACCGCGTCTACGCCATGGCCATCGAAGCGCAGCGCGAGGGGCAACGCCTGCAGAACCTGCGCTTCGCGGCCGGCGACATCGGCGAGCTCGACCTGCGCCAGCTGCAGGCCGAGCTGGCGACGAACGAAGCGCAGTTGCCGCGTTTAGCCCGCGCGCGTGGCGAGAGCGAACGCTCGCTGGCCGTGCTGCTCGGCCGCAGCCCGCGTGCCGTGATCGAGCAGGCCATGGCGCGTGCGCCGCAGGCCAGCGCGCCGGCCACGGTCGCCGGCCTGCCCGCGGGGCTGCCTTCCGACCTGCTTGAGCACCGCCCCGATGTGTCGGCCGCGCAAGCGCGCCTGGCCGCGGCCGGCGCGCGTGTCGACGTGGCGCGCGCGGCCTACTTCCCGCGCATCAACCTGACGGCCGCGCTGGGGCAGGAAAGTGCGCAGCTGTCGCGCCTTTTCGACGGGCCTTCACTGATCTGGAACGCGCTGGCCTCGGTGACGCAGCCGATCTGGGGCGCGGGCCAGTTGCGTGCACAAAGCGATGCGGCATTGGCGCGTGAACGCCTGGCCGAGATCGACTACCGCGACACCGTGGCCAAAGCCTTCGCCGACGCGCGCAACGCGCTCGCGGCGCGCAGCGAGGCGGCACAGAGTCTGCAGCTCGCGGCCGTGCGTGCCGACGCGCTGGCGCGAGCGGCCGCGCTCACGCGCTTGCGCCAGGGCGGTGGTGAGGCCAGCCGCTTGCAGGTGCTAGACGCCGAGCGCGCCGCGCTCAATGCGCTGGCGCAACTGGCCGATGCGCGGCGCGATGTCATCACGACGCAGGCGGATGTGTTTCGCGCACTTGGTGGTGGCTGGGTGGCGTCGAGTTCGCCCCCCTGAGTTGCCACGAGGAACCTGGCTACAGGCCGCGCGCCAGCTGCGCCAGGTAGCCCATCGTCGCCGTGAAGAACGGCGGCACGCAGGGCAGGTGGTCGGCCGGTATCGCCTTGCAATCGGTCAGCGAGACATTGCCCGGCGCTGCACCGCGGGCGAGCATGGCTTGCAGCGTGACGGTCGAAGACTTGTAGGGCACCGTCTGGTCGTCACGCCCATGGAACAAGCGGAAGGGCACACGCGGCCCCCAGGTCTGCACGTTGCTCACGCGCTCTTGCTCGAACGTGTCGTCGGCAAGAAAGTTGTCGATGAAGGTGCTCTGGAACGACACGTCGGAATCCTCGGGTATCACCTGCTTGAGCAAGGCGCGTCGCACCTCGTTGCGCACGGTCGAACCTAGATGGCTGAGGAAGCCCGGGTTGACAAGCGCGCCGAGCAGCGCGTTCTCGTCCTTCACGCGCGCCAGCAAACGGTCGAGCGTGGTGCCCACGTCGTAAGGCCCGTCACCACCGACCGATGCCACAACATTGGCCAGGTGCAGGCTGCTCTCGGCCTGCAGCACGCGGTGTGCGGCCATCGTGGCGTACGCGCCTTCGGAATAGCCGACCATGAAGAGCTGGCCATTGCCGAGCTTGCGGCTCTGCTGGCGCCACAGCCGTGCGGCGGTGAGCAGGTCGTTCACGGCCGCGGCCATGGGCGCCGACAGCAGGTAAGGGTGCTGCGTGCCTTTGCTCGCGCCGAAACCCACGTAGTCGGCCGCGACCACGATGTAGCCCAGCGAGGCCATGACGATCGTCGGCTCGGCCGCGCCCAGCGCGTTGCTCGGTGCTTCGATGTCTTTGAAGATGGTGCCGTGCTGGTAGCTGATGACCGGGCTTTCCACACCGGCCGCCTTGTCGGGAGCGCTGACGAGGCCCGACGCGGTGACGAGCTTGCCCGTGCCGTCGGCCGTGGTGTAGGTCAGACGCCAGTTCGACACGCCGTAGCGCGGCGCCACACCGGTGATCTTGCCGCCTGCACCATTCACGGCTGCGACGATGTCAGCCACCGACACGCTGGCGAGTTGGGTTGCACTCTTGAGCTCACCGCGGCCCACCGGCGCGAGGATCTTGGCTTCGCTGTCGACCGGTGGCGGCGCGACCACCACCGGTGGCACGGCCGGTGGTACGGGCGCGGGGGCGGTGCTGCCACCGCCGCCGCCGCAGGCACCGAGCACCAGGGTCATTGCGGCAAGTTGCAGGCTCAGTCGACGCATCGGAATCCTTGGGCTGGGCGCGAGTAGGGTGGTTGAGAAGGGTAGGGGCCGGGTGTGCGATGTCGTGGTGCATCCCCGCCGATTGCGGATGTTAGGCAACGGCGAGTCACCTTGCTCGTTGACAGGGTCACCACCAGCGTAAGCAGGCGTTTGCGTAAAGCTGCGCTCCTACAATGCGCCCCCTTTGCAAAGCACCTTCCACTGCCATGCCCGTCAACCTGCGCGCCCCTGACGCCAAAGACCTTTTCGCCGTCGCCGGCCTGCGTGTCGGCGTGACGATGGCCGGCGTGCGCAAACCCAACAAGCGCGACCTGGTGGTGTTCGCGCTGGATGAGCACAGCTCGGTCGCCGGCGTCTTCACGCAGAACCGCTTCTGCGCGGCGCCGGTGCAACTGTGCCGAGAGCATCTCGGCCACGAAGGCCAGATTCGCGCCCTGCTCATCAACACCGGCAACGCCAACGCCGGCACCGGTGAAGACGGCCTGGCGCGCGCCCGGCGTAGCTGCGCCAGCCTGGCTGCGCTGCTGCAACTGCGCCCAGCGCAGGTGCTGCCGTTTTCCACCGGCGTGATCATGGAAACGCTGCCCGTCGAGCGCATCGAAGCCGGCCTGCCGGCAGCGCTGGCGGCACTGCGCAGCGATGGCTGGCTCGACGCCGCGCACGGCATCATGACCACCGACACCTTGCCCAAGGCGGCGTCGCGCCAGTTGCAGATCGGCGGCCGGACGGTGACGGTGACGGGCATCGCCAAAGGCGCCGGCATGATCCGCCCGAACATGGCCACGATGCTCGGTTTCGTCGCCACCGACGCGGTGGTGGCGCCGCACTTGATGCAGGCCTTGGTGAACGAAGCGGCCGATGCCTCGTTCAACCGCATCAGCATCGACGGCGACACCAGCACCAACGACTCGTTCATCGTCATGGCGACGCACCGCGCCGGCCATGATCCGGTCACCGACCTGGATTCACCCGAAGGCCGGCAGTTGCGCGCAGCACTGAACGAGGTCTCACGCCAGCTCGCGCAAGCCATCGTGCGTGACGGCGAAGGTGCCACCAAGTTCATCACCATAGCCATCGAAGGCGGGCGCAGCGTCGCCGAGTGCCGCAAGGTGGCCTACGCCATCGCGCACTCGCCGCTGGTGAAGACGGCGTTCTTTGCCAGCGACCCCAACCTCGGCCGCATCCTCGCCGCGGTGGGCTATGCCGGCATCAACGACCTCGACCAGAACCTGATCGAGATGCACCTGGATAACGTTCATGTCGTACGCCATGGCGGCCGTCATCCAAACTATCAGGAAGCCGACGGCCAGCGCGTGATGAAGCAGAGCGAAATCACCATCCGCGTGGCGCTGGGGCGAGGGTCGGCCAACGCGCAGGTGTGGACCTGCGACCTGAGCCACGATTACGTCAGCATCAACGCCGACTACCGCTCCTGAGGTTGCCGGCCTTTGCGCTTCACGCTTGCCCCTGACGACCTGCTGCGAGACCCGGCCTATCGGCGACTCTGGTCCTCGATCCTGATCAGCTCGTTCGGCGCGCAGGTGTCGATGCTGGCCGTGCCGCTCACGGCCGCGGTGCTGTTGCAGGCCACGCCGTCGCAGATGGGTTTGATGACGGCGATCGCGCTGATTCCGTTCCTGCTCTTCTCGCTGCCCACCGGCGTGTGGCTGGACCGCGTGCGCAAGCTGCCGGTGTATGTCGCCGGCGAAACCGCGGTCGCCTTCGCGCTGGCGTCGGTACCCCTGGCCTGGTGGCTGGGCGCGCTGACGATGCACTGGCTCTATCTCGTCGAATTCATCATCGGCCTGGTGCACACCACCTCGGGCACGGCCTCGCAGATCGTGTTGACGCAGGTCGTGTCGCGCGAGCGTCTGGTCGAGGCGCATGCCAAGAATGCGCTCGCGACCTCGGGCTCGGAAGTCGCCGGGCCGGGGCTGGCCGGGCTGCTCATCAAGCTCGTCGGCGCGCCGCTGGCCTTGCTCGTCGACGCTGTGCTGCTGCTGGCCTCGGCGCTGATTCTGCGCGGTGTGACGGTGCATGAGCGCGTGCAGATCCGCCCGCGCGGCCACTTCTGGCGCGACCTGAAGACAGGGCTGCGCTTCGTGCTCACGCATCGTCTCTTGATGGTGCTGGCACTGGTGATGGGCGTGTGGCAGATGTGCCATCACGCCGCCATCGTGGTGCAGATCCTTTTCGCCACGCGCACGCTCGGTTTGAGTGAGCAGCAGGTGGGCTTGTGCTACATCGGCGTCGGCGTGGGCACCGTCATCGCCAGCGTGCTCGGCCACCGCATCAGCGCCCACATCGGCCCAGGGCCGTGCCTGACGCTGGGCTATGCTGTCTGCTCAAGTGCGTGGTTATTACTGGCCGTGGCACCCCCAGGCGCCTGGGGTGTGGCCGCGTTCGCGGCGATGTTGATGCTCTTCGCCATCGGCGCCGTGCTCATCTTCATCAACTTCCTGGCGCTGCGCCAGGCGGTGACGCCGCACCCGCTGCTGGGTCGCATGACCAGCGCCATGCGTTGGCTCACGCTGCTGGGCGCCGGCCCGGGTGCGCTCTTCGGCGGCTGGCTGGGTGAGCAGGTCGGCTTGCGCGCGACGCTGCTCTTCGCCGGCATCACCTGCGGATTGCTGGCGCTGGTGGCCTGGCGCATCCCGATGTTGCGCGACCTGAAGCACCTGCCGCAGCCCGAAGACGAGATGGAAGCGCTGGGTGCCGAGGCCGCGGTGCGGCCGGCGGCGTAGTGCGGGCTTCGTCCAACCTCAGGCGCCGGGCGAGAACTTGTCCACCGCGTCGGTGATGATGCCGGCGATGCCCATGCCCTGCAGCAGGTGCACGGTCTCGGCGTCGTTGACGGTGTAACAAAGGCCGCGCATGCCGGCGCCATGCAGTTGCGCCATCACCGCGGCGCTCATCACCTGGTGATTGCTGACCACGGCCACGCAGCGGAGCGCTGTGGCCATCTCGAACCAGCCGTTCCACAAGGTGTCGACGAGCAAGGCGCGCGGCAATTCGGGCGCGGCCTCGCGCGCGCCGAGCAAGGCTTCGGGGCGGAACGACGACAGCAGCGGCGACACATCGGCGCCGTGCCACAGACGTTGTGCCTCGCGCGCCACGACTTCACCGGTGTGCTGCTCGGTACCGGGCGTCGGCTTGATCTCGATGTTCAGCGTGTAGCCGTTGTGCAGCACGAAGCGCGCGATGTTTTGCAGGCTCGGCAGCGGCTCGCCGGCGTAAGTGTGGCTGTGCCAGGCGCCGGCGTCGCAGCGTGAGAGTTCGCTCCAGGGCATGGCGCCGGCCGGGCCGCTTGAGGCCGTCGTGCGGTCCAGCGTGGCATCGTGCAGCAGGAAGGGCACGTCGTCGGCCGAGAGCTTCACGTCGCATTCGAAGGCACGGTAACCGTGGCTGGCGCCGACGCGGAAAGCCGCCAATGTGTTCTCGGGTGCCAACTTTCCTGCGCCACGGTGGGCGATCCACAGCGGGTAGGGCCAATCTTGCATCCTCAACCCACGCGCCTGCCGCTGCCGGCGTCGAACCAGTGCAAACGCTCGGGTGGCACGTGCAGCCGCACCACGTCACCATGCCTGGGCGGCACCAGCATGCCGTCGATGCGCAGCGTGAAGAGCGCATCGCCCAGGCGGCCGTAGACCAGGCGCTCGGCGCCGAGCATTTCCAGCACGTCGACCTGCAACGGCCAGGAGCCGGGGCCGCCTTGCGCGTCGATGGACACGTGTTCGGGCCTAACACCCAAAATGAGGGCACCGCTGCGCGGCGCCGCGGTTGGCAGGTTCAGCGTGGTGTTGCCGATCACAAAGCGCGAACCATCCGCCTGGCCGGTCATCAGGTTCATCGGCGGTGAGCCGATGAAGCCGGCGACGAAGGTGCTGGCCGGCGTGCCGTACACCTGCTCGGGCGTGCCGATCTGCTCGATGCGCCCGCCATTCATCACCAGCAATCGTTGGCCCAGCGTCATCGCCTCGACCTGGTCGTGCGTGACGAAGAGCGAGGTCACGCCGAGTTCGGCGTGCAGCTTCTGGATCTCCAGCCGCGTCTGCGCGCGCAGCTTGGCGTCGAGATTGGACAGCGGCTCGTCGAACAGGAACACCTGCGGCTGGCGCACGATGGCACGGCCCATCGCCACACGCTGGCGCTGGCCGCCGCTGAGCTGGCGCGGTGTGCGCTCCAGCAGCGCGCCGAGCTCGAGAATCTTCGCCGCCTTCTGCACGCGCGTCTCGATTTCGGGCTTGGGAATCTTGGCGATCTTCAGGCCGTAGGCCATGTTGTCGTAGACCGTCATGTGCGGGTACAGCGCGTAGTTCTGGAACACCATGGCGATGTCGCGCTCTGCCGGTTCGAGTTGATTGACGACGCGCCCGCCGATGTGAATCTCGCCGCCGGTGATCTCCTCCAGCCCGGCCACCATGCGCAGCAGCGTGCTCTTGCCGCAGCCCGAGGGGCCGACGATGGCGATGAACTCGCCGTCGGCAATCTGCGCGTCCACGCCGTGAATCACCTTCACCGCCTTCGGCCCCGAGCCGTAGGTCTTCTCGACCGCGCGCAACACAATCGCACCCATGCTGTCTGTTCTCTTTGCCGGTTATTTTTCTGAATCGACCAGGCCCTTGACGAACCACTTCTGCATCAGGATGACCACCGCCGCGGGCGGCAGCATGGCCAGGATGGCCGTGGCCATCACCGCGTTCCATTCGGTGCCGGCGTCACCACCCGAAATCATGCTTTTGATGCCCATCACCACCGGGTACATGTTTTCGTTGGTGGTCACCAAGAGTGGCCACAGGTACTGGTTCCAGCCGTAGATGAACTGGATCACGAAGAGTGCGGCGATCGAGGTGCTGGAAAGCGGCAGCAGCACATCCCAAAAGAATCGCATCGGCCCGGCGCCATCGATGCGCGCGGCTTCGACCAACTCATCCGGCACGGTGAGAAAGAACTGGCGGAACAAGAAAGTCGCCGTGGCACTGGCAATCAAGGGCACCGTCAAGCCGGCATAGGTGTTGAGCAGCCCCAGATCAGACACCACCTTGTAGGTCGGCAAGATGCGCACTTC
>JANLYV010000018.1:0-26611 GCA_031365825.1 Rubrivivax sp. | reverse complement strand
GCGGCCACGCAGCGCATGCCGGCTTCGCTTTCTTCGTCGTCGATGGCGTAGCCGGTCAGGCGCACTTCTTCCAGTGCACGCACAAAGGCTTCGGGGTCGGTCAGTGTCTTGGCGGTGCGCGCCACCAGCCCTTCGTTCACCACTTCAGCGACCACGGAAGCCGGGCTGTAGGCCAGCAACACGCGACCTTCGGCGGTGCAAAAAGCCGGCTTCAAGTCGCCGATGTAGGCGCGTATGCCGATGGCCTGGCCACTTTCCAGATTGTGCAAATACATGATGGCGGTGCGCGACAAAATGGCCAGCGTCGCCGCTTCTTTGTACTTGTCGCGCAGCGCACCCAGCAAAGGACGCGAGACGTTGGAAACGTCCATGCGACGCCGCGCCAGCGCACCCAGGGTGAACAAGCTCAAACCCAGCCGATAGCGGCCGGTGTCCGGGTTTTGTTCGAGAAAACCTTCTGCCGCCAGCGTCACCGCCAGCCGGTGCACGGTGCTCTTGGCCAGGCCCAGGCGCTTGGCCAGGCTGCTGATGCCGATTTCGGCTTCCTCGGCAGAAAAAGCTTTCATCACCAGCAGAGCCGAGGTCACCGAAGACAGCCGGCCCGACGGGGCTTCTTTTTCAGCAGGGGCTGGCTTTTCTGCGATCGCAGACGCGGTCATGTTCATGGGGGGATGTTAAGGCGCGTTTCTCACATGCGGAACTACGTTCGCATGTGGGGAACGCCTAGACGGGCTGCTTTGTGGCCCCTGTGCCGGGCTCGGTCCTGGGCTCGGTCCTGGGCATCAGCAGAATAAAAAGGTTGGCGCAAACAATGGTGCCGGCCAGGAAGTAGAAGGTCGCGCCCAGGCCCCAGCGGTCGGCGATCACGCCGCCCAGCAAAGGCGACACCGCGGCACCCAGCGACTGCGCGCCGAACAAAATACCGATGCTGCTGCCGCCCATGTTTTTGGGCGTGGCCTCCAGCGTCCAGGCCTGGATGACGGGCCGGATCGCATAGAGAAAAAAGCCCAGCACGGCGATAAAGAACACAAACACGGGCGACTTGCCGGCCAGCGCCATGAAGACCAGCACCACGGCTGTCATGGCCATGCTGGTCATCAACACGCTGCGCCGGCCCAGCTTGTCTGACAAATGCCCGGCGATGGGCGAAGCCACCAGCCCGGCGGCCTGCAGCGCAAACATCGCGCCGCCTATCCAGACCACGGGCCAGCCCATTTCACGCGCCAGAAACAGCGGCAGAAACGTCAGCAGCGCGTTCTGCGTCATCGAACGAAAGGCGCCGCTGGTGGCGAGCAGCACCAGGCTGCGGTTGCGAACCAGCGCACGCAGGCCCTGCCAGTAGCTGGCCAGCGACTGACCCTCAGTTTGATTGTTAGCGACGCGCTGCATGTCACCCGGCGTCAGCGCCGGCTTCTTGCCGCCCAGGCGCAGCGTGCCCAGAAACACCAGCAGCAGCAGCGACATCACAAGCCCCGGCAGCACGTTCAGCACCACCACTTCGCGCCAGCCCAACACCGCCAGCATGGCGCCCACCACCAGCGGCGCCAGCGCATCGCCGGCGTTGCCGCCCATGCCATGCAGACTTAGCACAAAGCCCTTGCGCTGCGGAAAGCGCTGCGCCAAGGTGGGGATGGCCGTGGGGTGCCACAGGCTGTTGCCCACACCCACCAAAGCCACGCAGCCCAGCAGCATCAAATAGCTGTGGGTGAAGCTCATCAGCAGGTAAGGAAAGCCAACCCAGAACAGGCTCACGCCCATCAGCAGGCCCTTGCGGCCCACCGTATCCACCAGCACGCCGCCGGGCACATTGGCCACCGCACCGGCGATGTACTGGCAGGTCATGATGAGCCCGATCTGGCTGAAGCTCAGACCCAGTTCGTTACCGATGATGGGCAGCAGCAGGTAGAAGGTGGCCGGGTACCAGTGGGTGAGCGCGTGGCCCAGGGTGATGAGCCAGAGTTCGCGCAGGGGTTGCTGGGGCGGGGCGGCCAGTGCCGCGGCTTGTGGGCTCATCACTTGGCTTTCTTGATGACCGTGTCATCGAACAACTTGCCCCACTTCTCGGCTTCGTCAAGCGAACGAATCGGGTCGGTGATGGTGATGCGCACACCCTTCAGCGGCGAAGCCACCGTGGTGTTGGTGGGCACGTAGTCAATGCCCACCATCAAGGCCTGCGCATCGCTGAGCATGTACTCGTGGAACAGCAGCGCGGCATGCGGGTGTTTGGCGCGCAAGGCCACGCCCACGGCGTTGCTGCGGGCCACCGCAGGTTCCAGCGCAAACCAGTCGATCGGCGCGCCTTTTTTCTTCGCCTGCTCGGGCATGTAGTTGTAGACCGTCAAGGCCAGCGGCACCTCGCCCGAGACCACCATGTTGGTCAGCAGCGTGTGGCCGGTGCGCGGCGTGATGCCGTTTTTGGCCACCAGGTCGCTGAAGAACTTCAGGCCCTTCTCACCACCGCCCATGATGTCCACCACGGTCTGGAACCAGTCCTGGTTCTTGGCCTCGATGCCGAGCTTGCCCTGCCACTTCGCATCCAGCAGGTCGGCATAGGTTTTGGGCAGGTCTGACTTCTTCACCACGGTGGTGTTGTAGGCCTGCACCCACACCGACAGCAGCGTGGCCGCCCACTGTTTGTGCGCCGGCACCGACCCCGGCTGCAGCAGTTTGTAGGTGGGCGTGAGAACCGGCTGCAAGACCCGCTCGCGCGCCAGCGCTTCCATTTCGGGCGAACCGAAATGCACCGCATCCACCTCGTCGCGCCTGGCCACGGCTTCGGCCAG
The DNA here is from genome assembly GCA_031365825.1 of Rubrivivax sp. GTDB lineage: Bacteria > Pseudomonadota > Gammaproteobacteria > Burkholderiales > Burkholderiaceae_C > Rubrivivax. Next base: position 23,828 of record JANLYV010000018.1, on the reverse strand, counting down.
CGTGCGCTGCAAGACCTTGTCGGTGCCGGCGCGCCAGACGTTGACCTTGATGCCGTACTTCACCTCGAAAGGTTTGATGAGCGCCGGCAGGTCTTTTTCTGCGATCGTGGTGTACAGCGTCAGCGTGCCTTCCTTCTTCGCCGCTTCGGTGATGCGCTGCATGCGGTCGGCGCCTTCGTAGGTGGCCAGCGGGGTTTGTGCGAAGGCAGCGCCGCTGAACCCCACCAAGACCGCCAAGGCCCAGGTCACCCGTCCCAGCATGTGGTGGCGTCTGTTCATCGCACGCGCCCTCAGCTTCCCTTGCCCGCAAACAACTCGGCGTAGAGCTTGGTCCACTTGTCGCCTTCGTCCAGCATCTTGCCGCTGTCAACGAAACGCAGGCCGGTCTTGGCGAACGCATTTCCAAGCTGGGTGCTGGTGGGCACGAAGTCGCGGCCGGCCAGGATTTTCTGGCCTTCTTCGCTGATCTCGAAGTCATAGAACAGCAGCGCCGAATGCGGGTTGGGCGCGGCCTTGACGAGGCCCACGCCGTTGGCCCGCGCGATGGGCGTGCCGATGCTGAACCAGTCAATCGGCGCGCCCTTGGCCTTCAGTTGTTCGGGCTTGTAGTTGTAGACGGTCAGGGCCAGCGGAATTTCGCCCGACACCACCAGTTGCGTCAGCAGTGTGTGGCCTTTGCGAACCGAGATGCCATTCGCCGCCACGATGTCCTTGAACAGTTTGATGCCCCTGGCCTCGCCCAATTCGGCGCTGACACCGGCCAGCCAATCCTGGTCTTCGGCCTCGATGCCCAGGCGGCCCTTCCAGCGCGGATTCAGCAGGTCTTCCCAGGCCTTGGGCAGTTCTTCCTTTTTCACCAGCTTGGTGTTGTAGGCCTGCACAAACACGTTCAGCCGGGTGCCCACCCATTCGCCGTGCGGGCGCAGGGCTTGCGGTATCAGTTGGCTCAGATACGGCGATTTCACGGCCAGCAGAATCTTCTCGCGGCTCATCGATTCCATCTCGGGGCCGTTGGTCTCGATGATGTCCACGGTGTGGCGGTTGCCGCGCGCTTCGGTCACCGCGCGCTGCAAGACTTTTTCGCTGCCGGCGCGCCAGGTGGTGGTCTTCAAGCCGTACTTCTTTTCGAAACCGGCCACCAGCGCACCCATGTCGTCGCTCTGCGCCGAGGTGTAAATGGCCAGTGGGCCCTCTTTCCTGGCGCCATCTTGCAGGCGCTGCTGGCGGTCGGCGCCCTGGTAGGCGGCCAACTCGATCGCCGTGCCGCGGGCTTGCGCCCAAACAGCACGGGGTGTGGCCAGGCCGGCGGCCGATGCGAAACCGCCGGCCAGCAGATGGGTGAATTTGCGTTTTGAAATCATGCGGCGTTGCCCGTTCCTATTCCTTTTCCCGCTCGACCCGCTGCCCTTTCAAGAACAGTTCTGACCAGAGCTTTTCCCATTTGTCGGCTTCGTCCAGCGTCACCACCGGGTCGATCATCTCGAAGGCGAATTTGTTCAATGGCGTGTCTATGGCCTTGCTGGCCGGCACGCGGTGGCGTTCCTTGATGAGCTGCTGGCCTGGCGGCGAGAGCATGAAATCGGCGAACAACAGTGCTGCATGCGGGCGTGCGGCACGCGCCACCATGCCAATCGCGTTGGGCCGCGCGAAGGTCGGCGTCAGCGCCTTCCACTTCACCGGCGCGCCCTTGGCCGCCAGCCGTTCCATGTTGTGGTTGTAGATGGTGGCCGCAATGGGCACTTCACCCGAAGACACCAGTTCGGCCAGCAGCGTGTGGCCGCTGCGTATCTGCGGCCGCGTGGCCGCCAGCTTGCGGAAGAAGGCCAGGCCCGCGGCCTCGCCCATGTGCTTGCAGACGGCGGCAAACCAGTCGGTGTCGCTGGCCTCTATGCCCAGCTTGCCGGCAAAGCGAGGGTGCAGCAGGTCTTCATAACTGGCGGGCACATCTTCGGGTTTGATGAGCTGGGTGTTGTAGCCGATGGTGAAGAAGTTGAAGCGGTCGGCCACCCAATGCCGGTGTTTGGGGAATGCCGCGGGCGGCAGGTCCTTGAAGTGCGGGCTCCAGAACTCGGCCAGCAGTTTTTCGCGGTGCAGCGCTTCCATTTCCGGGCCATTGGTTTCCAGCACATCACAGGCAAAACGCCCGGCGCGCGCCTCGGTCACCGCGCGTTGCAAAACCTTTTCCGAGCTGCTGCGCCAGAGCAGCACCTTGACGCCCGTCTTCTTCTCGAAGGCCTCGGTGATGGGCCCCGAATCCTTGGTGTTCAGCGACGTGTAGACGTTGACGGCGCCTTCCCTGCGCGCCCCTTCTTGCAGGCGTTCATCACGGTCAGTGCCTTTGTAGAGGTAGAGCATGCGGTTTCGCGCCGCGGTGTCTTGCGCAATACCTTGCGCAATGCCTTGCGCAATACCCTGCGCCCGGCCCTGCGGCAGCCACAGCGTGCCGACCGCGGTCAACAGCAGCCGGCGTTGAATGGGGTGGGCTTGGCTTGGCCTGCGCATGGTGAATTCTCCGAACCGCGCACAAAGGTTGCGGCCGCCCCTCGCCGGGCAGACCGCAACGCCCTCTTTGCGGGGCTTAGAAACTGTGCGAGATACCGGCCAGCAGATGCCTGGAGTCTTCACCCGGCGTGGCCGCGCCGCCCAGGTCGGTGGCGGCAAAACGGGCCGATACGCCATTCGTGATCTGCGTGAAAGCGCCGAACAGATAGGTGCGGCGGCTGAGGTTGTAGGCCACGCCAGCGGTGACTTGCCTGCCTTCCAGCCCGGCGGTAGAACATGCCGCGTTGACCAGGCCGCAAGTGCCGGCTGCCGACTTCACCAGGTGGCCCATCACCCGCCACAGGCCGAAGCGGCCGTCATAGCCGATCAGATAGGCGGTGTTCTTGTAGTTCTGGAATTTGCCGGTGCCAGTGGCATTTTCTTTGTACGCCTTGTTGATGATGTCGAGCTCAACGCGCTGGTCCTTGGTGAAGCGCCATTCCACCGTGCCTTGCAGCGCGGTGTCCCTGGACGTGGCCGACGTGCCGACGTTGCTTTGCGCCGCCAATGCATTGAGTGAACCGCCAAAGAAGTTGTCGTGTTTTTCGTAGGCCAGGGCGAAGTAAAACGGGCCCTTGTCGTACTTCACGCCGAACGAATAGGTCTTGGCAGGCCCGATGAAAGCCGTCGGGTTTTCTTGCGTGGCGACCTGCAACCCGGCCTGCAAACCGCCCATTTCTGGCGAGTCATAGCGAATGGAATTGGCGCGGCGTTCGTGGAAGCGCGAAGCATTGTTGGCCCCGAAGCCCACCTTGCGCAGAATGTTGCTGGAAGACACCGGCGTGCCGCTGCTGATGCCCAGGATGCCCAGCGTGTCGCCGTATTCCTTGAACACGGTGTCCATGAAGCCCAGGCGCACCTCACCGAAGGCGCCTTGCAGGCCGACGAAGGTGTTGCGGTTCCACAGGAAACCTGCCGCGCTGCCGGTGTCTACCGCCACCACGCCTTCCAGTTGGAACTCGGCCTGCAGGCCGCCACCCAGGTCTTCCTTGCCACGCAGGCCCAGGTTGGAATTGCCGGCCGACATGCCCTTGACGCTGGGCACCCCCTTCAGCCCCGTGGGCGTGGCAGCCAGCGTGGCCTTGGGCGTGCCCACGGCGCTTTGGCCCGAGCCACTTTCCTGCTCGATGTAGGGGTAGAGCTTGCCGTAAACCTGCACCGAAGACTGGGCCAGCGCCACCGAGCACAGGCTGGCGGCCGTCAATGCAACAACGAGTGGAAGTTTTTTCATTTCAGTCTTGTCTCCGAAGTGGATGTTTTCCTGACCAGCCCCGGCACCCTGCCCTGCGCCACCCGCGGTCGGTTTTCTCTACTTTCGTTCCTGCATGCTGAACAAAGGTTCGTCATGCGGAACGATTACCGAACAGTGCCCGCGTGCGCTGCGGCTGTCAATTCGTGGCCGCCCCGGGGTCATGCTTTTTGCGACAGTTTGGGCGGCAAGTCGGGCACTTCATTGGCGTAAGCCTCGTCCATGCGGGGCTGCAGGCCGACACGCGACAGTGCCTCGGCGAAGGTCTGGCGGATGAAGGGCTGCTCGTCGGCATAGTCGATCTGGTCGCCGCCGACACGCCGGCTGATCCAGGCCTTGGGCACGCCCTGGCCGTTGCGGATGCTGACGCCTTCGGCTTTGAAGGCCAGGTAGCGCGCCGGCGTGGTGCCGGTGTTGAAGTGCTGGTGGAACCACATGTTCGGCGGCACGATCATCGCTCCCTCGCGCCACTCGAAGCGGCGCGGTTCTTCGCCTTCGGGCCACATCAGGCTGAAGCCTTCGCCGCTCATCACGATGACATGTGCGCCCGGGCCATGCGCGTGCGCCTTCTTGTAGGTGCCAACCGGGAACTGGCTGATGTGGCTGTTCATGCTGCCCTTGGCCATGCTGAAGCGAATGTGGCCGCCGCCGGCACCGCGCTCCTTCGCGCTGACCAGCGGCAGGTTGATGGCGTCGGCGACGAAGTTGGTGTCGAGCAGCAAACCCTTTTGTTCACCGCCGTTGGCGAAGTAGTTGCTCTCGCCGGCGAAGCGGTTCTTGAAGTCGTAGTCGGTGTTGAAGACGAACTCGGTGTCGCCGAAGGCATTGATCAAGGGCGGGCCGTTGGTCACCGCGACGAAGCGCGCCGCGTCCTTGCCGCTGCCGTTGAAGTGCTGATGCGTGGTGTTCAACGGGATGGCGAAGATAGCGCCCGCCTGCCATTCGAAGCTGAGCTTCACGCCCGCACCGTTGCGCACCGTGGTCGAGCCGCGGCCGTCCAGCACGTAGATCATCTCTTCGAACAGTTGGCGCTGCGGCGCCAGCTCCTGGCCCGGCGCGATCTCGCACACGTAGCAGTCGTTGCTGGTGCGGCTGGCGTCGTGGTTCAGGTAGACGCCGCGGCCGCCACGGCGTGCCCAGGGCTTGAGCTCGACCGTGTGCAGGTTTTCTACGTAGATCGACGGGATGATGTCCAGCCCCTCGGCCTCGACCCAGCGTGTGTAGGGCGTGGCCTTTTCGGTCTCGAACTTCTTGGCGATGGCCTCGCTGACCAGCGCGTTCTTGGTGGCGGAATGGTCCATGGTCAGGCGGTCTCGGCGGTCTTCAGCGGCGCCTTCAGTGGCGTCGCGAGGTGGCGCGCCACGATTTCGGCCGTGAGCACCACGCCGGGCTTGAATTCGGGCGCGTTTTCCAGCTGCTCCAGGTCGTTCAGGCCGCAGGACTTGAAGATACGGTTGATGGCCGAGATCAGACGCACGGGCCTCTCGGCACTGGCGTTGAAGTGCTGGTGGATGGTGTTGGGCGGGATGTAGATGACGTCGCCGGCCTGCCACTCGAAGCGCTTCACCTCGGCCTGCGGCGTCCAGTGGTAGGTGTCGGTGATCTCGACATCGCAGTCCTGGTGCAGGTCATAACCCTGCCCTTCGACGACGTACAAACACTCTTCGGCCAGGTGCCGGTGTTTGCCCGAGTGGCTGCCCGGCGGAAGGATCTGCATGTAGGCGTCGACCGTCTCCATGCGCGTGTTCATGCCTTCGTTCAACAGGTGCTTGAGCAGGCCCTGGCGCGACATCTCCCAGGGCATGTCTTCGGGCTTGACCACCTTCTTGCGCTTGGCGTTGCGCGACGGCGCGCTGGAGGCGTCGTCGAGCAACCGCTGGTACAGGTCTTGGTTTGCGCTGCCTTTGAGCCAGGCTTTGGCTTCGGTCCATGCCATGTCGTGCTCCTACTCGTCAGCGTGGTTGAAGTTGACCTCGGCTTCGCGGCACTGGAAGCCTTCGCCTCCCGGCGCCGGCTCGCTCGGCCGCGGCTCCACCTGCTGCTGGAACAGCATGTTCATGAACATGTACATCGGCTTGGTCTTGATCACCAGCGCGCGCGCCGGCAACGTTGCGCTGGCGTTGAAGTGCTGGTGCACGCAGTTGTTGTGCACGATGGCGATGTCGCCCGCCGTCCAGTCGTAGCGCACGCCGTCGTGCACCTCGTAGCCGTCGCCGTCGAGGATGTAGAACGCCGCTTCGTTGACGTGCCCGTGCTTCTGCGAACGCCCGCCCGGACCGTACTCTTCCAGGTGCAGGTGAAAGGTCTGCGTGATGCCGTCCTTGGGCTCGACGTAGTGGCGGCTGAAGGCCTGCGGGCCGTCGTTGAACTTGATCTCGGAACCGCGGCGCACACGCGGCATGGCACGCAGCCGCGCCAGTTCGGTCTTCAGGTTGTACGTGCCCTGGATGCCGCGCACGAAGACGCGGTCCTTCTTCGAGTGGTAGTGCGATTCGTTGGGGACCGTATGGGCCCCACTCGTCACGCCCGGCACATCGCCTGCGGTTTTGGTGTCAGCGTCCATATTTGTCCAGTTGATAACGTTTCGGTTTGAGCGCGCGGCACAGCTCGCGGTTGAGGCCGGACTGCGGCAATGACAGCCCGGCCTGCGCCGCCATCTCCTGCACGATCAGCATGTCGTCGTCGGCCCAGGCCATCGTCTGCTTGCCCCAGACGTCGAGCGCGTGGTTCTCGGCGCTGCTCATCATCAGCGCCCGGCGCAGCACGTCAATGTCCATGCCGTAATGCTGCGCCAGCGCCAGCGCTTCGTGGTTGGCAATCAGGCAGGCCCACAGGATGAGGTTGTTGGCCGCCTTGGCCACCTGCGCCGTGCCCACGCCACCGGTGTGCACCACGTCGGCCGAATAAGCCTTGAGCACCGGCGTGAGCCGCGACACCACCTCGGCCGTGCCGCCGACGAAGGAAAGCAGCGTGCCCTGGTCAGCCGCCGCGCCGCCGCGGCAGACGGTGCTGTCGACGATGTGCAGGTTCGGCGTGGCGGCGGCGAGTTGCTGCACCGTCTCGGGCCGGATGGTGCTCAGGATGGCGACGATGCTTCCGGTCTTCGCGCGGCGCAAGGGGCCGCCGTCGGCCAGCAGGGCGCGTACTTCGGCGTCGAAGCCGACGCAGATGAGGATCACGTCGCTTTGCGCGGCGAGTGCGGCGTTGTCGTGGGTCCAGCCGGCGCCGAGTTGGGTGACGACGCTTTCGCGTGCCGGATTCAGGTCGCTGGCCGTTGTCGTGAAGCCCTTCTTCACGAGGTGGCCGATGATCGGCGTACCCATGCGGCCAGCACCGATCACTCCGACCGTTGGCAGCTTCGTGCTCATCGCTTCTGGCAGATCGTGTCGAGCAGCGCTGGCTGCCCCGACTTGACTTTGGCAATGGCGCGCTGCAGCGCCGCGGCCACGTCGCCCGGCTGGTCAATCGGCCCTTCGGCATACCAGCCCATGCTGCGCGCAAGCGTTGCAAAGTCGGGCGGCGGGTCGTCGAGGTCCATGCCGATGTAGGCGCGGTCCACCGGCGTGCCGCGCTGCTTGGCCATGCGGATCTGGTGTTCCCAGTCGTTGAAGTAGGCGCGGTTGTTGTACATGACGACGAGCATCGGGATCCTGTGCTTGGCCGCCACCCACAGCGCACCGGCGTCGAACATCAGATCGCCATCGGGCTGCATGTCCACCACCAGACGGCCGGCGTCGCGATGCGCCAAGGCCACGCCCAGGCTGATGCCGAACTGCGTGGCCGTGCCCAGGCTCTTGCCGGCGTGGCGATAAGGTCTGTCGAAGTTCCAGAGCTTGCGCGTCCAGTCTTCTAACGTTCCAGCCGAAAGCACCCAGTCTTCATGCTGAATCTGTGCCCAGACCTCACTGGCCAGGCGCGGCAAGGTGATGGGGCTGAGGTCTGTGTTCTCCAGGGCTTCCCTGGCCCAGCCTTCGCGCAAGGCCTTGTGCTTGCGCGCGATGGAGGCACTGCGCTTGATCACGCGCGCGGCCAGAACCTCATCCTTCTTCGCCTGCTTCCTCAGTAGCGCCGTCAATGCCGGTACCGCCAGCAGCGTGTCGGCGACGATGCGCTGGTTGGCGTACAGCAGCCGCTGGTAGTCCATCGCCCAGGCGCTGATAGTCGTGTCGCCGAAGCCGATGTCTATCCACTGGCAGCCTTTGGGCGCCAAGCTCACCAGCTCGCGCGTGGTGCTGGTGAGCGTGGTCGTGGGCCGCTCCCAGTCGCGCACGTCGATGCACAACACCACGTCGGCGTCCTCAAACATGGTCTTGTCCATGCTCAGGTTCAGCGGATGGTTGCTGGGAAAGTTCAGGCGCTGGTTCAGGTCGTACACCGGCGCGCCCAGCGTCTCGGCCAGGGCCACGAGATCGTGGAACCCTTGCGGATCACGCCCCGCGTACTCGGTCAGGATCACCGGGCGTTTGGCCTTTGCCAGCGTCTGCGCAGCAAGCAACAAGGCCGAAGGATCCGGCGCGATGCGCGACGGCACCGTCTGAAAACCCTTGGGTGGCAGCGGCACCGGCTGCTCGAGTTTTTTCTCCTGCAGCCAGGCATCGAAGCACAGGTACACCGGGCCGCGCGGCTCGCTCATCATCACCGAGTAGCCACGGGCAAAAGCTTCGGGCACGCCTTCCACCGTCGTCGGCTGGTAGTCCCACTTGGTGTAGTCGCGCACCGCCGCACCCTGGCTTTGCGCGCTGTGGATCCAGTCGATGCGCGGACGGCGTTTGGTCTCGTCCATCGGCCCTGTGGCGCCGACGATGAACACCGGCGCGCGGTCGATGTAGGCGTAGTACACGGCCATGTTGGCGTGCAGCAGGCCGACCAGGTTGTGCAGGATGGCCACCATCGGTTTGCCACTGGCCTTGGCGTAGCCGTGGGCGATCTGCACCGCCGTCTCTTCGTGCTGGCACAACATCATTTCCGGAGAGTTGCCGCCGTAGTTGACGATGCTGTCGTGCAGGCCGCGGTAGCTCGCGCCGGGGTTCAGCGCGGCATAGGGCAACTGGTAGCGGTGCAGCAGGTCGACGATGACGTCGCCGCCCCAGCGCTCCTTGGGCTTGACCGCGGCCGGCGTCTTGAGCGGGCGCACCACGCGGGCGAAGGGGTCAGCTGAGGACATGCAGAACTCCGTGCATTTTGAGAGTTATGCGGCTTTGAGTTCAGCCACGGCCGGCATGGCCACGCACTTGGCCGCGTCGATCTCAGCCCACACCGGCTCACCCACACGCGTGTAGATGGTCGGGTGAGTGCGAGACAGCACCGTGCGCGAGCCGACCTTAAGCTGCCAGTCGAGCGACTCGCCGAGAAACACCTTCTGGTCGACGACACCCTTGATCACATTGCCTGAAGCCACCGGCTGCTTTTCGCACAGGCGCACGTCCTCAGGGCGGATCGACAGGATCACCTTGTCGCCGACCTTGACCGTGTCCACCGAGAACGAACGCAGCGGGCCGAGTTCGGTGTCGATGACGTAGAACTGGTCTTCGCCGTCGCGCGCCCTGACAGTGCCGTCGACGAAGTTCGTCGTGCCCACGAAGTCGGCGACGAACTGGGTCTGCGGCCGCTCGTAGATTTCGCGCGGCGAGCCAATCTGCTGGATGCGCCCGGCGTTCATCACCGCGATCTGGTGTGACAGCGCCAGCGCTTCGCTCTGGTCGTGCGTGACATAGACGGTGGTGATGCGCAACTCGCGCTGCAGGCGCTTCAACTCGAAGCGCATCAACTCGCGCAGCTTGGCATCGAGATTCGACAAGGGCTCGTCGAGCAATAGCAGCTTGGGCTCCATCACCAAAGCGCGCGCCAGTGCCAGGCGCTGCTGTTGGCCACCGGAAAGTTTGGTCGCCTCGCGGTCGCGCAGGTGGTCGAGCTGCACTGCCTTCAACACGCGCATCACCTTGGCGTCGACCTCGTCACGGCTGTACTTCTTCTTGCCCACCTGCAGCGGGAAGGCGGTGTTGGTGAAGACGTCCATGTGCGGCCAGATGGCGTAGCTCTGGAACACCATGCCGAAGCCGCGCTGGTTGGGCGGCACGAAGATGTTGCGCCGCGCGCTGAAGACCACCACGTCGCCGACGGTGATGTCGCCGGCGTTGGGCCGCTCGAGCCCGGCGATGCTGCGCAGCGTCGTCGTCTTGCCGCAGCCACTGGGGCCCAACAAAGTAAAAAAGTGGCCCTCGGGCACGTTGATGCTGACGTCCTGCGCGGCTTTCACCGGCTGGCCGAGTTCGTTCTTGTACTCGGTGTAGAGGGCTTCGATCTTCAGCACGGTGCGTGTCCTCGTCTCATTCCTTGATGCCGAACCTCTTGCCCACGGCCTGCGAGATCATCACCAGCACGAACAGCATCAGGATGAACATCACCCCCAGCGCCGAGAGCTCGACGTACTGGCCGTTTTCCCACAGCTCCCAGATGATGATCGACACCACTTCCGTGCCCGGGCTGTAGAGCAGGATCGAGCTCGACAGCTCGCGGATCGAGACGATCATGATGTAGATCCAGCCCGCCACCAGGCCCGGCTTGAGCAGTGGCAGCACGATGCGGCGAAAGGCTGTGAACCACGACGCGCCGCTCATCGCCGCCGACTCTTCCAACTCTTTGTGGATCTGCAGCATCGAGGTCGTGTTGAAGCGCAGGCCGTAGGGCATGAAGCGCGTGACGTAGGCGATGAAGAGGATCCACATCGTGCCGTAGACACCGATGTCGACGTTCAGATAAAAGATCATCAGCGCCAGGCCCAGCACCAGACCAGGAAAGACCATGGGCAGGCTCGCCAGGTTGTCCAGCAGCCAGCGCCCGGGCAGCTTGGTCTTGACCACGATCCAGCAAATAACGGACGTGATGAGCATGATGAGCGTGGCCGAGCCGAAGCTGAGCAAGAGGCTGTTCCACACCGCGCGGCCGAGGTTCGGGTAGCTCAGCACGAAGCGATACGGGTCGAGCGTCAGGTTCTGCAGCGCCTGCATCGAAGGCACCGAATAGAACTTCTGCAGCGACGACCACAACAGCACCGCAAACGGCAGCACCACGATCAAGGCGAAGTAGCCGATGAACACAGCCGCGGCCACCCAGCGCCAGGGGCCGAGGTCGATCTGGCGCGGGCGAAAACCCTTGCCCGTCATCGTCGCGTACTTGCTGCCGCTGGATGAGAGCTTGCTGATGAAGTAGATGCCGATGGTCGTGATAACAAGCAAAGTGATCGCATACGACGAAGCCAGGCCGATCTGGCTGGGGTAGCGATGCACCGCCTGGTAGATGCTGGAGGTGAAGACCTGTATGCCCACCGGCAGCCCCAGCAGCGCCGGCACCTCGAAACTTTCGATGGCGCGAACGAAGAGGATGAGGAAGGTGGCGAACACCGCCGGCCAGGCCAGCTTGAGCGTGATACGCCACAGCACCTGGAACACATTCGCGCCACTCATCATGGCCGACTCTTCCAGCGCCGGGTCCATCGCGCGGAAGGCCGCCGTCATCAAGAGGAAGGCCACCGGCGAGTAATGCAGGCCGTCGACCCAGATCATTCCCCACATCGAGTAGATGTTGAAAACCGGGCCATCGAGGCTGAAGAGCTTCATCAGCGCGAGGTTGACGATGCCGATCTTCGGGCTGCCGAGCAGGATCCAGGCCACCGTGAAGAGGATGCCGGGGATCACCAGCGGAATCAGCGACAGCGCAAAGAAGAGGCTCTTGAACGGCGTGTTGGTGCGCTCGTTCATCCAGGCCAGCGTGGTGCCGACGAGAAACGAGAACGCGGCCGTGCCGATGGCAAATTGCAGACTGGTCCAGAAGAGGCGCGCGGTGTCGCTGCTGGTGTAGGCGGTGATGTAGTTGCCGAAGGTGAACTCGGCCGCCTTGCTCGCCGTCTGCGGCGTGAAGAAGCTCTGCCACAGCAGGAACCCCAAAGGCACCAGCGCGATGTAGACCGTGAAGGCCACGCACAGCGCGATGACCAGGCTTTTCCAGCTGAGCCACTGGCGCCAGGCAAGCGGCGCGGCGGCGCCGGCCGACAATTCGTCGGCATGGCGTGGCGCGTTCGCGGCGGCTTCGGTCATGTCTCGATGCTGGAATGGCAGGTTGAGGTGTTGTTCTTCTATACGGAACTATGGTCCGCATAGCGATACGCGAATGTAGGTAGCGCGGGAGAGCGTGTCAAGGCTGGTGCGGTCGGGAATCTCCCTGAGCATCACGCACCGCCACCTGCTCGTGCAGCGCGATTTCGCGCATCAGCCGCGACGATTCCAGTGCTGCCAGGCAGAGTTCCAGATTGGCCAGGCCCCAGCGGCCGTCGTGCAGCGGCGGCGCCGCGCCGGTGATCGCGTCGAACCATTCGGCCAGCACCAGATCGCGCGGGCTGCTGCCCACCGGCAGCACGATCTCGCGCTCGCCACCCGCGCTGTAGACGCGCAGGCCTTGCGGCGACTGGCGAATGTCACCGCGTTCGCAACTCACCAGTGCGAGGCCGAAGAACGGCTGAAATGGCGCGGCTGCTGGAATGCCACCACGCTGGCCTTGAGGCCGATGGCCCGAAGGCTGATGCAGACCCCACTCCGAGATATCGAAGCACAGGTCCATCGTCGAGAAGCCGCCGTAGCCGTTGTAAACCGCCGTCGCAGCGGCACCGTCTTCGAAGTCGATGAAGACGCTGTGCGCACCCGTGCCGCGACGCGTGGCGTCCCAGTCGAAACAGCGCGCACGCACGCTGCGCGCGCGGCCACCGCACAGCAGCCGCAACACGTCGAACTGGTGCGAGCCCTGGCGCAAGGTGACGCCGCCGCCCTGGGCATCGTCAAGCTCGTCGGCATGGCGCGGGCGGCGCATCCAGTCGCTGAAGCACCAGTGATGCGCCATGCGCACGGCGCCGAGTTCGCCGCTGGCGATGAGTGCGCGCATACGGCGCATCGGCAGGTCGTGGCTGTGCGAGTGGCCGAGCACGAGCGCGATGCCGGCACGTTCAGTCGCGTCGACGACGGCGCGTGCACTGTCCAGATCCACCGCCATCGGCTTCTCCAGCAGCACATGCAGGCCTGCGGCCGCGGCGGCGCAGGCTTGCGCGGCGTGCAACGGCGTCGGCGTGGTGATGCACACCGCCTCCAGGCCGGGATGCGCGAGCAGTGCTTCGAAGCTGTCGTACACCGCCACGCCATGCTCGCGTGCGGCAGCTTCGCGCACTTCAGGCACCGGGTCGGCCGCAGCAATGAATTCAAAGCCGGGGTGCTTTTGCAGCGGCGCGATGAACGCGCGCCCGGCGGCGCCGAGCCCGGCGATGCCTACACGACTAACGCCACTCATGCGTTGACAGTCTATGCCCGTGTGGTCTCAACGCGCCTTCTTCACGATGGCGTCGTCAAACGTCTTCTGCCACTTGTCCTGCAAGTCGAGCACGCGCGCCGGGTCGAGCATCTTCATCGGCGTGTTGCCCAGCGGACTTGCAAAGAGCTTGCTCGCCGGCACGAAGCTGCCATCGGCCAGCAGCTTCTGGCCTTCGCCGAGCATGAAGTCGTGGAACAACAAGGCCGTGGCCGGGTTGGGCGCGCGCTTCAGGATGGCGATGGTGCTGGGCTGCGCCAGCAAGGGCTGTATGGCCCAGTTCTCGATCGGCGCGCCCTTCTTCTTCAACTGCTCGGGGATCCAGCTGTACACCGTCAGCGCCAGCGGGATGTCGCCCGAAGCCACGAGGTTGGTCAGCACCGAATGGCCCTTGCGTGCCGAGATGCCGTTGAGGTTGACGATCTGCTCGAACAGCTTGGCGCCGCGCTCTTCGCCGAGCTCGGCCAGCAGCGCGCCGAACCAGGCGTGGTTATTGGCCTCGATGCCCAGGCGGCCCTTCCAGCGTGGGTCGGCCAGGTCGGCGTAGGAGCGTGGCAGCTCGTCCTTCTTCACGAGCTGGGTGTTGTAGGCCGCCGTCCAGATGTCGAGTGAGATGCCGGCCCAGCCGCGATGCGCCGGCGCCGCCTCGGCCACCAGGTCCTTCAGCCCTGGCGACCAGGTCTCCTGCAGCAGCTTCTCGCGCCACGCGGCTTCGTTTTCCGGCGCGTTGTTCTGCACCACGTCGGCCTCGAAACGGCCACCCCGCGCTTCGGCGATGACCCGCTGCAGCACGGCCTCGGAACCCGAGCGCCAAGCCTTGACCTTGATGCCGTACTTCTTCGTGAAGGCCGCGATCACCGCCGGCAGCGCCGGGTACACGTGGTAGACGCTGAGCTCGCCTTCCTTCTTCGCCAGCTCGAGCAAACGCTCGTGGCGATCGGCGCCCTGGTACAGCGCCAGCTCGCGTGCGGCGCGGCCGGGGTCTTGAGCGTGTGCCGGCGTCAGCATCGACGTCAACGTCACGCTAACCATCAACATGAGCGCAGCGCGGCGCATCACAAGCTCTGCCCGCGCGCCGTGCGGCGCGCCAGGTAGTCGAAGTTGATCGTGTACTGCTCGGTGCGCGTGATGTTGTGGTGCAGCCGCTGCACGAATTCGGGCGCAAAGACTTCGCCGATGCCGCCACCGGCCTCGGCCAACAACTGAATCTGGCAGGCGTTCTCCAGCATGATGGCCAGCACCACCGTTTCTTCCAGGCACTCGCCGACGACACCGATGCCGTGGTTGCGCAGCAGCACCGCCTTGTGGCCGCCCAGCGCACGCGCCACGCCGGCACCGAAGTCTTGCGAGCGGATCAGGTCGATGGTGTCGGTGAAGACCGGCAGGCCATCCGAAAAAGCCACCGCCGGCTGGCTGATGGGCAACAGCGCGCGGCCCGTGGCCGAGAACGCCACCGCATGTGTCGGGTGGCTGTGGATCACGCTCATCACGTCTGGCCGCGCCTTGTAGATCTCGCAATGGATGAAGACCTCGCTGTGCCGGCGCCCGCCGCCGCCGACCTTCTCGCCGTCGAGGTTGCAGACGACGATGTTTTCGGGCGTGATCTCGTCCAGCCCGAAGCTGTGCGGCTTCATGAAGAAGTGCGTGACGTCGCCCGGCACGCGCACCGAGACGTGGCCGCGCGTGAGGTCGCCCTGCCCGGCCGCGTCGAGGATGCGGCCGGCGACGATCAACTTGCTCTTGGCTTCGTCGGCGGTCATGAGGCTGTGCCTTCGTAAATTTCCACCAGCTCGTTCGCAATCGGCGCGTACTTGGCGTGCGTGCGCAGCATGAAGCTGGCGAAACCGTCGCTGTTGTGGTGCTTCTTCAATTCGGTAGGCAGGTCGATGCGGATGTTGCGCGCCGGGTCACGCAGCACGCCGATCGGGTCGAGCCCGTCCTGCACTCTCTTCATCTCGCGCTTGAGCACGCGCCGGTACATCGCCACGCCTTTGTCAGAGGCGCCCAGGTGTTCGAGCGAGCGGTCGACGATGCTGCCTTGCGTGACCCAGGCCATCATGTCCTGGCCGTCGATGTTGTCCATGATGAAGTCGCCGTTCGCGTCGCGGTAGGGTACGTCGTACAGATGCAACTTGGCGCGCAGCTGCTCGGGCACCTTGGCACCGGCGGGCGGCAGGTAGGCGTTGAACCACAGGTGCAGCGTGTGCGTGTCGTCCACCGGCACGCGCATCTGGAACGAGTGGTAGCGCGCTTTCGGGTCGCCGTTGCCCACGGCCAGCATGTTGGGGAAGATGATGGGGTGGCCGATGCGCCAGTCGTCGCTGTCTTCGCTGTGGCCTTCGAGCAGGCGGTGTTTGGTGATGCCGAATTCGAACTCGCGGAAGTCGATCTTCTCGTGGCGCGTGCTGATCGCGACCTTCACGCCTTCGCCCTCCTGCTGGAACTCGTGTTGATGGCCGTGCAGCCATTCGGTGTGCACCGGGTCGAGCGAGTTCTCCATGATCTGCAGCCAGTTCACCGGCAGCACCACCCGGCCCATGATGCGGATCGCCCCTTCGGCGACAAAACCATCGAAGCGCGGCAGCAGCGGTGCGGGCTTCTCGGCGCTGACGGGGCCAAGGTAGGCGAAGAGCACACCGCCCAGTGCTTGCAGCGGATAGGCGGTGGTGCGTGCATGCTCGCGGAAGGCCGGGTTGTCGGCCTCGAATGGCTGCTCGATGCAGGCACCGCGCGCATCGAATTGCCAGCCGTGGTAAGGGCAGCGAATGCCGCGTTCGGTGGGAATGCCGTGCAGGAACGACGCGCGCCGGTGCGGGCATTGTTCGGCGATCAGGCCGAGCTCCCCCTGGCGTGTGCGAAACAGGATCAGGTCTTCGCCGAGCAGGCGCACCCGCTTGGTCCAGCGCTCGACCATGTCGTCGCACGCGCCGATGGGTTGCCAGTAGCGGCGCATCAACTCGCCCATCGGCGTGCCGGGGCCGACCTGAGTCAAGAGCTTGTTTTGTTCCGGGCTTTCCATGGGCGCACCTTCGTGGCGCAGCTGGTCTGGGCCATATCGTTCTTCAGGAAGGAACGATGGTTCATATGCAGGGACACCAATGTAGTCAGTCGCCGTGGTCCCTGTCAATGAAAGACAAGCAGGAGTTTCCCGTGTTGGCTGCGTCGGCCGCTATCGACACCTGCACGATCCCCGACAATGCGCCATGTCCGAGCAGGAAGCTTCCAGTGGCCGCAAAGGGGACGTCCGCCGGGAATGGACGCAGTTTGGCAGCGCGCTGGCGATGGCTGGTTTGCTCGTCGGTTACATGCTGTACACCGAACGCACCGAGATCGATGCGCAGGTGGGCGACCGCCTCAAGGTGCAGGCGCGGGTCATCACCGAAAACCTGGGGCGCCAGATCGAAGGCGTGGACAAGGCGTTGACCGGGATACGCGACGCCCTACCCACATGGGACAAGACGCAACTGGCCCAGCATGCGGGGCCGCGCTTGACGGCTCTCAGCGACGCCATGCCCGGCGTGCGCTCGATCCACATTCTCGACGCCCAGGGCCACGTGCTGGCCACCAGCCGCGACACCACCACGGTGGGCCGCAGTTTCGCCGACCGCGAATTGTTCACGGCTCCTCGCGACCACCCCGAACGCGCGACCCTGTATGTCTCGCCGCCCTACAAGGGTCGGCGCGAGCAGGTTTTCACCATCAACCTGGGCCACGCACTGACCGACGCCGGTGGGCACTTCGCCGGCGTCGTGACGGCCGCGCTCGACCCTGAATTTTTCGAAGTCCTGCTGCGCTCGGGGCTTTACGCGCCGGACATGCGCACCGCCGTGCTGCACGGCGACGGCACCCTGTTTCTGTATGTGCCGACCTCGGACCGTGGTGTGGGCACCGATCGCTCCGGTGGCAACTCATTCTTCGCGCGGCACCGCGACAGCGGGCAGACCGAGAGCCTGCTCCTGGGCACGTCCACATCCACGGGCGACAGCCGCATGGTGGTCATGCGCACGATGCGAGGTGACGACCCACGCATCGACAAGCCCCTGGTCGTCGCCGTCAGTCGCGAGATGGCGGCCGTGTTCCTGCCGTGGTGGCGGCAGGTGGCTTTGTACCTGACCCTGCTCCTGCTGTTCGCGGGCACAGCCGGCCTGTCCTTGCTTCGCTACCAACGGCGACGCGAAGAGTTGGGCAGCCTGGCGCTGGCCCGCGAAGCGGAACGCCGCGACGGTGCCGAGCGCCTCGAGCTGGCCTTGGCCGGCGCCGACCTTGGCCTGTGGGATTGGCATTTGCCCACTGGGAAGGTCGTGTTCAATTCACGCTGGTTCACCATGCTGGGTTACGAGGCCGCCGAACTCGGACCCGGGCTCGAAGCTTGGCGCACGCTGCTGCACCCGGACGATGCCCAGCGCGCCGAGTCGGTGATCGACGCACATCTGCAAGGCAACACTCCGTCTTACGAGCTCGAACATCGGCTGCGGCACAAGGACGGCCAGTGGCGGTGGATCCATGCCCGCGGCAGGGTGGTGCAGCGCGCCGCCGACGGTACGCCTGTGCGCATGGTGGGTACCCACATGGACATCTCGGCGCGCAAGGCCGCCGACGCCGCGCTGCGCGACTCGCATGCCATGACCCAGCAGGTCATCGACAACCTGCCGCACGGCTTTGCCACGCGCGACACCGAGTTGCGCTACCGGCGCTGGAATCCGATGATGGAGGCTCTTACCGGCGTGGACGCCAGCCAGGTCATCGGAAAGACTTCGGCCGAGGTCTTTCCCGATCTGGCAGCGCCGTTGATGGACAGCCTCGTGCTGGCGCAGCAACGTGCGCTTGCTGGTGAGATCGTGCCTACTCCCGACCGGCTCATCGAGCGTGAGGGCAAGGTCTACTGGACCAGCGCCATCCACGGGCCGCTGCGCGACGCCACGGGCCGGATCATCGGCACGATTTCCAGCGTCCAGGACATCAGCGCGCGCAAGCAGGCCGAGCAGGCGCTGCGCAAAAGCGAGGAAGACCTCGCCGTCACGCTGCAGTCCATCGGCGACGCGGTCATCGCCACCGACACTGCCGGCCGACTTGTACGCATGAACGCCAGCGCCGAGAGGCTGACCGGCTGGACCTTGGCCCAGGCCTCGGGAAAACCCCTGGCGGATGTATTTCGCATCGTCAACGCGCATACGCGGGAAAGCGCTTCGGACCCGGTGCAACTCGTGCTTGAGCGCGGCGAGGTGGTCGGCCTGGCCAACCACACCGTGCTTGTCTCGCGCGACGGTGTCGAACACCATATCGCCGACAGTGCGGCACCGATCCGCGACGCCCAGGGCCAGGTCACCGGCGTGGTCCTGGTATTCAGCGATGTCAGCGAGGCCTACCGCACGCAGCAGGCGCTGAAAGCCAGCGAGAGCCGCTTCCGGGCCATCTTCGAGGCCAGCCCGGAATGCATCATGATCATCGACGCCAGTGGCCGCGTCGTCGACATCAATGCTGCCGGGCTGGCGGTGTTCGAGGCCGCCTCCGTACCCGAATTGCAGCAGCATTCGCTGTTCCAGCTCATCACTGCCGGCCACCGGCACGACTTCGGTGTGCTGCAGCGGCAGGTCCTCGCCGGCGCCGCCGACGTGCTTGAGTACCAGATCACCGGGCTGCAGGGAACGCCGCGCTGGCTGCAAAGCCATGCGGCGCCGCTGCACGACGGTGTAGGCGAGCCTTTGATGCTGGTCATCACGCGCGACATCACGCGGCGCAAGCGGGCGCAGGCCGAAAGAAGCGCGATGCACGAACAGCTGCGTGAGGCGCAACGCATGGAAGCCATAGGCACCCTGGCCGGCGGCATCGCCCACGACTTCAACAACATCCTGGGCGCCATCAGCGGCAATGCGGTGCTGGCACTGCAGGATGTCGGCGCCGACCATCCTGCGGCGCTAAGCCTCGGGCAGATCACCAAGGCCAGCCTGCGGGCGCGCGATATGGTGCGCCAGATCCTCACCTTCAGCCGCGGGCAGCCGCCAGCGCGGGTACCCCAGCCGCTGCAACCGTTGATCCGCGAAGCCATCGCGCTGCTAAGCACGACGCTGCCGGCGGTAGTCCAGCTCGAGGCCGAGCTCGCGGCGCCGCAGTTGTACGTCAACGCCGACGGCACGCAGATCGAGCAGGTCTTGTTGAATCTGTGCACCAACGCCTGGCACGCGCTGCAAGGCAGCAGCGGGCGCATCGTCATCGGGCTGGTGCCGGTCGTGCTTGACACCGAAGCCGCCGCGCGCCTGGGCGTGCCCGCACCAGGGCCTTACGCGCGTCTGTGGGTCACTGACACCGGCAGCGGCATCGATGCCGCCACACGCTCACGCATCTTCGAGCCCTTCTTTACCACCAAGCCCACCGGCACGGGCACCGGGCTCGGGCTGTCGGTGGTACACGGCATCGTCGGGGCGCACCAGGGTGCGATCGCGGTGGAAAGTACGCCGGGGCGGGGCAGTACCTTCCATGTCTACCTGCCGCTGGTCGAGGCTCCCGCTGAAGTGGCGGCCTCGACGGCCATCGAGCCTGCGGCAGCAGCTGGCGGCGGCCAGCATGTGCTCTATGTTGACGACGACGAAGTGATGGCCTTGATGGTCGAACGCGTACTGCAACGCGGGGGCTACCGGGCGACGTGTTTTCTCAGTGCCACCGATGCCGTGGCCGCAGTTCGGGCGCACCCCGCTGGGTTCGATCTGGTCGTCACCGACTACAACATGCCCGAACTTTCCGGCCTCGACGTGGTGCTGGCGCTGGCCGACATTCGCCCCGAACTGCCAGTGATCATCAGCTCGGGCAACATCACCGACGAGCTGCGCGCCAGCGCCCAGCGCCTGGGCGTGCACAGGCTGCTGCAGAAGCAGAACACGATCGAAGAACTGTGCGCGCTGGTTCACGGCGTGCTCGCCAAAACGAACGGCTGACCACCCAGTGGGCAAGATCGGCCGCAACGAACCGTGCCACTGCGGCAGCGGACGCAAGCACAAGCTGTGCTGTGGTGCGCTGCCGATCGCCGTGGCGCCACCAGCAGCTGCCGCGCCGGCTCCGGCGCCGGGCGCAGCGGTGCGCCAGTGCGGCACATGCACGGCGTGCTGCCAGGGCTGGGCCGAAGGCGAGATCCGTGGCCACCGCATGTTTGCCGGCCAGCATTGCCACTTCCTCGAAGCGGGCGCCTGCACGATCTACGACGAACGGCCGCAGTCGCCTTGTCGCAACTTCGTCTGCGGCTGGTTGCTGCCGAACAGCCCTTTCCCGGAGTCGTTCCGACCCGACCGCGTCGGCGTGATCATCGTGCCGATGAAATGGCACGAGCGGCCGGCGTTCGTCTTGCTTTCCGCCGGCAACGACCCTGGGCCGGAGCTGCTGCAGTGGATGCAGGCCTATGCGCGCCGCAGCGGCTCGCCGTTCTACTACCAGCAGCTTCGCGAACGCCTGGGCTACGGGCCCGCGGCGTTCCAGCAGGAGATGCTGGACAAGCTTCAGCGCGGCGAAGCGTTGTGGTGAGCGCACGAGCCGGCCGCAGCCGGCTGTAAGAAGCCTTGAGGCGGCGACGACCCAGCCTTGTCGCGGCGCTGCATCCGGCTCGCGTCATCGCCCGCTGCCTTCAGTGCAGCCCTTCAGTCCACCCTCAAGGAAGTTGTTATGAACATTGCATCCAAAGGTTCGCAGATTGCATCGGCCGCCGCGGCCCTGGCCTTCTCGACACTCGTGCTGGCGGCACCGTCGCCCGCCGGCAGCTCGGGCAAGGCGATCGCCGCGAGCGACAAGGTTCACTGTTACGGCGTGAACAGCTGCAAAGGCCAGGCCGATTGCAAGACCACCAGCAATGCCTGCAAGGGCCAAGGTTCGTGCAAGGGCCAGGGCTTCAAGGGTGTCACGGCCGCACAGTGCATGAAGGACGGCGGCGTCATCGCTGACATCTGATCTGCCCATGGCACCGACGACGTGCGGCTTGGGCGCGGCAGCCGCTGCGCCCAAGCCGGTGCCGGCTTTCGGGCTGGGCCTGCGGGCGCAGCACTACGCGGACTTTCTCGCCAGCCCGCAGCCCGTGGATTGGCTCGAGCTGCTGTCCGACAACTACCTGGTGCCCGGCGGCAAGCCACTGGTGATGCTGGATCGCATCCGCGCCGACTATCCCGTGGCCATGCACGGCGTGGCGTTGTCGATCGGCGCCGCCGACGGCATCGATCAACCCTACCTGGACAGCCTGGCCGCGCTGGCCGAGCGGGTGCAACCGATGTGGATATCCGACCACCTCTGCTGGACCGGTGTGCACGGCCGGGTGCTGCACGACCTGTACCCGCTGCCCTACTCGGAGATGGCGCTCGCCACCGTGGTGGCTAACGTCCATCATGTACAGGAAAGGCTGCGGCGCCCGCTGGTGCTGGAAAATGTCTCCAGCTATGTCGGATTCAACAGCTCGACGATGACCGAGTGGGAGTTCATCAGCGAGGTCAGCGCGCGCACCGGTTGCCGCCTGCTGCTCGACGTGAACAACATTTATGTCAGCAGCGTCAACCATGGCTTCAGCGCCATGGCCTTCCTGCGCGGCGTGCCCGCCGATCGCGTGCAGCAGATTCACCTGGCAGGACACACAGACCACGGCGATCACATCATCGACACCCATGACCACCCGGTGGCCGACGCCGTGTGGGCACTGTACGAAGCGGCGCTGTCCTTGTGCGGCCCGGTGGCCACGATGATCGAGCGCGACGACCACATTCCGGCCCTGGACGTTCTCGTGACCGAACTCGACGTCGCTCGCCGCAAGGCGCAACAGGTGTTGCGGCCAGCGTCGGTGGCTCATGGCTGATGAGTTGCTGCCCATGCAGACCCTGTTCCAGCAGCACATGCTGGGCTGTGCCGACGCCACGCCCTTGATCAGCGGCAGCGCGCAGCGACGCGAACTGGGTCTGGCGATTTACCGCCATGCTTACGGCCAACGCTTGGTCGAAGCGCTTGCCGATGTCTTCGAGAAGACGCAGACGTTGTTGGGTGAAGAGGTGTTCGCGGATGTCGCGCTGTCGTTCGTCGCGGCATGCGTCCCGACCACGCGCAGCCTACGCTGGTACGGCGCCGACATGCCGCAATTCATCCGTCGAACCCAACCGCAGTGGCGTGCCGCAGCCGAACTGGCCGAACTCGACTGGTCTTTGCGGCGCGCCTTTGATGGGCTGAATTCACCCGTGCTGACCACGGCTGAATTGGCCGCCATGGCGCCGCAGGACTGGGCCACATTGCAATTGCGGCTGGTGCCCACCGCTGAAGTCTTGCGCTTCGAGCGCAACACGGTCGCGCTGTGGCAAGCCATGGACGACGAGGTCGCGCCACCCGCGCCGCAGCTTGCGTCGGCGCCCGTGTCCTGGATCATTTGGCGCAAAGCACTGCAGCCCCATTTCCGCTCGCTGCATCCGGCAGAAGCCGCGCTGCTTCAACGGCTTGCGCAAGGCGCCGGCTTTGCACAGGCGTGCGATGAGGTCGACTTCGAAGCCTATGGTGAGCCGGACAGCGCCAGATTCACTGGTGCCTGCCTGCGCCAGTGGCTGGACGACGAACTGCTCAGCGCGGCTGTTGTGCCCGTGCCGGTTTCAACCTCTGGATCACTCGCTGGGTGATGCGTCACGCCCAAGGCAACAACGACACGTGGATCACGTCCGGTGAATAACCTCCGCCCACGGCTTTGATCGCCGTGTCAGCGTCCTTCAAGCCGAAGGTGTGCGTCGTCACCATCTCCAGCGGGAAGCGGTGGTTGGCGAGTTGCTGCAGCGCGAGTTCGCAGCTCTTGTAGCTGTGGCCGCGCGCGCTCTTGATGGTGATGTACTTCACCGTCACCTTGCCGATGGGGAAGTTCGGGAAGTCGTTCATCTCGCCCTGGATGAGCAGCGTGCCGGCCTTGCGCTTGAGCGCCTCCACGCCCAGCAGCACGGCGGCGGTGCCGGCACCTGCGGTGCAGTCCAGCGCCACATCCACGCCTTTGCCGGCAGTGATCTGCATGATGCGTTCCAGTGGGTTCTCGGCCTGCACGTCGATGGTGTGGTCGGCGCCGAGCAGCTTGGCAATCTCCAGCCGCTTCGCGTCTTTGCTCGTGCCGGTGACGATGATCAGGTCGGCCCCGGCCTGTTTGCACGCCACCACCTGGCTCAGGCCCTGCTGCCCCGGGCCTTGGATCAACACCGTGCTGGCGTAGCCCACGCCTGAATCAAAGAGCGCCCACTCGATGCCGTTGGCCAGCGGCGTGACGATGCCGGCCAGCTCACTCGTGACGTTGGCCGGCACATGGTGCAGCACGCAGTTCCACGGCAGGTAGACGTATTGCGCGAAGCCGCCCCACAGGTGCGGCGCACGTTCGCTGCTGGTGTAGCCGTAGCGTATGCCGTCGGGGTTGCTGCGCCAGTCGGTGGCTTCGCAGTGGCGGTACTGCCCCAGGTGGCACCACTCGCAGCGGCCACAGGCGACGTAGTGTTCGAGGAAGACACGGTCGCCTTCCTTGAAGCCCTTGCGCTCGCTGAACAGGCGCCCTGCCTTGGCGATGGTGCCGATGTTTTCGTGTCCCATGATGACCGGCCCGCCGCTCAGTGGCTGCTTGTACATCTTCACGTCGGTGCCGCAGATGCCGGCGACTTCCATCTTCAAAAGCGCACCGTCCTGCGGGATGTCGGGCATGGGGAATTCGCGCAGCTCGATC
>JANLYV010000009.1:0-13513 GCA_031365825.1 Rubrivivax sp. | reverse complement strand
GCCAGGCGTCGCAAGTGCTGGTGCAGGACGCGAAGAAGCGGCATCTGGACCGCCACCTCTTCAACGAGGCCTACCTGATGCACACCAGCACCAGCCCGCAGTACGCCATCATCGCCAGCTGCGACGTGGCCGCTGCGATGATGGAGCCGCCCGGTGGCTCGGCACTCGTCGAAGAAAGCCTGCTCGAAGCGCTGGACTTCCGCCGTGCCATGCGCAAGGTCGACAAGGAATACGGTCGCGACTGGTGGTTCAAGGTCTGGGGCCCGGACAAGCTGGTGGGTGAGGGCATAGGCAAGGCCGCCGACTGGATGTTGAAGAGCACCGACAAGTGGCACGGCTTCGGCGACCTGGCCAGCGGCTTCAACATGCTCGACCCGATCAAGAGCACGATCATCACGCCGGGCCTGAACGTCAACGGCAAGTTCGCCAAGACCGGCATCCCGGCGGCCATCGTCACGCGCTACCTGTCCGAGCACGGCGTGGTGGTGGAGAAGACCGGCCTGTACTCGTTCTTCATCATGTTCACCATCGGTATCACCAAAGGCCGCTGGAACACGCTGCTGGCGGGGCTGCAGCAGTTCAAGGACGACTACGACCGCAACCAGCCGATGTGGCGCGTACTGCCCGAGTTCGTGGCCGCGCACCCGCGTTACGAGCGCATTGGTTTGCGCGACCTGTGCCAGAGCATCCACGAGATGTACGCCAAGGGCGACATCGCGCGGCTGGTCACCGAGATGTACTTGTCCGACCTGCAGCCGGCGATGAAGCCCAGCGACGCCTTCGCCCACATCGCGCACCGCAAGACGCAGCGTGTGCCCATCGACGATCTCGAAGGGCGCATCACCACGTCGCTGCTCACACCCTACCCACCGGGCATCCCACTGCTCATTCCAGGCGAGCGCTTCAACCGCAAGATCGTCGACTACCTGAAGTTCGCGCGTGAATTCAATGCGGCGTTTCCGGGCTTTGATACCGACGTGCACGGGTTGGTCGAGCAGGACGGCGAGGCCGGTGGCGCGCGCTCGTACTTCGTCGATTGCGTGCCGGCCTGACGATCTGGCACTCGGCAAGGGGGCGGCAAAATGCAAAAGGCCCCGGTACAGCGGGGCCTTGTCTGCGGGCCAACGCGGCTGAGTGTTCAGCTTCTCCGCTGCCTAAGGCCCAGGGCCGCTAGTGCCAGCATTGCCAGTGCCAGGGTACCCGGCAGGGGAATGTCGCCAATCGGCACTTCGCGGGTCTGGAATGCCAGGTCGAAGCCGAGGCCATTGAGGGCGCCGTCTCCAGTGCCTGCGATCAGCCCGCCGCGGACGGCGGTCGTGCGGTCATAGGCATAGATTCCTGTGCCGTCGCCCGTCATGAAGAGGTCGCCGTTCGTCGGATCGAAGGCCAGCCCGTCCGGGTTGCCACCAAGTTCGGTGCCGATATCAAGTACCTTGGTCGCCCAAGCGCTCGTGGCACCGCCGTAGTAGGCCCAACTGTAGGTATTGCCGATACCGGTCAGTACCGTCGCCGCCGGGATCTCAAACAGCGTACGGTCAGTGCTGCCCGGTTCAATGCCTAGACCCACCAGGTTGCCAGTGACGGGATCGAACGCCAGATCAGAGCGGAACTCTCCGCCTCCAACCAACTTGACTGCAAGCTCGAACACGTCGGCAACTGGGTCGTAGCGATAGATTTCGCTCTTGCCGTAGCCCGTCTTGTACAGGTTCCCATCCGCCCAAAATGTCATCCCATCGATGATGCCTAAACCGGCCGTCGTCATTGATTAAACCATGGTCGGCGCGCCCACCAACGCTGTATTGGTGACGTTCAGGGTTGCCTTGTAAAGGGAATGAGCCTCAAACGGATTCATGTAGTAGAGGGTGCGGTCCGGTGCCATCGCCAGATTGGTCGGGAAACCGATGCCCGAAAAACCGAGGTCGGTCACAGTGCCGCCGCTGAGGTCGATGCGATAGATGTGGTCTTGCGGGAACGCGCCGCCGCCAAGGGAAAAGATCTCTTTGATCGCGGCTGCGTTGACCGGGACGGCGGCCATCAAAAAGACGGCGCCGACCATGCTCAATACGGTGCGAGGTGATTTCATGCGCGTTTCTCCTTGAGGCTGCAATCGGGATGGCCGTGTGCGCAAGGGAGGTCAACCCCGAGGATTA
The DNA here is from genome assembly GCA_031365825.1 of Rubrivivax sp. Lineage (GTDB taxonomy): Bacteria > Pseudomonadota > Gammaproteobacteria > Burkholderiales > Burkholderiaceae_C > Rubrivivax. Next base: position 11,363 of record JANLYV010000009.1, on the reverse strand, counting down.
CCAAGCGCCACATTGGGTCGGTCTTGCCGCACACATCGGTACATGCAAATTGCGCGCCAGATCTGCAACATGCTGATACATAAGTGCATATCGGCGGCACCCGAGGGCCGAAATTGCATCCGCGAATCAGTCTGTCAAGTTTTTCGACGGATCGGGCAGACATCGGAACCGGACGCGGCAGATTGCTGCCGGCACAAACGAGCGAAAGATTGCATGCACATGTCTACGCAATCACTCAATTCACCACGAACACCACGGCCGTGCGCGGTGGCACGATGAACTCGCCGGTGACGGCGTCGAAGCGCGCTGCATCCTTCGGGCGCTGATCTGCGGCGCCGGCGGCCAGATGCACCGGGTGCAGCGTGAATGGGCGGCCGGCCAATGCCGGCACGCGAAAGCGCTGCTCGGCCTTGTCGACGCTGATGAAGTAGACCAGCTCAATGAACCCGGCGCCGGCCAGGCCTCGGCCGTCCAGGTGTGCCGCCATCACGGTGGGCAGCTGCTCTGGCCCGAGGTTGTGCAGCGTCAGCCGTTGCTGCACTTCGGTCGCACTGCTCAGCCGGAATAACGTTGAACTGGCGCGGATGCGCAGCAAGTCGCGGAAGGCGTCGCGCGTCCAGGCGATGTCGGTCGGCGAGGGTTTGATGGACGCGTCGGCCAGCAGCGGGCCCATCCACGCCCAGTCACGAGCGTTGTCGGGCTTGGGCGGCAAACCGGCGCCGAAACCGTTGTCGCGGTAGCTCCAGTCGAGGCGGTTGAACCAGTCGCCGCTGTCGTAGCTGTTGCGGTCGAGTGACTTGCTGCGCAGGATGTCCACTCCGGCATGAAAGTAGGCCACGCCTTGGCTGAAGGCCGTGGTCGCTGCACCCAGGATCTGCACGCGCGCGCGGTCAACGCTCGACGTGCCGCGCGGCAGCCGGTAAGCGTTGATGTCGAACAGTGTCTGGTTGTCGTGGTTGTCGACGTAATTCACCACCTCGGATGGCCGGCTCACGTAGCCCGCGCTCTGGCCGTTGTAGGCTATGTCCTGCAGCTTGCGCAGCTGGCCGTCGAAGGTGGTCATGCGGTACTCGCGCAGCGAGCCCGCCAGGCCCACGCGCACCATGTCGGCGGCTTGCAAGAGCTGTGTGCGCGTGTTGGCCGAGCCATAGGCATTGGGATCGTGAAACAGGCCGTTGAGCCAGCCCTGGCGCGCGAACAGCGCCTCGCCGCTGGCATCGTGGCCGCCGCGCACGGCGTCGCGCGCGCGGTCACTGAAGGTGCCAATACCGCTGCCGTTCAAACTGAGTTGCGAGGCCTGCACGAAGCGCTTGCCGTTTTCGACCTCGGCGTAGTTCCAGCCTTCGCCGATGAAGTGGATGTCGCGGCCGAGTTCCTGTTTGAGCCTGGCCTTGGCTTGCTCCATCAAGGCGCGCGGCTGATGGCCCATCAGGTCGAAGCGGAACGAATCGATGCCGTAATGCCGCGCCCACAGCAGCACCGAATCGCTGAGCAGCTTGCCCATCATGCGCTGCTCGGTGGCGGTGTTGTCGCAGCAGGTGGAAGTCTCGACCTCGCCCTTGAGATTGAGCCGGTGGTAGTAGCCGGGCACGATGCGGTCGAGCACCGAGTGCAACTTCTGCCCCGACGCCGAGGTGTGGTTGTAGACCACGTCCATGCCCACGCGCAGCCCGGCGCGGTGCAGGCCCAGCACCATCTGGCGAAACTCGCGGATGCGCGTCGCTGCGTCGTTGGCATTCGTGGCGTAGCTGCCTTCGGGCGCGTTGAAGTGCAGCGGGTCGTAGCCCCAGTTGAAGCAATCGGCGGCGGCCACGGCCATGACGGCGGCCTGTTGCGCTTCGCTGTCCGGGGCGGCGCTTGGAATGGCGGGTGTAACGCAGCCGCTTTCAGGCACGCTGGCGATGTCGAACACCGGCAGCAGGTGCACGTCGGTGAGGCCGGCGTCGGCGAGCGCGCGCAGGTGCTTCATGCCGTTCGATGCGGCCTCGGTGAAGGCCAGGTACTTGCCGCGCCAGGCGGGGCGCACGCTCACGTCGCTGATGGAGAAATCGCGCACGTGCAGTTCGTACACCACCATGTCGGTGGGTACCGCGGCGCGTGCATGGGGCGAGGGCGTGTCGCGCCAGCCAGGCGGCGCCAGCGCCGGCGCGCCAAGATCGGCGATGTAGCTCAGGCGCGAGTCGGCGTTGAGGCTGACCGAGTACGGGTCGGTGACGCGGTTGCGCACCCAGCCCGTGCCGCGCACGAAGACGTCGACCAGGTAGCTGTAGTAGCGGCCGGCGAGATCGGCCTTGTGCCGCAGTTGCCACACGCCGGTGGCCGCGTCGCGCAGCAGCGGCAACACGACGCTGGCCTTGCGGTCGGCGCCGTCGTGCAAACACAGCGCGACGTTCAGCGCGGTCGGTGCCCAGAGCTTGAAGGTGGTGGCGCCGCGGCCGACCCTCACACCCAGGTCCGTGACATGGGCGGCACCGGCATACAGCTCGTCCAATGCGCCGGCGGCTTGCACCGCAGTGGCTGCCAGCACCACGCCCAAAGCCGACTCGTGCACCAGCAGCATCTGCCCACGGTGCCAGGCACGCAGCCGGGCGGCATCAGCCGCCGCCACCGACAAACCCAGCGCCGGGCCGAGGTAGGCATAACGGGCATCGCGAGCGGTGTCAAGCGGCAGCGGCTGCAGCCTGATGGCGCCGTCGTGCCCAGCCACACGCCGGCCCGTCTGCGCGTCCAGTTTCCCGGCGGCGGAGTGGACCAGGCGGAACGACTCGCCACTGGAGCTCGTGCTGCCTTTGCCCGGCCACCACAGACGCCGCGCATCGCTCCATGTCGCAGCTGCATCGATCGGTGCGGCGCCTTGCAGCACCTGCGCGAAGCCGGGGTCGTCACAGGCCTGTTTCAGCGCGGCCTGGGCCAGCACATGCGGCGCGCCCAACAGCAGCAGCAGGGCGCCCAGCACACGATGGGTGGATGGCAGACAGCGTGGCACGGCGGGTCCGATCGAAGGCAGGGCCGTCAGCTTACGGCAGCAGCGCGGCGAAGGCCGCGGGCAGGCCCTCGCTGGCGAGCACGGTCTGGCCTAGCTCCTTCGAGGCGCCGACGGTGAGGTGGCTGGCGTCGAAGTAGCGCGGCTGGCCGCTGGCGGTTTGCCTAGCGCATCGGCCCTCGGGGCAGAGGTAGCGGTTGGCGTCGAAGTAGCTCACGCCAGCCACGCGCTCAGCCACACCGCGCAGCATGGCGTTGACCTGCACCACCTCTTCGGCGAGCGCCACAGCCTCCTGCGGGCAGGTCTTGAACGGCAGGCGCAGCGCCTTCTCCATGCAGCGTGCGTCGAAACCCGCGACCACCGGCGCCTTGCCGATGAGCACCACCCGCTGGCCGCGCGCCGTGAGGCCGCGCACGAGACTTTCCACGTCGTCGATGAAGCCCGGTGCGCGCACGACATACGACGACCAGGCGGCTGATATCAGAACCACCGGGTAGTGCGCGATTTCGGCTTGCACGGCTGTCGCCGAGGCCACGCAGTCCGCGCTGCGGCGTGCATCGACGTAGGCCCGCGGGTCGGTGAAGAGGGGAGGGCAGGCGCCGACCTCGGCGTTGCGCACGCGCACGCCGGCGCGCGCGGCGAACTCACTCACCATGGGTACGTAGTGCGCGGCGTTCGAGTCGCCCCACAAGAGCGCGCGTGGCGCCTCATCGCCATGTGCGCCGAGCACGCATCGAGGGTCCGACAGGTCGGCGGCGGCGAGCCGTTGGCGCTGGCATACCCAGTCGAAAGTGAAGGCTGGGCGTGTGGTCTCGCGCACGCGCGCCAGCTGCTGCGTGTAGTCGTCCGTGGTCAGCGGCAGGCCGGTGCGCGGCGCGTAAATCACCGCCACCGATGCAACGATCAGCGTGATACCGGGGCCGATGAACTGCCGCAGCGCCAGGCCGCGCAAGGGGCGATTCGAGCGTCGCGTCGGCTGCTCGATGAAGATGAAGCTCAAGCCCGCCAGCAACAACGTCAGCGCGATGATGGTGATGCCCGCCGCCCAGCCCGGCTCGCCCCAGCCGTAGCGATAGAAGGCAAACAGCGGCCAGTGCCAGAGGTAGGCCGAATACGAGATGCGGCCGACAAATTGCATCGTTGCCGAGGCCAGGCCCGGCAGCGCATGCCGGCGCTGCTCGCCGGCCAGGATCAGCATCGCGGCGCCCAGCGTCGGCGGTAGCGCCCACCAGCCGGGAAAGGGGTGGCGCTGGTCGATGGCCCACAGGCTTGCCGCCACGAGCATTGCGCCCAGCCACGCCGCGCACATGGCCGCGCGCGCGCCCGGACGCCAGGGCGTGATGGCCACGGCGACACCCAGCACCGAACCCACCAGCAGCTCGCCCATGCGCGTGGGCAGCATGTAGTAAGCGAACGAGGCGTCGCGCGGGAAGGCGTAGGACGCCCAGGCGAAGGACAAGCCGGCACCGAGCGCCATCAGCAGCAGCAGCACGGTGGATTTGAGCCTGCGTACCATCAGCGTTAGCAGCAGCGGCCACAGCAGGTAGTACTGCTCTTCGACACCGAGCGACCACAGGTGCAGCAGCGGCACTTCGGCGCTGCTGGGGGCGAAGTAGCCGGTGTCGAGCTCGCGCCAGAAGTGGAGGTTGGCCATCGAGGCCACCGACCACACCGCCGACCTGGCCACAGAACGCGCGTCTTCAGGCGTCATCAGCAGCAGCGCCGCGAGCAGCGTGGCAGCGACGACCACCAACATCATCGGTGCGATGCGGCGAATGCGGCGGCGGTAGAACTCGGCCAGCGAAAAGCGCTGCCCGGCAACGTCGGCGGCGATGTGCTTCGAGATCAGGTAGCCCGAGATGACGAAGAAGATGTCGACGCCGATGAAGCCGCCGGGCAGGGCGGCCGCGTGCGCATGGAAGACCATGACGGCGAGCACGGCGACGGCGCGCAGGCCGTCGATGTCGGGACGATAACGTTCATCCGCAGCTGACACAGGCACGGCAGACAGGGTCACGTCAGCAAGGCCATGGTCGCGCGGCCGCCGGCGGCGCTGATGCTGCCCAGCCTGCGTGCGACGTCGGCGTTGAGCATGGGCCAGGTGAAACGCCAGGCCCAGTTGTTGCCACCCAGCGTGCCGGGGATGTTCATGCGCTCACTGCCCGGCAGTCCGAGCACATCCTGCAGTGGAAACACCGCCATGCAGGCGACTGAGTTGCAGGCGGCGCGGATCATGCCCCAATGAACCTCGTCTCCCGCGCAGGCCAGATAACGTCCAGCGTAATGGCGCTCGTGTTCGGACGCGGCCTCCCACCAGCCGCGTGCCGTGTCGTTGTCGTGCGTGCCGCTGTAGACCACGCAAAATCCGCTGTAGTTGTGCGGCAGGAATTCATGCGTGCCATCGCCGCCGAAAGCGAGCTGCAGGATCTTCATGCCGGGGAAGCCGCAGCCGTCGCGCAAGGCGACGACGTCGGGCGTGATGCAGCCCAGGTCTTCGGCAATGATGGGCAGCGGGCCGAGTGCCGCGGCCAGCGCGGCGAAGAGTGCCTGCCCCGCTGCCTCGACCCAGCGGCCGACTTCGGCTGTGGGCGAGCTCGCCGGAATTTCCCAGTACGCCGCAAAGCCGCGGAAGTGGTCGAGGCGAAAGATGTCGGCCTGGCTCAGCGCGCGGCGCACGCGTGCCGTCCACCAGGCAAAGTGTTCGTCGGCCATGCGTTGCCAGCGGTACAGCGGGTTGCCCCAGCGCTGGCCGAGCGGGCCCAGGTCGTCGGGGGGCACACCCGCCACCACCGTCAGCTGGTAGTCGGCATCCAGCTCAAACAGGTCGGGCCGGGCCCAGCAGTCGGCGCTGTGGTGGGCGATGAAGATCGGCAAGTCGCCGACGATCCGTACATCTCGCTCGTTAGCGTAGGCTTTGAGCAGTGCCAGCTGGCCGTCGAAACACCATTGCACGAATTGCCAGAAGGCCATTTCAGACGCGTGTTCGATGCGCGCCACGGCCAATGCGGTGGCGTTGCGCGCGCGCAAGGGTGCCGGCCACCGCCACCACGGCTGGCCGCCCTGCGCCGTCTCCAGCGCCATGAAGAGGGCGTAGTCGTCGAGCCAATCGGCCTGCGCGTGGCACCAGGCTTGACACAACCCATGCTGCTTATCCTCGGCGTTAGCACGAAAACCGGCGAAGGCATCGCGCAGCCGTGCCAACCGCCACGGCGCCACACGCGCGAAGTCGGCCCGGCGCCGTTCGAAGCCTTCGGCAGGCAAGCTCGGCGCTTCAACCCAGCCGCACGCGACAAGTGGTTCGAGCGCCACCATCAACGGGCTGCCGGCGAAGGCCGAGACACTTTGGTAGGGCGAGTCGCCGGGGCCTATGGGTGTGGTCGGCAGCCATTGCCAAAGCCGCTGGCCAGCGCTTTGCAGCCAGTCGACAAAGGCGAACGCAGCCGGCCCCAGGTCACCCACGCCGTGCGGGCCGGGCAACGACGTGAGGTGGGCAAGCACGCCGGCGCGGCGTTGGCGGAGGTCGATCATCGGGGCCAAGGATAGTCGCGACGATGCGGCCATTTCAGGTGTCGACCGCTTGTAGTCTTGCTACATAGGGATTACCCGAAACTTAAACCGATGTGTCGGATCACCTATGAAAACTTGGCGTGGCTGCGGGGTTCATCCGCGTGGCCGGTGGCAAGTCGGCCTTGTATATTCTCTACATCTGCGGCGCCCGCCGCGGGCCAGCCAAGGGTGCGCACAGTGGCGGACGTCAAGCTCACCGGGGTCGAAAAGGCTTACGGCGACGTGAAGATCCTGCACGGGATCGACCTCGAAATCCGCAACGGTGAATTCATGGTCTTCGTCGGCCCCTCGGGCTGCGGCAAGAGCACCTTGTTGCGCATCATTGCCGGCCTGGAAGACATCACCGCAGGCACGCTCACCATCGGCGGCAAGGTGGTGAACGACGTGCCGCCGGCCGAACGCGGCATCGCCATGGTGTTCCAGAGTTATGCGCTGTACCCGCACATGGACCTGTTCGAAAACATCGCCTTCGGTTTGCGGCTGGCGAAGATGCCCAAGGCACAGATTCACAGCGCCGTCACGAACGCCGCGAAGATCCTGCACATCGAACACCTGCTCAAGCGCAAGCCCAAAGACTTGTCGGGCGGGCAGCGCCAGCGTGTGGCTATCGGCCGCGCCATCGTGCGCCAGCCCGAGGTCTTTCTCTTCGACGAGCCTTTGTCGAACCTCGACACCGCGCTGCGCGTGAAGATGCGTTACGAGTTTGCCAAGCTGCACGAGCAGTTCAAGACGACGATGATCTACGTCACCCACGACCAGGTCGAGGCCATGACGCTGGCCGACCGCATCGTCGTGCTGCAGGCCGGGCGCATCGAGCAGGTGGGCTCGCCGATGAGCCTGTACGAGCAGCCGGAAAACATGTTCGTGGCCGGCTTCATCGGCAGCCCGGGCATGAACTTCATCGCCGCCACGGTGGTGGAGGCCTCGGCCGCGGGAGCGGTGGTGGGTCTTGGCGGCGGCGAATCCATCCGTTGCGATGTCGACGCTTCGTCAGTACGCGCCGGCGACAGGGTCACGCTCGGTGTGCGGCCCGAGCACCTGCGCGCCGGTGTGGCCGACAACGCGCTGCACACCAGCGTGACCTTCGTCGAATCGCTGGGCAGCATGACCTATGCCTATTGCAGCAATGCCGGTGCCGAAGACGTCATCACCGCCGCGGTCGAGGGCGACCGGATCATCCGCAACGCTCAAGCGTTAGCACTCGGTGTGCCGCAAGACAAGGCCTACCTCTTCGACGCCCAGGGCCGCGCGATGCGCCGCCTGCGCGTTGCCGCAGCGCGCCATGCCGCTTGAGGCTTGCCGCGCGCCGGTGTGTGCGGTGATGTGCGCGACGCTGCTGCTGACGGCCGGCGCCGCACAGGCGCAAAGTGGCTTGCGGCTGCTGGTGTGGATCAACGGCGACAAAGGCTACAACGGGCTGCAGAAGGTGGGCGACCAGTTCGCCAAAGACGCCGGCGTGCCGGTGGTGGTGCAGCACCCGGAAGGCGCGCCCGACAAGTTCCAGGCCGCGGCCGCAGCCGGCAAAGGCCCTGACATCTTCTGCTGGCCGCACGACCGCATCGGCGAATGGGCCAAGTCGGGCCTGATCGTGCCGCTGCGCCCGCCGCGGCGCGTGCGCGAGCAGATCGACGACGCGGCCTGGAAAGCCTTCACCTACAAGGGCCAGGTGTGGGGCTACCCGCTGGCGATCGAGGCCAACGGCCTGATCTACAACAAGGCGCTGGTGCCGGTGCCGCCGACGAGCTTCGACGAGCTCATCGCGCTCGACAGGAAGCTCGTGGCGCAAGGCAAGAAGGCGATCCTGTGGGACTACAACAAGTCCTTCTTCACCTGGCCGCTGCTGGCCGGGCCGGGCGGCTTTGTCTTCGCGCGCACGGCCTCGGGGGAGCTCGACACCAAGCAGGTGGGTGTCAACAACGCCGGGGCGTTAGCCGGTGCCTTGATGCTCGAGCAGCTGGTGAAGCAAGGCGTGATGCCGCAAGGCGCGCGCTACTCGGAAATGGAAGCGGGCTTCAACCGCGGCCAGGTGGCGATGATGATCAGCGGCCCCTGGGCCTGGGACAACGCCAGGAAGAGCGGGATCGACTTCGGCGTGGCACCCGTGCCGGCCATAGCCGGCAAGCCGAGCAAGGTGTTCGTCGGCGTGCTCGGCTGCATGATCTCGACCGCGAGCAAAGCCAAAGACGTCGCGCGTGAATTCATCGAGCAGCACCTGCTCACGCTCACCAGCCTGAAGACCATCTCGGCCGATGTGCCGCTGGGCACACCGGCGAACAAGGCCTACTTTCGTGAACTGAGCAGCGACCCGCGCATCGTCGCCACCATGGCCAATGCGTTGGCCGGCGAGCCCATTCCGAACGTGCCCGAGATGGGCCGCTTCTTCCCGGCGATGGACGCCGCGCTCGAAGCCATCACCAACGGCCGCCAGACGCCCAAGGACGCACTCGACGGTGCCGCGGCACGCATGGTGGCGCAGTGAGATGAAGGCTCGCGCGGCGATCGTGCAAGCGGCGCTCGGTGGTGTCGCGGGCCTGGCACTGTTGTGGTTCGTCTTCGCGCTGTACAGCGCCGGCCAGCCGCTGGTGGCGTCGGGGGCGCTCGTCGTCGGCGCCAGCGCGCTTTGGATCTACGCCGGTGCAGGCTCCATCGCCTGGAAGTATTTGTTCCCCGGCATCGTGGGCATGCTGCTTTTCGTCGCCTTCCCGCTGCTGTACACGGTGCAGATAGGCTTCACCAACTATTCGTCGAGCAACCTGTTGGAGCTGGAACGCTCACGCGCCTACCTGCTCGACCAGGCCGTGGTGGATGAAGACCAGGCACAGGCCTTCAGCCTGCATCGCGACGGCGCGCGGCTGCGATTGAAGCTGCTGCCGCCCGAAGGGCAGGAAGGTGCCACGCTGGTCTCGCCGCCGCTGGCGCTGGACACCGCGCCGCCGACGGCGCCGGTGCCGATGGCGCCCAGCAGCAGCCTCACCTTGTCCGAGCCCCTGCCGCTGCGCGACGTGCTGGTGCTGCGCGACGCCCTGCTGCCGCTGCAATTGAAGCTGCCCAGCGGCAAGCTCATCCAGTACGCGGGGGTGCGTGAGTTCGGCAGCGTCACGCCGCTGTGGCGTGCTAACGCCGACAGCACGCTGACCCAGTTGACTACCCAACAGGTATTCAAGGCCAACACCCAGAGCGGCTTCTTCGAGAACGCCGCGGGTGAGCGCATGCAGCCGGGCTTCAAGGTCGGCGTCGGCCTGGCGAACTACAGCCGCATGCTGGTCGACGCCGACCTCCGCGGCCCCTTCGTCAGCATCTTCGTCTGGACGGTGCTGTTCTCGGGCCTCACCGTGCTCTTCGCCACGGCGCTGGGCATGCTGCTGGCGGTGGTGCTTGAGTGGCAGGCGCTGAAATACCGCACGCTGTACCGCACGCTGCTGTTCCTGCCCTATGCGGTGCCTGGCTTCATTTCGATCCTCGTCTTCAAGGGCCTCTTCAACCAGAACTTCGGTGAGATCAACGCCATCCTCGATGCCGTGTTCGGCATTCGCCCGGCCTGGTTTGCCGACCCGCTGCTGGCCAAGACGATGATCCTCATCGTCAACACCTGGCTCGGCTACCCGTACATCATGATCCTGTGCACGGGGCTTATCAAAGCCATCCCGGCCGATTTGTACGAGGCCTCGGCCATTGCCGGCGCGAAGCCACTCACGAACTTCTTCAAGATCACCGTGCCTCTGATCGCGCGGCCGCTGACGCCTTTGCTCATCAGCGCCTTCGCCTTCAACTTCAACAATTTCGTGTTGATTTCGCTCTTGACCGACGGCCGGCCCGACTACCTCAACACCAAGTTGCCCGCCGGCACGACCGACATCCTGGTGAGCTACACCTACCGCATCGCTTTCACCGATAGCGGCCAGAATTTCGGCCTGGCCGCGGCGATCAACACGCTGGTGTTCATCATGGTGGCGGTGATGGCGCTGGTGCAGTTGCGCTTCGCGCGCAACCAGGAAGCGAAACGGTAAACCCATGGCCATCGTCACTGGCAAAGGTCAACGTTGGCGCGTCATCGGCGCGCACCTCGGGCTGTGGGTGTTGATCGCGTTGACGCTTTTTCCGCTGCTGGCGGTGATCTCGATTTCACTGCGGCCTGGCAACTTCGCCACAGGCTCGCTCATTCCCGCCACCATCAGTTTCGAGCACTGGTCATTGGCGCTCGGGATTCCCTACACGCAGGCCGATGGCACGGTGGTGCAGCCACCCTTCCCGGTACTTCGCTGGTTATGGAATTCGATCAAGGTCGCCTCGATCTCGGCCTTGTTGATCGTCACTATTTCCACCACCGCGGCCTACGCATTTGCGCGCTTGAACTTCGCGCGCAAAGGCTTCATCCTCAACAGCATGCTGCTGCTGCAGATGTTCCCGGTGGCGGTGGCGCTGGTGGCCATCTACGCCATCTTCGAAGGCCTGGGCACCCAGCTGCCCTGGCTGGGTATCGAGACGCACGCCGGGCTGATCCTGGCGTACCTGGGCGGCGTGGCGATGCACATCTGGACCATCAAGGGCTACTTCGAGACCATCCCGGTGGAGATCGAAGAGAACGCCAAGGTCGACGGCGCCACGCATTGGCAGGCCTTTCGTCTCGTGCTGCTGCCGATGGCCGTGCCGATCCTGATGGTCGTGTTCGTGCTGGCCTTCATCGGCACCATCATCGAGTACCCGGTGGCCAGCATCCTGCTGCGCGAGGAAGGCAACCTGACGCTCGCCGTCGGCTCCAAATACTTCCTGCATGACCAGCGCTTCCTGTGGGGCGACTTCGCGGCGGCGGCCG
>JANLYV010000597.1:0-2720 GCA_031365825.1 Rubrivivax sp. | reverse complement strand
CGAGGAAGGCCAACGCAGCGCCTGGCGTGAGCCCGCTCTCGGCCATCAGTACCACTTCGTGCGCCGGGTTCACGCCGGCCGGGCCGAGCAGTTCGGCCAGCTTCTCGGGCTGGCCGATGTGGCTACGGAAGATGTCAGCGGGCAGGTTCAGCGCGAACGGCACATGCCCCAGCGCGTACGGCGCGGCCCCACGCACGTCGACGATGTTGAGCTGCGCCGCGCCGAAGGCACGCAGCATGGGGGCGTTCCAGCCGTCGAGCCAGGCACTTTCGCGCCTGATCTGCGGCGAGCTGTACGTCCAGTAAGGCAGGCCGCGCTCGTCGCGCAGCCACTCGCGTTGCGACTCCAGGTAGAGCTTGACCTTCGGATGCTCGACCATGAACTGCAGCGCGAACCAGGGCACGCTGGCGGCCACACCACCGCCGCAATGGCTGTGCACCACGTGCTCGGGCTTGATGCCGAGGTAGCGCAGCATGCGCCGGATGTCGTCGGCTGACTTGAAGGTCTTGTCGGCGTTGTAGAAGTCAGCGCTGGGCATCAGCAGCGCGCCCGGCACATGGCCGGCACGGTCGAAAAACTTCTGCTCGCCATAGTGGTAGCTCGGCTCCAGCGCCTCGACCAGCGCGTGCCCGGCGCGGTCGCCCGAGGCGGCCAGGAACTCGGGCAGCCGCACGCGCACGTCTTCGCGCATCTGGGTGATGCGGTACGCGCCTTTGGCCGGCGGCGGCGTCGAGTCCTTGGTCACGACACCGCCCTGCGCCTGCCACTGGGCGAGCCCGCCATCGAGGATGAAGAGCTGCTCGGCAGGCGCACCGTGGTAGTACAGGTCGTAGATCAGCCGCGTCGCCATCATGTCGGCGCCCTGGTCGTAGACCACGACCTTGCTGTCCGGGTTGACGCCCCAGGACTGGATGCGCTGCTCCATCGCAGCGCGCGAGGGCTCCATCACGCCGTAGCGGTAGAGGTCGGCACTCACCGCTCCGGGGACGTGCCCGGCCCTGTGCTGTGGCGTCATCGAAGCGTCGAGCAGCACCACCTCGGCTCGGTGTTGGTGCAGCCAGGCGACACTGACGATGCGGCCCTGGCGGCCGTCTTCGGCCGATGCCGGTGCCACCATGCATGCGTAGCCCAGACAAGCGGCGATCAAAGGCAAGAGCCAGCGGTGCAGGGCGTGCGACATGGGGAGTTCCTCGCGCAACGCCGACAGGGCTGCGCAAGCGCCAATGTGCGCGTGGCACCCGCGCAGGGCAAGCCGGAGCCGACGAAGTGCAGATGCGAACCGACCGGCTGCAGACTGGTGCCGACGAGCCGCGAAGCGCGTGGGCGCGTCTCAGCCCGCCAGCCGCGCCCGATGCCGCACGATCTGCGCCAGCACCTGTGCCGGGGCCGTGCCACCGAGCACCTTGCGCGCGGCCATCGAACCTTGCAGCGTGAGCACTGCGAACACGTCCTCGCCTATGGCCGGGTGCAAGGTCTGCAGCTCCGTCAACGAAAGCTGGGCCAGATCCACGCCACGGGCCATGGCCACCTTCACCGCATGCGCCACCGCCTCGTGCGCGTCGCGAAACGGCAGGCCCTTCTTCGTCAGGTAGTCGGCCAGATCGGTGGCGGTGGCGTAGCCCTTCATCGCTGCGCGCTCCATCGCGTCGGCGTTGACGACGATGCCGCCGACCATCTCGGCCATGATGCGCAGCGTGTCGCGCACGGTGTCGACGCTGTCGAAGAGCGGCTCCTTGTCTTCCTGGTTGTCCTTGTTGTAGGTCAGCGGCTGGCCCTTCATCAAGGTCAGCATGGCCATCAGGTGGCCGACCACACGCGCGCTCTTGCCGCGCGCCAGCTCGGCCACGTCGGGGTTGCGCTTCTGCGGCATGATCGACGAGCCGGTGCAGTAGCGGTCGGCCAGATTGATGAAGCCGAAGTTTTGGCTCATCCACAGCACGATCTCTTCGGCCAGGCGCGAGACATGCACCATGGTGATGGCGGCGAAGCTGGTGAATTCGATGGCGAAGTCGCGGTCGCTCACGGCGTCCAGGCTGTTCTGACACACCCCTTCGAAGCCCAGCGTGCGCGCCACACGTTCGCGGTCCAGCGGGTAGCTGGTGCCGGCCAGCGCGGCCGCGCCCAGCGGCAGCTGGTTGGTGCGCCGGCGCACCTCGCCCAGGCGCTCGGCGTCGCGCGAGAACATCTCGACATAGGCCAGCAAGTGGTGCGCAAAGCTCACCGGCTGCGCCACCTGCATGTGCGTGAAGCCGGGCATCACGGTGTGGGTGTGTGCCGCGGCGAGCTCCACCAGTGCCCGTTGCATGGCCGTTAGCAAAGGTGAGAGCTGGTCGATCTCGCCGCGCAGCCACAAGCGCACATCGGTGGCCACCTGGTCGTTGCGCGAGCGGCCGGTGTGCAGCCGCTTGCCCGCGTCGCCGACGAGTTCGGTCAAACGTGCCTCGATGTTCAGGTGCACGTCTTCCAGGGCCAGCTGCCAGTCGAAGCGGCCGGCTTCGATGTCGGCGGCAATCTGCGCCAGGCCACGCTGGATGTCAGCCAGGTCGTGCGCGCTGATGACGCCTTGCGCCGCCAGCATTTCGGCGTGGGCCAGCGAGCCGGCGATGTCGGCGCGCCACAGGCGCTGGTCGAAGCCGACGCTGGCGGTATAGCGCTGCACCAGCTCGCTCATCGGCTCGGTGAACAGTGCCGACCAGGCCTGGGCCTTGTTGTGCAGGGAC
>JANLYV010000589.1:0-46150 GCA_031365825.1 Rubrivivax sp. | reverse complement strand
CAGCTCTTGCGAGCCGATCTTTTGCGAGATGCCGATGTGCGTGTCCTGCGGAAGGAAAACGAGCATGCGCCCGGCGATGGAGATCTGTGCCGACAGTCTTGCGCCTTTGGTGCCGATGGCGTCCTTGATGACCTGCACGGTGAGCGTCTGGCCTTCGAATACCTGACGTTCGATCGGCGGCAGCGGCGTGTCGTTGCGCCCGGCGCCGTTGGCGTGGCCTTGATGGCCGTTCAGGTCGGCCACATGCAGGAAGGCCGCGCGCTCCATGCCGATGTCGATGAAGGCACTTTGCATGCCCGGCAGCACGCGCACCACCTTGCCCAGGTAGACATTGCCGACCAACCCACGCTCAAGCGTGCGTTCGATGTGCAGTTCTTGCACGGCGCCGTTTTCGACGACGGCCACGCGCGTTTCCTGCGGGGCCCAGTTGATGAGGATGTCCTGGTTGGCCATGGCGCTGGAGTCTATGGCTTGAGCGACATCGCCACGCCGGCACGCTGCAGCAGCTGCGCGGTCTCGAACATCGGCAGGCCCATGATGCCGCTGTGGCTGCCTTCGATGTGTTCGATCCAGCCCGCCAGCGCGCTTTGAATGGCGTAGGCGCCGGCTTTGCCAAAGGGCTCGCCGCTGGCGATGTAGTGTTCGATGACAGACGGTGGCAACACAGCGAAACGCACGCGTGAGGTGGCGCTCGCCAACCAGCTCTTTCGCGCCGTGGTGCCGGCCACGGCCACTGCGGTGATGACGCGATGCGTGCGCCCCGACAGCGCTTGCAGCATGGCGCGCGCTTCGTCTGCGTCAGCCGGTTTGGCGAGGATGCGCCGGCCGATCGCCACGGTGGTGTCGGCGGTGAGCACCGGTGCCGCGGGCAGCTTTCTCGCCCGCAGTCTCGCCAGCGCCGCCTTGAGTTTGAGTGCCGTCACCCGCGGCACGTAGTCGGCTGGCAGTTCGCCCGGCAGCACGGCTTCCAGGCCCTCGGCGTCCTCATCGGCGTCGGCCAGCAGCGGCCGGTGCAGCACACCGAGTTGCGTCAGCAACTGCGCGCGGCGCGGGCTTTGGGAGGCGAGGTAGACGAAGTCATGGCTGGGCATGGCGTCATTGTCGTGGCGCCGGCACGCCGACCTTCACTCACGGTGGTAAGGGTGCCCCTGCTGCAGCGACCAGGCGCGGTACAGCGCCTCGACCAGCAGCACGCGCACCAAGGCGTGCGGCAGCGTCAGGTCGGACAGTCGCAGCGTCTCGTCGGCGCTGGCTTTCACGCCGGCGTCCAGGCCGTCCGGCCCGCCGATCAGCAGTGCGGCGTCGCGGCCGTCTTCGCGCCAGACCTGCAGTCGCTGTGCCAGTTGCTGCGTCGTTAGCCGCGTGCCATGTTCGTCGAGCACGATGCGCCGCGCGCCGCGCGGCACCGCCGCTTCAATGCGCGCGGCTTCAGCCGCCATGTTTTGCGCTGGCGTGCGGCTGCCGCGTGGCTCGGCCTTGAGCGCCTTGAGCTCGAACGCCAGGTCTGCTGGAAAGCGTTTGGCGAAGTCCTGCCACGCGCTCAAGGCCCAGGCCGGCTGGCGCTGGCCGATGGCCACCACCAGCAGCTTCATCGGCGCGGCGTCAAGCCTTGCGCGGCTTGTTCGGCGCGGCCCTGCGCGACGGCGCTTTGGCCACGCTGCCGGCCCCCGGCCGCGCTGGCGCGCGCGGCGTGACGCGGCGCCGCGCCGCCGTCTTGTTGGCAGCCTTCTTTGCTGCGCTGGCCGCCGCACTGCCGGCCGAGGGCTTGCTGGTGGCGGCAGGCTTGCTGACGAAACGCTTCTTCGGCGCGGGCTTGGCTTGCGTCGCGCCGGTCGCCTTGGCGCCCCTGGACTTGGGCGGCGGCTCGGGCTCCGAGGCTTTGACCAAGCGTCTGTCGGTCGCGCCGACCTTCATCTTCACGTTCTTGCCACCCCAGATTTCTTCAAGGTGGTAGTACTCGCGCACCGCCGGCTGCATGATGTGCGCCACCGCTGCGCCGCAGTCGACGATGATCCATTCGCCGTTGTCTTCGCCTTCGGTGCGCAGCACCTGCAGGCCGCGCTTCTTCACCACGTCGCGCACGCTCGAGGCCAGGGCTTTGGTCTGTCGGTTGCTGGTGCCCGAGGCGATGATCACGCGCTCGAACAGGGGGCTGAGGTGCTCGGTGTTGAAGACGGCGATGTTTTGCGCTTTCACGTCTTCGAGGCCGTCGACGATGGCTCGCTGCAGTTTGCGGATGTCCATTCAGCTCCTGGTAGCGGCGCCCAGGTTGGTGTAGAGCGCCTGTTGGTCAATATAGCGTGCCACTGCGTCGGGCACCAGATGGTCGACCGGCAGGCCCGCGGCCACACGCGCGCGGATGTCGGTGGACGAGATGTCCATCATCGCCAATGGCACCGCCAGGTGCGCCAGCGCGGCGACCTCGGCGTGCACCGGCGGTGTCTCGCCTGGGCGCGCGGCCACGGCCAGCGTCACCAGGCCCAGCAGCGTGCGCCAGTGCGACCAGGTGTGAAGCCCGGCGTACTGGTCGGCGCCGATGATGAGGAACCAATCGTTGCCCGGGCGTTGCTGCTGCAGCGCGCGCACGGTGTCCAGCGTGTAGCTCGGGCCGCTGCGTTCGAGCTCGTTGCGGTCCAACACATATCGCGGCTCGTCGCCCATGGCCAGGCGCAGCATGGCCTCGCGCTGTGCCGAGGGCGAGACCACGCGTGCCTTCTGCCAGGGCTGGCCCGCGGGGATCCAGCGCAACTCGTCGAGCTGCAGCGCGTCGAGCGCCGTGCGCGCCAGTGCCACGTGGGCGTTGTGCACGGGGTCGAACGTGCCGCCGAAGATGCCTACACGTTGCACGTTAGCCGTCAACGCGCGCCGACCCAGTCGCGTGGGCGCAGGAAGTCGCTGTACAGCTTTGCCTCGGCGCTGCCCGGCGCGGGCTGCCAGTCATAACGCCACGTCGCCACGGGCGGCATGGACATCAGGATGCTCTCGGTGCGGCCGCCGCCATGCAGCCCGAAGTGCGTGCCACGGTCCCACACCAGGTTGAATTCGACATAGCGGCCGCGCCGGTACGCCTGGAAGTCGCGCTCGGCTTCGCCGTAGGCCGTGCCGCGGCTGCGCTGCACGATGGGCAGGTAGGCCGCGATGAAAGCGTCGCCCACGGCGCGCATCAACGCGAAACCTTGCGCGTCACCGAGTTCGGTGAAGTCGTCGAAGAAGATGCCGCCGATGCCGCGTGGTTCGTTGCGGTGCTTCAGGAAGAAGTACTCGTCGCACCAGCGTTTGAAGCGTGGGTACTTGTCGTCACCGAAGGGCTGCAGTGCGTCGCGACACACGGCGTGGAAGTGCGCCGCGTCTTCTTCGAAACCATAGTACGGCGTCAGGTCCATGCCGCCGCCGAACCACAACACCGCGGACTTGCCGGCAGGCTGCGCGGCGAGCATGCGCACGTTCATGTGCACGGTGGGCACAAACGGATTGCGCGGATGCATCACCAGCGACACGCCCATGGCCTCGAACGGCGCGCCGCTGAGTTCAGGCCGGTGCTGCGTGGCCGAAGGTGGCAGCGTGGCGCCGCGCACGTGGCTGAAGTTGCAGCCGCCGCGCTCGAACACGCCGCCTTCTTCGATCACGCGCGAACTGCCGTCGCCTTGCAGCTTGTCGGCCGCATCGCGCACCCAGCTGTCGACGCGAAACGTCTGGCCGTCTTCCTGCGCCAGCGCGGCGATGATGCGTTCCTGCAAGTCAAGCAGGTAGTCGCGAACGGCCGCGGTGTCGATGGTGTTCAATGTTTGATGGCGCGATGGCCGATGTCGCAGCGCCAATGTGCGCCGGCCAGGCGCACCTGCGCGACACCTTCGAGCGCGCGCTGCTGCGCCAGCTTCACCGATTCGGCCAGCGCGGTGACGCACAACACGCGCCCGCCGCTGCTGATGAGCTGGCCTTCGCTCGCCGCGGTGCCGGCATGGAACACCTGCAGGTCCTCGGCCGCCACGGGCAAGGCGGTGATGGCGTCCCCCTTGCGCGGCGCCGTCGGGTAACCCGCCGCGGCCACGACCACGCCAAGCGCGACGCGGCGGTCCCACTGCAGTTCGACCTGCGCCAGCGCGCCGTCGGTGGCCATCAGCAGCACTTCGAACAGGTCGCTCTTCAGACGCATCAGGATGGCCTCGGCCTCGGGGTCACCCAGGCGCGCGTTGAACTCCACCGTGCGCGGATGGCCTTGCGCGTCGATCATCAAACCGGCATAGAGGAAGCCGGTGAACGGCATGCCGTCACGCGCCATGCCGGCCAGTGTGGGCGCGATGATTTCCTGCATCACGCGCGCATGCACGTTGGGCGTGACCACCGGCGCGGGCGAGTAAGCGCCCATGCCACCGGTGTTGGGGCCGGTGTCGCCATCGCCCACGCGTTTGTGGTCCTGGCTGGTGGCCAGCGGCAACACGTGCACGCCGTCGCACAGCACGATGAAGCTGGCTTCTTCGCCGGCCATGAATTCTTCGATGACCACCCGCGCCCCGCCGTCGGCGTGCACCACTCCCAGGGTGTTAGCACCGAGCATGTCGTCGATGGCGGCGTGCGCTTCGGCCAGCGTCGTGGCCACGACCACGCCTTTGCCCGCGGCCAGGCCGTCGGCCTTGATGACGATCGGTGCGCCCTGTCGTTCGACATGGGCGTGCGCCGACGCGGCGCTGGTGAACTCGGAGTAGAGCGCGGTCGGGATGCCGTGGCGCTGCATGAAGGCCTTGGCGAAAGCCTTGGAGCTTTCCAGCTGTGCGGCGGCCTGCGTCGGCCCGAAGATGCGCAGGCCGCGTGCACGGAACGCATCCACCACACCGGCCGCCAGCGGCGCTTCGGGGCCGACGACGGTGAGCGCGATCTTCTGCGCCACGGCGAAGTCGACGAGCTCGCTGACGGCGGTGATGGGCACGTTCTGCAGCTGCGGATCGAGCGCCGTGCCACCGTTGCCTGGCGCCACGAACACCGTCTGCACACGCTCGCCCTGGGCCAACTTCCAGGCCAGCGCATGCTCGCGGCCGCCGCCGCCGATGACCAGCACCTTCATGCAGCCCTCACTCGCCAAGCACGGCGTTGTGGAACACGTCCTGCACGTCGTCCAGGTCTTCCATCACGTCGAGCAGCTTCTGCATGCGCGTGGCGTCGTCACCGGCGAGCTCGATGGTGTTTTCGGCGCGCATCGTCACTTCGGCGATTTCGGGCTTGAGCGACGCGGCCTCCAGCGCCTGCTTCACGGCCTCGTAATCGGGCGCGGCGCACAGCACTTCGATCGAGCCGTCGTCGCCGCTGATGACGTCTTCGGCGCCGGCATCGAGCGCCACTTCCATCACTTTGTCTTCGTTCAAACCCGGCGCAAAGACGAACTGCCCGCAGTGCTTGAACTGAAACGCCACCGAGCCTTCGGTACCCATGTTGCCGCCGTACTTGCTGAAGGCGTGGCGCACTTCGGCCACGGTGCGCACGCGGTTGTCGGTCATGCAGTCGACGATGATGGCCGCGCCGGCTATGCCGTAGCCCTCGTAGCGGATCTCCTCGTAGTTCACGCCCTCGAGGTTGCCTGTGGCCTTGTCGATGTTGCGCTTGACGGTGTCGACCGGCAGGTTCACCGCCTTGGCCTTTTCGATCGCCAGCCGCAGCCGCGGGTTGGCGCTGGTATCACCGCCGCCCAGGCGCGCCGCGACCATGATTTCGCGGATGACACGGGTCCACGCCTTGCCGCGTTTTTCGTCCTGGCGGCCTTTGCGATGCTGGATGTTGGCCCATTTGGAATGACCGGCCATGAGGTGCGCTGCTGCAGTGAAAGGAGCGCGATTTTAGCGGGTGGGCCCGGCGCGCCGGCACAGCGCAGACCTAATACGTCACCGTCACCGTGACGCTGTCCAGGTACCAGCCGGCGAAGGCGCCCGACTGCTGCGCCGGCATGCGACCGTAAACGGTGTGCGTGGCCGACACCGGCAGCACCAGCGACAGCGACAGCGTGCCGCTCAGGCTGGGGGCGCCGCTGCTGCCGTCGCCCCACACCGCGGCGTAGGCCGCATCCTTGTAGAGCTGGTAGTTCAGCGTGTGCCCGCCGCCACTGAGGCGCCGCGTGCCGTAGCTGCCCGAGCCGCCGGTGGACAAGGTCAAGGTGTAGTTCATAGAACCTGCCACGGCCGCGGCCTGGCACAGCACGGTGACGCTGCCCGTGCTGGCGTTGGCCGACGCGGCCGTGGGGCTGTAGACACCGAAGGCCACGGGCAAGGCAGAGACGGTGCAGACGGCGGCCGCCGTCGCGGCGCCGGCCAGGCCAAGCGTCAGCAGCGCCAGCAAGGCCAGCACGATCTTGCCTGGCGCACTCACTGGCACACCACCGGGCCGATACGGCCGGTGTCCATGTCCCGCTCACTCCAGGCGAAGCGCGCGGTGCAGCGGCTGCGGCCCATGTCCACCACCAGCAGGTTTTGTTCGCGCAAGCCACGCAGGTAGGCCTGGCCATCGTGGCCCACCACCGCCGGCTCGGCCGCAGTGTCGGCGCTGCTCACACTCGCGCCCAGCGGCAGCGGCCCGCCCAGGGCGTCACGCAGCAGCACCAGTGCGCTGCGCTGGCGGTCGAGCTGAAATTTCACATGCAGCCCACTGCGGTCGGCCGGCCGCAGCACCTGCGCCAAGGTCAAGGGTTCCGCGTCCATCGGCAGGTCTACCGCCTCGATGGCGATCTTGTTGGACTGGAACGAGAGCAGGCCCGGCACGACGATCTGCCCGTGCGCGTCGGTCTGGCCGATACGGCGGTTCTGGTGGTACACGGCCACGCCCGGCTGGCCGTCGACATCGACCACCGCCACGCTGTCATTCACCCATTGCGTGGCATGCAGACGGCCGCCCAGTGCCAGCACCGCACCTTGTGTGCTAACACGCCAAGCACCGTGACCGCGTTGTTGTTCAAGCTCGGCCGTGAGGCGCGCGGCCGGGGCCAGGTAACTCACTTGCGCCATCTGCCGCGCTGGTGCGCCGGCGCCCTGCGCGCTGTCGCCCTGCACACGCCAGCCAATCTCACCGGTGCTGGTGGCCGCGGCGCCCGCGGCTGCGGAAAACCGGCTGCCGCTGCTGTCGCGCGTGAACATCGTGCT
Organism: Rubrivivax sp.; assembly: GCA_031365825.1. Lineage (GTDB taxonomy): Bacteria > Pseudomonadota > Gammaproteobacteria > Burkholderiales > Burkholderiaceae_C > Rubrivivax. The sequence goes on along the minus strand of JANLYV010000589.1, from coordinate 39,032 downwards.
CGCCGCACCACGGCCGCCAAGCGGCAGCACCAGCCCGACGCTCGCGCCATGGCTGCCCTTGCCGGCCAGGTCGCGGTAGCCGTTGACGAAGACCTGCATGCCCATAGGCAGGCTGCGGCTGTAGGTGGCCGAGACGAGCGCACTGCGCTGCGACGGCGCGGTGGCGCTGGCACCCATGCGCTGGTTCACGGCCACCACACCCAGGCTGCCCATCGCGCCGAGTTGCCAGCCCGCGGCCACGCGCACGCTGCTGCGCAAGGGCGGGTCGCCGGCGGCCGTGGCCAGGTCGCGGTAGCCATGGGTCGCGCCCTGTGCCGAGAGCTGCAGGTTCAGCGCCGGCGTCTGGCGCTCGACGCTGATGCGGGTGAGCACGCCGCGCTGGCCGTCGCCAAGACTTCCCGCCAGCGCCGCACCCACAAGGCCGAGGCTGCCCAGGTTGACGTTCGCGCCGGCGCCCGACACGAGCGTGCCGCGCGTGGCCTCGGCGTGGCCTTCGACGGTGACGGCGTCGGTCGCGCCATGGCGCCAGGTGGCCGAGGCGGCGGCGCCACGGTAGCGGTCCTGGTCTGTGGCATAGCCGCGGCGGATGAGGCCGGCGTCGAAGGCATAGGCCGAAATGCCCCGTGCCAGTTGCGTGTTAGCACCGTAGAACGACAGGCTTTGCACGCTCTCGCGGCCGAGTGCATCGCGCACCACCACCGACACCTCGCCCAGGCCATTGACGATGGGCAACTGGCGCACCTCGAAGCGCCCAGCCGGCACTGGCTCGGACAGCTGGCGCACGCCATTCACCAGCACGTCGACCGTGGACGGCACCGCCGCCGCGCCCGACAGTTGCGGCGTCGGCGAGGTGACGAGATCGGGGCGCGTGGAAAAGTCGGTGGCCCACTGCACACCGGCCACGCGCACGGTGCGGCTCCAGGCCACGCCACCGGTCAGCAGGTCGCCCCCACGCAGCCGCTCCAGCAGCTGCGGGTTGGCGCGCGTGTAGGTCGTGTCCAGGCGCCGCAAACGCGCGCCAGGCGTGTTGCTCACCAGCACGGCGTGGTCGAGCACGCCGCTGGGGGTGAACCAGCGGCCGCCCAGGTGGCCGGCCACGAGGTGGCGCTGGGGCGAACGCTGGTGCGTGAGGTCGTAGTTGAGCAAGGCACCGCTGCCCTGGTCCAGCGCCGGCGCGTCGCCGGGCGCGCCGCGGTCGATCACGGTCAAGGCCTTGGGGTCGGGCGGCAGGGCCAGCGCCAGCGTGCGCCGTTCCAGGTCGAGCATGGCAGTGACGCCACGAAGCTGCGTGGCGCTCACCAACTCTTCGGCGTTAGCGTTCGGGTCGTCACGCACGCCCAGCTCGCGCCAGACGGCGCGTCGCGCCAAGGCCTGACCGGCATGCAGTTGGAACTCTTCGACACGCCGCGTGCTGCGGCCGTCGATGGTCAATTCAAGCAGCGCGAGTTCCTGGGCGCCGGCCCCACTGCAAAGCAGTGTCAGTACGAAGGTGGATGCGGCGCGATGCCACTTATCGCGCAGCGACAAGAGGCACCTCGACCAGCCCGTCGTCGGTGAGGGCGATCAGGCTCGTGCTGCCCGGCAGGGGCCGCAACGCGGGTGCTGCAGCCAGCGACCAGGGCCGCTGCGCCCCGGCCAGCAGGTAAGGCCCGGCCAGGGGTCTGGCGGCGATGCGTTCGCCACTGCCTGCCACCAGCGTGAGCTCGTGCACGCGCGTGCGCTTGCCACCGCTGTTGGCCACCGTGATCAAGGCCGTGCTCGGGTCGAACGTGGCGCTGAGCTGTGGCGCCGGCGGCAACAGGGGCGAAGCCGCGCGCGCGAAGATGGGCACCGAAAGGCGCAGCGCCATGTTCACCTGGCCCACGGCGCCGGGTGCGGGCAGCTCGTCGATCAGCAGCCGGTAGCTCGCTTCGTGCCCGACGGCGGCCACAGGCACCCGCACCCGCAGCACCTGGCTGCGGCCGGGCTCGAGCTTGAAGATAGCCGGCGCCACCAGCATCGTGTCGGCGGGCAACAGCGGGTCCTGTGCGCCTTGCTGGGTCCAGATGAATCCGCGCACCTGCACGCTGGTGGTGGCGTCGGCGCGGTTGCTAACGGTCATGCTAAGCGTGGTCTGGCCCGGTGCCAGCTCGTGGCTGACGGGTGAGACTTCTATCGCACCGGCAAACGCCGGCACGCTCGCCAGCAGCAGCCCGGCCCGCAGCAGCCAATGACGAACGCAGGCAGTGAACATCGCGCGACCCGGGCTCAGTAGGTCAGCGTGACCGTGACCGTGTCGGCGTAGGCGCCCACACCCGAGGTCTGCGACGCGGCAATGCGCCCGTAGGCCGGTATCCCTTGCGGCGTGCCGTTGCCGGTGCCTGCCACCGTGTTCGTGCCCAGGGTGTCGCCCCAGACGGTGGTGCGGCCAACGTTCGAGTAGATGACGTAGTTGAGCGTCTGGCTCGTGGGCCCGGTCATCTTGCGCGAACCGACCGTAGCGCTGGCACCAACGCCTGCGCTGAGCGACACCGTGTACGCGGTGCCGTTGGTGCAGGTGACGACGACCGAGGTGTCGGCGTCGCTCTGGCCCATGACGTAGGAACCAAAGGCCAAAGGCGAAGCCGAGACCCCGCAGGTGCTGACCACGCTGGCCGTCACCGCCATGGTGGTGCTGTCGGTCGCCGCGCGCACCGCCATCGGCGCAAAAAACATGGCCAGGGCGAAGGCGCCAAGCATTCCGGATGGGAAGAGTGCTCGCTTGAGTCGCTGCATCATGGTGAACCTCACTTCGTCGCCGTCACGGCGACACTGGTTGGCCAAGACCGGCAGCCTCATGGCCCGGTCGCATGTCGTGGTTATCGTTGACGGGCGCCGGAACTTGAGGCGCCTGGTCACAAAGTGGCTGGCCGCAGCGCCGGGACTTAGACTGGGCGCCCCGGTACTCCCACCTTCGAAGCGAGCAGCCCATGGCCAACCCCATCCTCGTTGCGCAACAAGGCGATGTGAGCTGTGAACTATTGCCAGCCCTGGCCAACCGGCACGGCCTCATCACCGGCGCCACCGGCACCGGCAAGACCATCACGCTGCAAACCCTGGCCGAGAACTTCAGCCGTCTGGGCGTGCCGGTTTTCCTGGCCGACGTCAAAGGCGACCTCACCGGCATCACGCAGGCCGGCAGCATCGGCCCCAAACTTTCCGCGCTGCTGAAAGAGCGTGGCCTGGGCGAGCCGCAGAGCAGCAAATGCCCGGCGACGCTGTGGGATGTGTTCGGCGAATCCGGCCACCCGGTGCGCGCCACCGTCACCGACATGGGGCCGCTGCTCTTGGCGCGCATGCTGGCGCTGAACGAGACGCAGGCCGGCGTGCTCAACCTCGTTTTCAAGATCGCCGACGACAACGGCCTGGCCCTGCTGGACATGAAAGACCTGCGCGCCATGCTGCAGTACGTGGGCGACAACGGCAGCAACTTCACCACCGAGTACGGCAACGTCAGCGCGGCCTCGGTCGGCGCCATCCAGCGTGGCCTGCTGCAGATCGAAGAGCAGGGCGGCAACAAGTTCTTCGGCGAGCCGATGCTCAACATCGCCGACTTCATGCAGACCGATAACGGCCAAGGTGTGGTGAACATCCTCACCGCCGACAAACTGATGAATGCGCCGCGGCTGTACGCCACGTTTCTGCTGTGGATGCTGTCGGAGTTGTTCGAGGCCTTGCCCGAGGTCGGCGACCTGGACAAGCCCAAGCTCGTGTTTTTCTTTGACGAGGCGCACCTGCTTTTCAACGACGCGCCTGCGGCCTTGATCGAGCGCATCGAACTGGTGGTGCGCCTGGTGCGCAGCAAGGGCGTGGGCGTGTACTTCGTGACGCAGAACCCGCTGGACGTGCCCGACACCGTGCTCGCCCAGCTTGGCAACCGCGTGCAGCATGCCTTGCGCGCCTTCACGCCGCGCGACCAGAAAGCGGTAAAGAGTGCGGCCGACACCATGCGCTCGAATCCAAAGCTGGGCGACATGGCCCGTGCCATCACCGAGCTGGCGGTGGGTGAGGCGCTGATCAGCTTCCTCGATGCCAAGGGCCGTCCGAGCGTGACCGAGCGCGTGTTCGTGCTGCCGCCGGGCAGCCAGATCGGACCGATCACGCCGGCCCAGCGCCAGGCCTTGATCGCCGGCTCGCTCGTCGCCGGCACCTACGAGAAGACGGTCGATCGCGAGTCGGCCTACGAAAAACTCAAGGGCCGCGCCGCTGCCACGCAAGGCAACGCGACCGCGGCACCGGCACCGGCGGCGGGTGCACCGGCCACCGGCGCTGCGCAAGGTGGGCCGCAGGGCGAAGCTGCCGGCGGCGGCCTGATGGGCGGCCTGAAGGATGTGCTCTTCGGCAAGACGGGGCCGCGCGGCGGCATGCATGAAGGGCTGGCGCAGTCGGCCGCACGCTCGGCCGTGCGCTCCATCGGTTCGGCGGTGGGCCGCGAGATCATCCGCGGCGTGCTCGGTTCGTTGCTGGGCGGCTCGCGCCGCCGTTGAGGAGTTTGTAGATGGCCGTCGTCAAGGCAGTTGTGGTGGTGCTGGTGGTGCTCGTGCTGCTGGTCGTGCTGGCCGGGCAGCTCGGGTTTTTGCGCGGCAAGCCGCCCGGCAACATGGGCGTGACCGAAGGCCGGCTCAAGCGTCCCGCGCCCACGCCCAACAGCGTACACAGCCAGGCGCCGCTGTGGCCGGGTGACGCCCAACACGATTACGCCAACGTCGCGCCACTGCCCTTGCGCGGCGACGGCCCCGCCACCATCGCGCGCATCAAGGCGCTGCTTGCGGCGATGCCCGGCGTGGAGATCGTGCAAAGCCGCGAAGACTATGTCTACGCCACCTGCCAGACCCGGCTGCTGAAATTCGTCGACGACTTCGAAGCCTGGTACGACCCGGCGGCCGGCGTGGTGCAGGTGCGCTCGGCCTCGCGTGTGGGGCGCAAGGACTTCGGCGTGAACCGTGCGCGCATCGAAGCCTTGCGCGCGGCGCTGGCCGCACCTTGACGCGCTAGCGCCGCGGCGTCATGCGGCGCCGGCGGCGCATTTGGCGACTCACGGCGGCGTTTGATCGCTTCGCGCTCGCACCGAAGTCACCCGCTGACCATCATGCGCCCCATGCCGCCACCCCGCCGCGGCGCTGGAGCTCTTCATGCTGTTCGAGATTCTTCGCCACACGCCGCTGTGGGTCTGGGCCTTGTTGGCGCTGCTGCTCGTGCTCGGCGCGACGCAGTGGCGCGACCGCGCCGTGACACGTTTGCGCCTGGTGATCCTGCCGCTGGTGCTGCTGGCGCTGGGCATCTCCACGCTGCTGCCCGCACTCAAGCACATGCCGGCCGCTGCCGTCATCTGGCTGGCCTGCGGCACGCTGGCCTTCGCTGTCGCCGCGCGCTGGCTGGTGCCGGCACGCACGCGCTGGGAGGCTGCGTCGCAGCGCCTGCACGTGCCGGGCAGCGCCTGGCCGATGGGGTTGATCCTGGCCACGTTCCTGCTGAAGTATTCGATCGGCGTGTTCCAGGCGCTGCAGCCGGCGCTGGCCACGTCGAGCGGCTTCCTCGTCGGCCTGGCCGCGACCTCTGGCCTGCTCTCAGGGCTGTGGCTGGGCCGCGCCTTTGCGATGCTGCGCCTCACGGGTCTTGGCACCGCGAAGCTCACAATGCCCGGCCATGAGCTTGCCCGTGTCGCCGCGCCCAAGCGCTGAAGCGCCTGAAGCATTTGACGCGGCTGTGGGCAGTGCGGCGCTCAAGGCGCGCCTGCGCCACCGCGTGCTGGTGTTCACCGTCACCTGCAGCACCATCGCGCTGCTGTTGTGGGCGATGCAAAGCGGCGGCTTCGGCGCCAACCTGGTGTATTCGTTTGCCGTGGGCAGCTGCTGCTGGCTCTTCATCGAAGGCTTGCGCCGCGGCACGGCCGTGCTCGTGCGCTGGCGCCGCCGCTGGTTCGGTTTGCCGGCGCTGGCGAACAACAAACCCGGCGTGCTGGCGACCTTGCCGCTGGTGGCGCTTGGCGCGGCCGCCGGCGCGCCGCTGGGCCTGTGGATCGGCGACATGCTCACCGGCCACAAGTCGCCGAGCCTGCTGCAATGGCAGGCGCCGGCGACACGCGTCACGCTGGCCATCACGCTCATCGCCTCGCTCATCATCGTCTTCGCCATCAGCACGCGCGAGCGGCTGGCCGAAGCGCGGGCCGCGGCCGAGGCAGCCCAGCACCGCGCCACCGAAGCGCAGCTGAAGCTGCTGGAGTCGCAGCTCGAACCGCACATGCTGTTCAACACGCTGGCCAACCTGCGCGTGCTCATCGGTGTCGACCCGCCGCGGGCGCAGGCCATGCTCGACCACCTCATCGCCTTCCTGCGCGCCACGCTCAGCGCCACGCGTGGCGACCTCAACCCGGGCGCGCACACCCTGGCGGCCGAGTTCGACCGCGTGGCCGACTACCTGGCGCTGATGGGCCTGCGCATGGGCGCGCGGCTGGTGGTGCGCTTAAGCCTGCCCGAGGCGCTGCGCGGCGCCGCCACGCCGCCGCTGCTGCTGCAGCCGTTGGTGGAAAACAGCATCCGCCACGGCCTGGAGCCCAAGGTCGCGCCGGGGCGCATCGAGGTCACGGCGATGGCTGCCAACGACCAACTGGTACTGACGGTGCGCGACACCGGCATGGGACTCGATGCCGAAGCCGCAGCGGGCGCACAAAACGCCGACACGCACTTCGGCCTGGCACAGATTCGCGCCCGCCTGCACGCGCTGTATGGCGAGCGCGCGTGTCTTACCCTGGCCGCCGCCACCGGCGATGAAGGTGGCACGGTGGCGCAGGTGCGCTTGCCGCTGAGCTTGCCGCAGCCCTTGCCAGGGGCCGCATGACCCGCCCCACCGCCCTCATCGCCGAAGACGAGCCGCTGCTGGCCGAAAGCCTTCGCAGCGAGCTTGCGCGGCAGTGGCCCGAGCTGCACGTGGCGGCGCTGGTGGGCGACGGCGCCAGCGCCTTGAGCCACGCGCTGGCACTGCGGCCGTCGCTGTGTTTTCTCGACATCCGCATGCCCGCGCTAAGCGGCCTGGAAGTGGCGCAGGCTTTGGCCGAAGAGTGGCCACTGGACGCACCGTTTCCGCTGCTGGTGTTCGTAACCGCCTACGACCAGTACGCGCTCAAGGCCTTCGACGTGCAGGCGGTGGACTACCTCGTCAAGCCGGTCACACCCGAGCGGCTGGCCGCGTGCGTGGCGCGTTTGCGCGCGCGGCTGCAACGACAAGGCGTCGCGCCGCTGGACCAAGCCTTGCAGCAGACCATGGCGCAATTGCGTGCCTTGTTGCCCGACGTCGCGCCGGGTGCGGCGGCGGCACCGCAGCTCGAGGTCATCCAGGCCCAGGTGGGTGCGGTGGTGCACCTGGTGCCCATAGGCGACGTGCTCTATTTCGAGGCCGCCGACAAGTACCTGCGCGTGGTCACCGCCGAACGCGAGCACCTCATCCGCACGTCGCTGCGCGAGCTGCTGCCGCAACTCGACGGCCGGCGTTTCTGGCAGGTGCACCGCGGCACCGTGGTGCAGGCGCAGGCCATCGCCACCGCGCGCAAGGAAGAGTCGGGCAAGGTCACGCTGACCTTGCGCGGCCGCAGCGAGACGCTGGTGGCGAGCCGGCTGTACGCGCACCTGTTCAAAGGCATGTAGCGCAGGGCGCCGCCGCGGCGCCGACCCGCTGGCCATCCTCAAGCACCCGAACTGACGGTCGATAACCATGTTTATCGACCGCCCTCGCCCGGGCATGGCCCGCCACACTTTGGCCGTCCCGCTGTGGCGCCGGTGTTGCCCTGGCCGTGTTGTCACCCGATCCATTGTTCTGGAGCCCCTCATGCACCAACGAGTCTTTCCCGCTTCGATGCTCTTCACCGTCGCCCTGCTCGCCTTGAGCCTGGCGGCGCCAGGCAGCTTCGCAGCCGATGGCTTGACCGCGACCGAGGTCAAGCTCGGCATGGTCAACGTGCAAAGCGGCCCTGCCGCCGGCCTGGGCAAGGGCATGCGCAGCGGCGCCGAAGCCTGGTTCAAGACCGTCAACGCCAAAGGTGGCGTGCACGGCCGCCAGATCAACATGGTGGTCGGCGACGACGGCTACGAGCCGGAAAGGGCCATCGACGAGACGCTGAAGATGATCGAGCAGCAGAAGGTCTTCTCGCTCTTCGGCTTTGTCGGCACGCCCACCGCCAACGCGGTACTGCCCATCGTCAAGGAAATGGACGTGCCGCTGGTCGGCGCTTTCACCGGCGCGATGAGCCTGCGCCAGCCGGTGACCAAGCAGGTCTTCAACGTGCGTGCCAGCTATGACGACGAAGCCGAGACGCTGGTGGCGCATTTCCTGAGCAAGGGCGCCAAGACGGTGGCCGTGTTCTATCAAGATGACGGCTTCGGCACGGCGGTGCTCTCGGGCACCGAAAAGGCCTTGAAGAAGCGCAGCATGGTGGTCAGCGCCAAAGGCACGTTCCAGCGCAACACGCTGGCCGTCAAGACCGGCCTGGCGGCCATGCTCGAAGCCAAGCCCGACGCGGTGGTGATGGTCGGCCCCTATGCGCCGCTGGCGGCGTTCATCAAGGAAGCGCGTATCGCCGGGCTCAAGTCGCAGCTGGCCACGGTGTCCTTCGTCGGCACCGACAACCTGGTGAAGGAAGTCGGCAAGGACGGCGACGGCGTGTTGATCTCGCAAGTCGTGCCCTTCCCCGAAGACAACGACTTGCCGATCCAGCGCGAGTGCCGTGCGGCGCTTGCGGCCAATGGCGGCGAGACGCTGGGCTTCGTCAATTTCGAAGGCTGCATCACGGCCAAGGTGATGGTCGCCGCGCTCGAGCGCGCTGGCAAGGAACCCGGCCGCGACCAGCTCGTGGCGGCGCTGCGCGGCATGAAGGGCGTGGACATGGGCGGCTTGTTGGTCGGCTTCAACGAAGGCAACCACCAGGCCTTGTCGGACGTGTTCCTGACGCAGATCCAGAACGGCAAGATCACCAAGATTCGCTGAGCGCCTTGCGCCTGCCATGAAGATCTCGCAACGTCTGTTCGCACTGTCGGCCTTCTCGGCCGCGGGGCTGGTGTGTGTGGCCGGCGTGAGCTGGTTCGCGGTGACATCCATCCAGGCCGATCTGCAGACGCTGACGTTGCGCGCCGCACCGCTGCAGGCCAAGACCTACGAGTTGCAGGAGCGCACGGAACGCGCCCTAGGCGGCATGCTCAAGCTGAGCCTGACGCAGCGCAAGGAAGACGCCGACAAGGCGCGCGCGGCGGTGGACCAGGACATCGCGGCGATAGAGAAGCTGCGCGGCGAGTTGAAGGTGCTCGACCCCAAAGGCAAGAACGAAACCGTCGACTTTCGCGCCTCGCTGGCCGAGGTCGTGGCCGCGGTCAACAAGCGCCAGAGCGACGCCGTCACCTACCGCGACGAAGCCGAAAGGGCACGCAGCGTGCTGAAGACCGCCGAGGGCGCCGTGGGCGCCACCCGCCAGGCGGTGCAGCAGATTGGCGTCGAAGCCGGCAAGACCGCCGACAAGGCGCAGGACGCGACACGGCGTTTGTCGCACAACATGAAGCTGGCGCTTTCGGCGCAGTCGCGGCTGAAGGAATTCACCATCGTCGTCGGCGAGGCCGACACCGCCGGCAACCGCTTTCGCCTGGGCCCGCTGAAAGAGAAAGTCAAGAGCGTCGTCGATGCCATCGCGCGGCTCGAGCCCGAGCCCGGCAGCGAGGATGTGCTGAAGGAAACACGCGGCGTGGTGGCCACGGCCTTCGACGCCTTCACGAAGGAAAACACCGGGCTGCTGGCGCAGCGCGCCAACGTGCTGGCGAACAAACCCGAGGCTGAAGCGGCCTACGCCAAGCAGCGCCGCACCGTGCTCGCGCCGGTGGAAGAGCAGGCGGGCAAACTCGGCACCGTGCTCGACAACACCGAGGTCGTGGCGGTGAAGCAGCGCCAGGCACTGGAGGCCGCGCTGAAGCTGCGCAACGAGCCCGGTGGTGTGGTGGCGGTCAGTGAAGAGGTGTCGTTAGCAATCCGCGACCTGGTGGGCCAGCTGAGCCTGTTGATGCTGGCCAGCACCGACGACGAAGCCGCGGCCGCGCAGACCGACTTCAGCCTGCAGGCCAAACAACTCAACCACCGCATGGTGCTGATGCGCGCGGGCCTGGTGAAGATGGGCCGGCCACAGATGGCAGGCGAGGTCGACACCGCGCTGAAGGCGATGGAGTCGGTGCTCAAGTCGATGGCTGAGGTGGGTGGCGCCAAGCGCAGCCTGCTCGCCAGCGAAACGCAGATGCGCACGTCGATGGACAAGCTCAAGGCCACGGCGCTGCAGCAGGCCAGCGTGGGTGAAGAGCAGATCAAGCAGATGGCGACGCGCCAGAAAGACGTGGCCGCGGCGGTGGATGAGCGCGTGCAGACCTCCCTCTTCGCCATCCTCGGCATGGCCGCGCTGATCATCGTGGCCACCTCCGCCTTCGGCTGGCGCACCGTGCGCGTCATCACGCAGCGGCTGAACGAAGCCGTGCGCGTGGCCGAAGAGGTCTCGCGCGGCGAACTCGCGGCCGTGCCGGCCAGCACCGGTTCCGACGAAACGACGCGGCTGATGAACGCGCTGTCGACGATGGTGGGCACGCTCACCGGCATCGTCAGCAACATCCGCAGCGCCGCGGCGCAGATCGATGTCGGCTCGAACGAGATCAGCCTCGGCAACCAGGACCTGAACACGCGCACCGAGCAGCAGGCTTCGCAGCTGCAGCAGACGGCGGCGTCGGTCGAGCAGCTCTCGGCCACGGTGCAGCGCAATGCCGAGTCGGCGCGCCACGCCAATACGCTGGCCGGTGGCGCCAGCGAAGTCGCCGAGCGCGGTGGTGCCATCGTCAACGACGTGGTCAACACCATGAGCGACATCGAGAAGTCGTCGCAGCAGATTGGCGAGATCGTGGCGGTGATCGACGGCATCGCCTTCCAGACCAACATCCTGGCGCTGAACGCCGCCGTGGAAGCGGCGCGTGCCGGCGAGCACGGCCGCGGCTTCGCCGTGGTCGCGGCCGAGGTGCGCGCGCTGGCCATGAAGAGCGGCGAAGCGGCGCGGCAGGTGAAGACCATCGTCGACACCAGCGTAGGCAAGATCAGTGCCGGCTCAGGCCTGGTGCGCCACGCCGGCACGACCATGCAGGACATCGTGACGCAGGTGCGCCGCGTCACCGAGATCATTGCCGAGATCGCCCAGGCCAGCACCGAACAGGCGGCGGCCGTGGGCACGGTGGGCAAGGCCGTGAACCAGCTCGACAGCCTGACGCAGCAGAACGCGGCGCTGTCGGAGCAAGGCTCGGCCGCGGCCAGCAGCCTGCGCCGCCAGGCCGAAGGGCTGACGCAGGCCATCGCCGCCTTCCGGCTCGAAGCCGACCCGGCCTGAGACCTGCTTGCGTTCATTCAATCAAGACTGACGCGGTGAGTTTGGTGCCGGCAAGGCCGAGCCCGGCTGGGCGCCGGGGTTCGGAATGCTTGGCGCCGCCCTGCGGTCGGGGTCCCCTGCGCTGCTCAGCTACGCATACTCACCCCGGCCCCCAGCCGGGCTCGGCCTTGCTGCCACCAGCCGTGGCGGGGCAACAGGTGAAAGGCCCCTCTGCGTCAGCAATGCCGAGGCGGCTCAGGCCGGTGCGGGCAGTCAGCGAGTGGCGCCGGAAGCGATTCAGCCTGGCGTCGGCGCGGCGCACGGACGCAGCCCCGATAGGGACAGGAGATCCTTCATGTCGAGCGCGGCTTGATGTGATGGATTGCAATCTGGCACAAGAACGGAGCAGACGATAGGAGCGCCCCACCGTCGCGACGTTTCGCGCCGTTTCGCGCCGCAGCAGCACCGTCTCGTCGGCGAGCGCGTCGCGCGGTCGCACCAGCCATCGCGCGGTGCTGCGCGCCTCTTAGCATGCCCACCATCGCACCTTGATTGCGTGCGGGATGGGAGCCAAGACGATGCAAGCCTTCGAGATCCTGTTGCAGCGCCACCCGCTGGTGTTCTTCCACCTGATCACCGCACTGGCGGCGTTGGTGGTCGGCGGCATCGTGCTCTTTCGGCGCAAAGGCACGACCAGTCACAAGGCGCTGGGCTGGAGCTGGGTGATGCTGATGGGCTGCACGGCGCTGGCCAGCGCATTCATCCGCGACTACAGGATCCCGAACATCGCCGGCGTCACACCGATCCACGCGTTCACGCTGCTCACCGCCGTGATGCTGCCGCGCGGCATCTGGTACATCCGCCGCGGCAACGTCATCGGCCATCGCAAGACCATGCGCGGCCTGTACATTGGCGCCTGCATCGTTGCCGGCATCTTCACGCTGCTGCCCGGCCGCTTCCTGGGCCGCTTGCTGTGGACGCAGTGGCTCGGCGTGACGTCTTGAAAGAAGCCCAAGGACCCCATGAACACGATGCAAGACGACAACGAAGCCGGCCTGACGAAGCAGGCACGGCGCCGCGTGGCGCGCAAGATGGCGTGGTACCTGCACGCGCTGGTCTTCGTGCTGGTGAACCTGGGGTTCTACGCGTTCAACTTGGCCAGCGGCGGCACGCGTTGGCATCAGTGGCCGCTGTGGGGCTGGGGCCTGGGCCTGGCGATCCACGGTGTGGTCACCTTCGTCAGCCTCTACAGCGACAGCTGGCGCGACGACATGGTCGCCAAAGAGGTCGAGCGACTGCGCAAACGCCGCTGACGGACGGGCGAGGCCACGGCCGCATGACAAGGTCGCGCCGATAGAATCGGCCGACACTTGCCCACCCTTGACGGCCGCGCGCGGCCCGCTCACGCCGCCATGGCCACTGCCCCCAAAGTCGAGCTCAAACCCGCCAACTTTTTGCGCACGATCATCGAGCGCGACCTCCAGTCCGGCGCGCTTGATGGACGCTTGTGGGGCGGCCAACCTGGTGACGCCGCGCTGCATGCTGCAGGGGTGGCCGACCCCGCGCGCATCCGCACACGCTTCCCGCCCGAGCCCAACGGCTACCTGCACGTCGGCCATGCCAAGAGCATCTGCCTGAACTTCGGCCTGGCCGCCGACCATGGTGGCATCTGCCACCTGCGCTTCGACGACACCAACCCCGAGCGCGAGGAGCAGGAGTACGTCGACGCCATCATTGAGATGGTGCATTGGCTGGGCTTCGACTGGGTGCAGGGCGGCACGGCCCACCTTTACTACGCCAGCGACTACTTCGACTTCATGTACCGCGCCGCCGAGTACCTGATCGAAGCCGGTCTGGCCTACGTCGATGAACAGTCGGCCGAAGACATCCGCGCAAACCGTGGCGACTTCGGCAAGCCCGGCGTGGCTAGCGTTTATCGTGAGCTGACAGCGGCGCACCACCTGGCGCGCTTTCGCGAGATGCGCGACGGCCAGCATGCTGACGGCGCGATGGTGCTGCGCGCGAAGATCGACCTCGCCAGCCCCAACATCAACCTGCGCGACCCGACGCTGTACCGCATCCGCCGCGCCCACCACCACAACACCGGCGACCGTTGGTGCATCTACCCGATGTACGCCTACGCCCACCCCATCGAAGACGCGCTGGAGCGCATCACGCACAGCTTTTGCACGCTGGAATTCGAAGACCAGCGGCCCTGGTACGACTGGCTGCTGGCGCGCCTGGCCGAAGGCGGGCTGCTGGCGCCACCGCTGCCGCGCCAGTACGAGTTCGGCCGGCTGAACCTGACGCATGTGGTGACGAGCAAACGCAAGCTGCGCAGCCTGGTGGACGAAGGCGTGGTCGGCGGCTGGGACGACCCACGCCTGCCCACGCTGGTGGGCATGCGCCGGCGCGGCTACACACCCGAGAGCGTGCGCAAGATGGCCGACGACACCGGGGCGAGCAAGACCAACATCTGGGTTGACTACCAGGTGCTGGACATCGCGCTGCGCGACGACCTGGACCCCAAGGTGCCGCGCGCCATGGCCGTGCTCGACCCGCTGCCGCTGAAGCTGGTCAACTGGGCCGAAGTGTTCGCGACACCGACGCTGGCCTGCCAGGCACCGAAACACCCGCAGCAGCCCGAGCTCGGCCATCGCCGGTTCGAGCTCGGCGCGACGCTGTGGATCGAACGCGATGACTTCGCCGAAGTGCCACCCAAGGGCTTCTTCCGCCTGTTCCCGGGCAACAAGGTGCGGCTGAAATACGGCCTCGTCGTCGAATGCACGGGCTGCGAAAAGGATGCGTCGGGGCAAGTCCTCGCGGTGCTGGCCAGGATCGTGCCCGACACGCGCAGCGGCACGCCCGGCGCCGACGCGGTCAAGGTCAAGGGCACCATCACCTGGGTGGCGCAGCACGACGCCGTGGCGGCCGAAGTCCGACTGTTCGAGCACTTGTTCAGCGACGAGCAGCCCGACGCCCGCAGCGGCGATGCGCACCAGGGCGTGAACCCGAACAGCCTGCGCAAGCTCCGCGGCTGGGTCGAGCCTTCGCTGGCCGGCACCGGGCGCGAGCAGCGCTTCCAGTTCGAGCGCCATGGGTATTTCATCAGCGAGCGCGTCGACCACGAAAGCACAAGGCAGGTGTACAACCGCATCACGACGCTGAAGGACAGCTGGTCCAAGTAGGGGGGACAGGGCCTGCGTAAAAAAGCGTGTCGTGCGCGGTGCCGGGGAACTTTCAGGTGCCGCACCGGTTCTCTTCATCAGCTGCGCGCCCGCCCGGTTCGGCTGGCGCCAGCACTGACCTTGAAGGAGGTTCGAGATGTCCAAGCTGCAACACCTGTCTGCCCTGGCCCTGGTGGCCGCCCTCGCCTGCGGCGGCGCCGCGCAAGCCGCGGGCACGGTGGAAGTGAAGTTCGTCGACGCCGACAAGTTCAGCGACGCCGGTCGCGGCTCGATCGACATCGAGCGTACGGTGAAGGCCTTCACCGAACACCTGCAGGGCCTGGGCAAGGAACTGCCCGACGGCCAGACCCTGCGCCTGAGCGTGACCGACATCGACCTGGCCGGCGAGTTGCGCCCAACGCGCCACGGCAGCGACGTGCGCGTACTGCGCGGCCGCGCCGACTGGCCCAGGGTGAATCTGCGCTACGACCTCATGGATGGTGGGCGCACACTCAAGTCGGGCGAAGCCCGGCTGTCGGACATGAGCTATCAACAAGTCTCGCTGGGCCTGTACCGCAACGACGCCTACGCCTACGAGATGCGCATGCTCGACCGCTGGTTCAAGGACGACATCGTCGCCGCCAAGACCGTGGCGGCGCGCCGGTAGCCCACCCTTTGCTAACCCCCAAACAGAACGGAGCCCGCCTTTGCGAACCCTTGCCTTGAGCCTGACCCTGAGTCTGTGGCTCGCCACCACCGGCGCCATGGCACAGCCCAACCCGGTGACGACGGAGAGCGGCCTGGTCTACCGCAGCCAGACCGAAGGCAAGGGCGCCAGCCCCGGCGCCACCGACACGGTGAAGGTGCACTACCGCGGCACCTTCCCCGACGGCCGCGAGTTCGACAGCTCCTACACCCGCGGCCAGCCGATCGAGTTCCCGTTGAACCGCGTCATCAAGTGCTGGACCGAAGGGGTGCAGCGCATGAAGGTCGGCGGCAAGGCGACCCTCATCTGCCCGCCGGCCATTGCCTACGGTGAGCGCGGCGCCGGCGGCGTGATCCCGCCGAACGCCACGCTGCACTTTGACGTCGAGCTGCTGGGCATCAGCGGCAAATAAGCGCCTCAGTGGCCGGGCAGGAAGCGCCTGGCCAGCGTCACGCCGACCAGCACGGCCACGCCGGCGAGCACGCCGACCACCGCGTCACCCAGTGCCGCAAGCGCCGCCGCCGCCAGGCTGCCCAGGCCCGCCCCCACCGCGTCGATGGCCTGCTGCAGCAGCGGCCAGCCATGCACGAGGATGCCGCCGCCGACGAGGAACATCGCAAGCAGGCCCACCACCGACAGTGCCTTCATCAGCCACGGCGCAAAGGCCAGCAGGCCGTGGCCCAGCGATACGGTGAAGCCGCTGCGCTGACGCGACCAGTGCAGGCCCAGGTCGTCGAGCTTGACGATGGCGGCGACGAAGCCGTAGACGCCGACCGTCATCACCAAGGCGATGGCGCTGAGCACGCCCAGCTGCGTGGCCAGCGACGCCTCGGCCACGGTGCCGAGCGAGATGACGATGATCTCGGCCGAGAGGATGAAGTCGGTGCGGATGGCGCCCTTGACCTTGTCGCGCTCCAGCGCCAGCAGGTCCACCGCCGGGTCGGCCAGGGCCTGCGTCAGCTTCTGGTGTTCGGCATCGACTTCGGCGGCGGAGTGCAGCCACTTGTGGGCGAGTTTTTCCACGCCTTCGAAACACAGGTAGGCGCCGCCGACCATCAACAACGGCACCACGGCCCAGGGCACGAAGGCGCTGATGAGCAGCGCCGTGGGCACGAGGATGGCCTTGTTGATGAATGAGCCTTTGGCCACGGCCCAGACCACCGGCAGCTCACGATCGGCATGCACGCCGGCCACCTGCTGGGCATTGAGCGCGAGGTCGTCGCCCAGCACGCCGGCGGTCTTCTTCGCGGCGATCTTGCTGAGCACGGCCACGTCGTCCAGCAGCGTGGTGATGTCGTCGAGCAGCGCGAGAAGGCTGGTGGCCATGGGGCGGCATTGTCGCTGCCGGCTTTAGCATGGGCCGCATGTGGCGTGCCATGTTCCTCCTGCTGTGCGGCGGCCTTGCGGCTGGGCCAGCGTTTGCCCAGGACGGCGAGGATGTGCCTTTCATCACCACGCCCGACCATGTCACGCTGGCGATGCTGCGCCTGGCCGGCGTCAGGCCGCGCGACCATGTGCTCGACCTCGGCTCGGGCGACGGCCGCATCGTCATCACCGCCGCACGCCACTTCGGCGCCGGTGGCCACGGCGTGGAGATCGTGCCCGAGCTGGTGGCGCGCAGCCGTGCTAGCGCGCAAAAGGCGGGTGTCGCCGCGCGCGCCAGCTTCGAAGTAAAGGATCTGTTCGAGACCGACCTGGCGCGCGCCAGCGTCATCACCATGTACCTGCTGCCCGAGTTCAACCTCAAGCTGCGCCCGAAGCTGCTGGCGCTGAAGCCGGGCACGCGCATCGTCTCGCACGACTGGGACATGGGTGACTGGGCGAGCGACCGCACCGTGACCGTCGACGTGCCAGACAAGGCGGTGGGCCGTGAGAAGCTGAGCCGCCTGCACTTGTGGGTGGTGCCGGCGCCGGTGCAAGGCCTGTGGTGCGCGAAAGATGCGGCGCTGGCGCTGACGCAGGCCTACCAGTTCGTGCAGGGGCGCTTGTCGATAGACCGCAGCTCGTTGGCAGTGAACGGGCGGCTCGATGGTGCGCGCCTGTCGCTGCAGGCGGCGGCGCTGCAGGTGAAGGCGTGGGTCGCCGGCGATCGCTTGCGCGTGCACACCGCCACGTTCACACCGCCCGGCCTGGCGCGCGAGTTCACGCGTGCAACAGGCGACACCTGCCCTTGATGCCGCGCCGCCAACTTCAGCCCGTGGCCACCACCGACAGGCCCTGCCCCGCCAGCGTCAAGCCCACCGCCTCACCCACCCGCCACGCACGGTTGACGTCGCTCGAGACGACGAAGATGTCGCCAAGCGCGGTGCTCACCGTCAGCTCCTGCAGGCTGCCGAGGTAGGCCATCTTCGACAGCGTGCCGGCCAGCAACTTCGGCGCCGGTGCCAGCACCTGCCAGGCCTCGGGCCGCACCGCCACCTTCACGGCACCGGCGCGCACCGTGCGGCGTGGCGTCACCGTCAGCGGTCCGAGCGCGACGCTGCCGTCCTCATGCGCCTGGCCGGGCAAGAGCATGGCTTCGCCCATGAAGCCGGCGACGAACTCGCTGCCGGGCTCTTCGTACAACTGCTGCGGCGTGCCCGCCTGCGCAATGTGGCCGGCATTCATGACGATGATCTGGTCGCTGACGGCCAGCGCTTCGCTCTGGTCGTGCGTGACGTAGGCCACCGTCAGCTTCAAGCGCTGCTGCAGTGCGCGGATCTCTTCACGCATGCTGCGGCGCAGGCGCGCGTCGAGGTTCGACAGGGGCTCGTCGAAGAGCATCACCGAAGGCTCCAGCACCAACGCCCGGGCGACGGCCACACGCTGCTGCTGGCCGCCCGAAAGTTCGCTCGGCAAGCGCGCGTCGAAGCCTTGCAGGCCGACGATGTCCATCGTCGCGCGGGCGCGGCGCCGGGCTTCTTCCTTGCCCACACCCATCACCGTCAGGCCGTAGCTGACGTTGCCCATCACGCTCATGTGGGGGAAGAGCGCGTAGCTCTGGAACACCATGCTGACGTTGCGCTCAGTCGCGCCCAGCGTCGTCACATCCTGGCCGTCGATGAAGATGCGGCCTGAGCTCGGCGCGTCCAGGCCGGCGATCAAACGCAGCGTCGTCGTCTTGCCGCAGCCCGAAGGCCCGAGGATGGTGGTCAGCGTGCCCTGCGGCACCACCAGGTCTATGCCCTTGACCACCAGCGGCGAGCTGGCGCCGCCGTAGCGCTTGGTCACTGCGCGGAATTCAATGCCCGTACTCATGGTGTTAGCTTTCTGCGGCGCGGCGGCCAAGTTTGCGCTCGCCGACCAAGAGCTGGATCAGGGTCGTGGCCGCCGACATCAGCACGATCAACACCGTGCAGTAGGCCAGCGCCACGCCGTAGTCGCCATTGCCGACGCGGCCGATGATGTAAGTCGTGGCGAGTTCGTTCTCGGCGGTGACGAGGAAGATCACGGCCGAGACCGTGGTCATGCTGCGCACGAAGCTGTACACCAGCGCCGCCACCAGCGCCGGCTTCAACAGCGGCAACACCACGCGGCGCAGCGTCGTCGCCGTGCCGGCGCGCAGCATGGTGCTGGCTTCATCGAGGCTCCGGTCGAGCTGCTTGAAGCTTGCCGTGCCGGCACGCACGCCCACGGGCAGGCTGCGAAAGACGAAGCACAACACGATGATGAGCCCGGTGCCGGTGAGCTCGAACGGCGGCACGTTGAAGGCCAGGATGTAGCTCACGCCCAGCACCGTGCCGGGGATGGCAAAGGCCAAGAGCGCCGCGAACTCGAACGCGCGCCGGCCCCTGAACTGCGTGCGCGCCAGCAGCCAGCTGATGAGCAGCCCGATGCCGGCGCAGATGGGCGCGGCGATGGCGGCGAGCTTGATCGTCGTGAAGAGCGAGTTCCACGCCGTGCCGGCCCAAATCACATTCCACGGGCCGTGCTCGCCCCACTGCAGGTCGAACGCCGTCTTGAAGTGCGCCAGCGTGGGCGTGTAGTCGCGGCCCCAGGTCTGCACGAAGCCGCCGATGAAGGCGAAGACGTAGACCACGACGGTGAAGGTCAACCACGGCCCGGCAATGCCATGGCACCAGCGGCGCACGCCGTCGGGCAAGGGCATAGCCAGGCCGGCGTCGCCTTTGCCGCTGAGCGTGGTGAAGTTGGTCTTACCGAGCACGCGCTGCTGGATGAAAAACACTACCAACGCAAAGCCGGTGAGGATCAGCGCCAGTGATGCCGCCTTGCCCTGGTCGTACTGCGCGCCGACGATGGCGAAGAAGATGTCGGTCGACAGCACCGCGTATTGCCCACCGACGACGATGGGGTTGCCGAAGTCGGCAATGCTCTCGATGAAGCCGACGAGAAAAGCATTCGCCAGCCCAGGTTTCATCAAGGGCAAGGTCACCGTGAAGAAGGTCTTGTGGCGGCTGGCGCGCAGGGTTTGCGCCGCCTCTTCCATGCTCGGGCTGATGCCCTGGACGACGCCGCGCATGATCATGAAAGCAATCGGCGTGAAGGCAAACATCTGCGCCAGCCACACACCGAAGAGGCCGTAGAACCAGCGCGAGGGCTCGATGCCGAAAGCCCATTCGAGCCCCTGGTTGACGAGCCCGGCGCGACCGAAGAGCAGGATCAAACCCAGGCCGACGACGAAGGGCGGGGTGATGATGGGCAAGAGCGCCAGCACGTTCAGCGGCCGCGCCAGGCGCTTGCTGCCGCGCTCGGCTATCAAGGCGATGAAGGTGCCCATCACGGTGGTGCCCGCGGCCGTGAGCAGCGCCAGGAAGAGCGTGTTCCAGGCGACACCGCAGCGCACGCCGCCGACCACGCACGACAGGCCCCAGACGCGTTCGTGCAGCAACCGTTCACCCAAGGCGGTGAGCGTGAAGTTGCCGGCTTCGTCAAAGAACGCACTGACCAGGCTCTTGCCCACCGGCAGCGCCACGAACAGCAGCAGCAAGGCGGCGCAGCACACCACCGCAGCGGCGACGAAGAAGTCGCCACGGAAGTAGCCCAGGCGCGCGAGGCCGGCGCCGAACAACACCAGCAGCGCAAGCAGCACGGCGGCACCGCCCAGGCCGATGCCGAACTGGCCTGCGGGCAGCGAGCCGAAGGTGGACGTCAGCCACTCGAAGGCCCAGCCTTGCGCGCCGATGGCAAAGGCCGAGGCGAGCAAGCCCGCGAGTGCGACACCCGCGCCGGCGACCAGCCACAAGCCCTGCGTACGAGCCGGCGGCAAACGCAATGCAAGCGCCACGGCGATCAACCCGATCAAGCCGCTCCACAACCAGGGCTTGCCGTACAAAGCCGCCTGCAGCAGGCCGCTGGCCGTCTCGCTGCCGCCGAACACGCCGGTTAGTGAGCGCCACAGCGTCAGGTTCTGCGGGTAGTACCAGGGCAGCAACGCATAGGCCGCGATGGCCACGCCCAGCCACAGCAGCAGCAGACGCTGCGCGCGGGTCTGGCCACGGGTTGGGCCACGATGCACCGGCGTCGCGGCCACGGGTGCGAGCGTCAACGCGGCAGCGAGTTGACGTCCTTCTCCCACTTGCCGATGAGCCGCCGCCGCTCTGCGCTGGCGCCGTACTTGGCGTAGTCGTAGTTGATGAACTTGATGGCTTTGAAGTCGGGGATGCGCGGGTCGAGCGCAGCGCCCTTGTTCGACGGCAGCTGGAACTGCTTGGACGCCGCGCCGAACTGCTGCGCCTGCGGCGTCAAGGCCCACTCGTAGAACTTCTTCGCCGCGTCGAGATTGCGCGCGCCTTTGATGATGCTCATCGAGCCGATCTCGGCACCCGTGCCTTCGGCCGGCGTGATGGTGGCCACCGGGAAGCCCTGCATCGCCTCGCCCGGGCCGTCGTGCACGAAGCTGATCGAGACCGTGCTCTCACCGCGTGCCACGGCCTTGATCGGCCCCGTGCCCGAGCGCGTGTACTGGCTGATGTTCTTGTGCAGCGCCTTCATGTAGTCGAAGGCCTTGTCTTCGCCCATCAGTTGCACCAGCGTGGCCACCATCGTGTAGGCCGTGCCGCTGCTGGCCGGGTTGGCCACCTGGATCTCACCCTTGAACGCCGGGTTGAGCAGGTCGGCCCAGGTCTTGGGAATGGGCAGCTTCTTCTTCGCGATGAGCTCGGTGTTGTAGCCAAAACCGAGAGGCCCCGAGTAGATGCCCACCGTCTTGTAGCCGCTTTGCGCCGCCTGCTGTTGTGCCCAGGCGTGCAGTTGCGAAAGGCTGGCCGATTTGTACTCCAGGCTCAGGCCTTGTTCGGCCGCCTGCAGGTGCGGGTCGCCGGTGCCGCCGAACCAGACATCGGTCTTCGGGTTGGCGCGCTCGGCCACGAGTTGCGCCAGCGCTTCGCCCGAGCCCTTCAGCGACATGTTGTCCTTGATGCCGGTGCTGCGCGCGAACACCGTCTGGATCATGTTGCACCACTCGGCCTGCACCGAGCAGATGACGTTGACCTGGCTGCCGTCCTGCGCCTGCACGCTGGCGCCGGCGAGCAAGAGCGCGGCCATGATGGGGGTGCGGTGGTGCATCGGGGGACCTCGGTTGCGTTGGGTTTGGGCAGCGGCGGAGCATGGCAGCAAGGCACGGCATGCGGCATGGGGGAATTTCCGCATGGGTGCGCGAAGGCGGCGCAACCAGCACAAGACTCAGGCAAGAATGGCGCCCATGCGGATTCAAGATGTGCTCGGCGCGATGCGCGCCCGTTGCTCGCGCCGTTTGTTCGGCGCGGCCTTGCTGCTGGCCCTGGGCAGCAGCCATGCCGAAACCTTGGTGGTGGGGCCGAAGGCGCCGATGCTGGGGCTGGCCGACGCATTGGCAGCCGCACACGACGGCGACACCATCGCCGTGCTCGACGGCGAGTACAACGGCGAGGTCGGCGTCATCCTGCAGAAGAAACTCACCATCCGCGGCATCGGCAAGCGGCCGCTGTTGCGCGCGGGTGGCCGCATTGCCGAAGGCAAGGCCATCCTCGTCGTGCGCAATGGCGACATCACGATCGAGAACATCGCCTTCCAGGGCGCGCGCGCGCCCGACGGCAACGGCGCCGGTATCCGTTTCGAGAACGGCCATCTGCTGGTGAAGAACTGTGCGTTCGAAGACAACGAGATCGGCCTGCTCACCGGCAACGTGGCCGAGGCCGAGCTCGACATCGTTGACAGCCAGTTCAGCGAAGCGCCCAAGGTCACCGGCAGCCTGCCTCACCTGCTGTACGCCGGGCGCATTGCGCGGCTGTCGATCACCGGCAGCCGCTTTCACGAAGGCTTCGAGGGCCACCTCATCAAGTCGCGCGCCAGGCGCAGCGTCATCGCCTACAACTTCATTGCCGACGGGCCAGGTGGCAGCGCGTCGTACGAGATCGACCTGCCCAACGGCGGCCTGGTGCAGATCATCGGCAACATCATCGGCAAGAGCGAAAATGCGCAGAACCGCACGCTGGTGGCCTACGGCTCCGAAGGCCGCCCCTGGCCTGAGAGCGCGCTGTACATGTCGCATAACACGCTGCTGTCCAGCGGCGCGATTCCGGCGCGTTTCCTGCGCGTCTTCGACGACAAGTTGCCGGCCGCAGCGCCCATCGTCGTCATCAACAACGTCAGCGCCGGCATCGGCTTGTTGAGCCCCTTCAGCAGCGGTGTATTCGAAGGCAACGAGCGCACGCTGGGCCGCTGGCTGCGTGCCCCGCAGATGCTGGACTTCGCCTTACCCAACGACTCGATGTTGCGCCACCGCGCGGTCGACCCCACGCGTGTGGGCGGGCAGGACCTGTCGCCCAAGGCCGAGTTCAAGATGCCTATCGGCACACGAGCGATCACGCCGCCCGCGGCCTGGTCGGCCGGCGCATTTCAGTAGCGCCGAGGCCCGAGCCGCCCGGGCCTTCAACGCCGCGCGTTTGACCCTTCGCCGGAACTCCGGCATCATTCTCGCCGTAACAAAATTACATCCCGCGCCGTGGCCGGGGCCTCTCCGATGTCCTTCGACCTCGTACTTTTCGGCGGCACCGGCGACCTCGCCTGGCGCAAGCTGATGCCGGCGCTGATTCAGGCCTTTCGCCACCACAAGCTGCCCCCGGGCGGGCGCATATTGGCCGTGGCACGCGACGAACGCAGCGACGCCGAATACCACGCCTACATCCGCGAAAAGTTCGCCGGTGTCGAGGAAGCCAAGCAGCCCAGCGACGAGGAGTTCGCGCGCTTTACCGAGCTCGTGCACTACCGGCGCATGGACCTGTCGCAGCCGGCCGACTACGCCGGCCTGCGCCAGTGGCTCGACGCGCGTGGCGCAGACACGGTGGTGTTGTTCCTGGCGACGAGCCCGCATCTCTTCACGCAGATCTGCTCGCAGCTGGGCAGCGCCGGCATCAATGGCGACCACGTGCGTGTGGTGCTGGAAAAACCGCTAGGCCACGACCTGGCGAGCGCGCGCGAGATCAACCGCGTGGTGAGCTCGGTCTTCCGCGAAAGCCAGGCGCTGCGCATCGACCACTACCTGGGCAAACCGGCCGTGCAGAACCTGGTGGCGCTGCGTTTCGGCAATGCGCTCTTTGAGCCGCTTTGGCGGCGCGAGAGCATCGCCAACATTCAAATCACGCTGGCTGAAGGCATAGGTGTGGGCACACGCGGCGACTTCTACGACAAGACCGGCGCGCTGCGCGACATGATCCAGAACCACGCGCTGCAGCTGCTGACGATGATCGCGATGGAGCCGCCGCCGTCGAACGACGCCGACGCCATTCGCGACGAGAAGCTCAAGGTGCTGCGCTCGCTCAAGCCCTTCACGCCCGAGTCGGTATCGCGCGACGTGGTGCGCGGCCAGTACCGCGCCGGCAGCATGGACGGCAAGCCCGTTCCCGGCTACCTGGACGAGCTGAAGGTGCCAGGCGACAGCCGCTGCGAAACCTTCGTCGCGCTGCGCACCGAAGTGCAGAACTGGCGCTGGGCCGGCGTGCCGTTTTACCTCCGTACAGGTAAAAGGTTAGCGGCGCGCGACGCGCAGATCGTGGTCAACTTCCGCGAGGTGCCGCACCCCATCTTCCCGGGCATGAACCGGCCCAACCAGTTGGTGATCAAGCTGCAGCCTGAAGACGGACTGGAGCTGCGGCTGATGGCAGCCAAGGGCAGCGGCCCGAGCGGCAAGGATGGCCACCAGGGCGAAGTGTTGTCGCCGGTGTCGCTGGATCTGGACTTCGACAAGACGTTCAGCTCGGAACGTGTCGGCGGCTATGAGCGGCTGCTCATGGATGCCATTGCCGGGCGGCTGAATCTCTTCGTGCGCAGCGACGAACAGGTGCAGGCCTGGATGTGGGTCGAGCCCATCCTGCAGGCCTGGGCGCAAGAGCCCAGTGGGCCGCGCGCCTACGCCGCCGGCAGCTGGGGCCCGCCAGCCGCCAGCGCGCTGGTGGCGCGCGACGGCTTCAGCTGGGCTGAAGAGCTGTGAACCACGATGGTCAATGAAGGGCCGATGCTGGAGCGCATCCGCGCCTCGATACCGGCACTGCCGCCGGCGGAGCAGCGCGTGGCCAAGGTCTTGCTCGCCGACGCGCGCCAGTTCGCCACGCTGCCCGTGAGCGAGCTGGCCGCGCGGGCCGGCGTGAGCAAACCGACGGTCATTCGCTTCTGCCGCAGCATCGGCTACGACGGCCTGGCCGACTTCAAACTCAAGCTCGCCGGCAGCGTCAACGAAGGGGTGCCCTTTGTGCATCGCGCCGTGGCCGACGACGACAAGGCCGGCGACATCGTCGTGAAGGTCATCGACAACGCGGTGGCGGCGATGCTGCGCTACCGCAATGCCGCCGCAAGCCAGTCGGTCGAGCGCGCCATCGTGGCCTTGTCACTGGCCTGCCAGCAGGCGCGGCGCATCGAGTTTTACGGCGTCGGCAACTCGGGCATCGTGGCGCAGGACGCGCAGCACAAGTTCTTTCGCCTGGGCGTGAATGCCGCCGCCATCGTCGACGGCCACATGCAGGTGATGAGCGCCACCATGCTCAAGCCAGGCGACTGCGCTGTGATCATCAGCAACTCGGGCCGCAGCCGCGACCTGCTCGACGTCGACCAGATCGCGCGGCGCAAAGGCGCCACGATCATCGTCATCACCGCCAGCGGCTCGGCCCTGGCGCGGCAGGCGCAGGGGCCGCAGCACATCCTGCTCGCCGCCGACCACCCCGAGGACGCCGACCGCTACAGCCCGATGGTGTCGCGCCTGCTGCACCTGCTGATCGTCGACATCCTCACCACCGGCGTGGCGCTGCGGCTGGGCAGCGAAGGCCTGCGCCCGCTGCTGCAGGAGATCAAGCGCAACCTGCGCGCAACGCGCTACGCCGAAGCGGCGCGGCCGAAGAGCAGCTCGTCCACACCGTAGAGCAGGGCCAGCTCGACAAACTTCGGCGGCGCATCCAGCACACGCAGCCGCCCACCCTGCTGATGCAGCGCGCGCTGCGCGTCAAGCAGCAAGGCCAGCGCCGAGGTGTCAAAGTTCGACAGCCCGGCGGCCTGCACCTGCATCTCGCCCGTCCCCACTGCCGCCAGGCTGGGCGACCACTGCTCGCGCAGCGCCGCCACTTGCTCGATGGTGGTTGCGGCCGGCAACTGCAGGCTGTGCAGGTTCTGGGCCTGGTCCATCGTCAGCCTTTGGCGGACTTGTTGCGCTCGGCCAGCTTGTTGATCAGGCCGTCAATGCCGCCACTGCCGATTTCGCCGGCGAACTGCGAGCGATAGCTGGTGACGAGCCAGATGCCACCGACGTTGACGTCGATGATCTTCCAGCCGCCTTCGCCCTTGTCCATACGGTAGTCGAGCTTGATCGGCTCGCCCTTGCCGCGCACCTCGCTCTGCACCACCACCTGCGTGCTGCTGGGCACCGGCTGCGAGCGCGTGACCTCGACCGTCTGGTCCTTGATCTGCGCCAGCGCGCCGGCATAGACACGCACCAAGAGCGTCTTGAATTCCTGCTGCAGCCGCGTGCGCTGCTCGGGTGTGGCGCTGCGCCATTGCGGGCCTACGGCCGAACGCGTCATGGTCTCGAAGTTCACGTGCGGCAGCACCTTGGCGTCGACCAGCGTGATGACGCGGTTGACGTCGCCGGCCTGGATCGACTTGTCGGCCTTGGCCGCGTCGATGACCTCGGTGCCGATGGTCTTCACCAATGCTTCGGCCTCCTTGTCGGCGAAGGCCGGGGTCATGGACAAAGCGCCGGCCACGAAGGCGGCGGCAGAGATGAATGTCTTCAACACGATCAATCCTTTGTTTACATCCGCGATTTGCGGGGCCGGCTCTCAACGCGCGTGGCGGCACTTTCGTTCACGCTGGCGGCGCTACTTCTTCGGCGCGGGCTTGGCCGGCTCATCGGCCGGTTCGTCTTCAAACTTGGCCAGCGGCGGCGCACCGTCGTAGATCTGGTCGAGCCGCCGCGCCAGGAAGGCGTCGCGCAAGAAACTGTATTTGTCCAGCGCCACCTGGTCGAGCAGTTGTGTGGTGGCTAACAGTTCCGAACGCAGCTGCACCAGTTGCAGCGGTGTCAGGACGTAGGAATTCCAGTCGCTGAAGTACTGCCGGCCCGAGCCCGCATAACTGTCCAGCGGCAGGGCAAAGCTATCGCGCAGCGTCGACGGACCGAACAGCGGCAGCATCACGAACGGGCCATTGCCCACGCCCCACACGGCCAGCGTCTGGCCGAAATCTTCAGGCCGTTTGATGAGGCCGAATTCGGTGGCCGGGTCGAGCACACCGGCCAGGCCGAAGAAGGTGTTGGACATCACCCGCATGCCCATCTCCAGGCCATTGCCGAGCTTGCCTTGCAGGAAGTGGTTGGCGCCGGACCAGACGTCGCCGATGTTGCCGAAGAAGTTGCTCACGCCCTGGCGCACGGGGCTGGGCACGACGTCTCGCCACACGGTCGCCACGGGCTTGAGCACGGCCGTATCGATGGCGTCGTTGAAGGCGAAAACCTTGCGGTTCCAGTTCTCCCACGGGTCGATGGCCGCCGCTGCGGAAGGCGCGCCGCCCGCAGGCGGCGTGACGCTGGCACAGGCGCTCAGCACACACACAAGCAGCAGCGCGCCGACGCGCCGCACCATCAACGTCGCATTCATTTCTTGGCTCCCGTTTCGGTGCCGGCATCGGCGGCTTTGCCGGTGATGAATTGGCCGATGAGATTCTCCAGCACCACCGCCGATTGCGTCTGGGCCAGGGTCGCACCGGCCTCCAGCGGCTTGTCGTCGCCGCCCGGCTCCAGGCCTACGTACTGATCGCCCAGCAGACCGGCGGTGAGGATCTTGGCCGAGGTGTCCTTGGGGAATTGATAGCGGCGTTCGATCTCGATCGTGACCACGCCCTGGAAGGTCTTGTTGTCCAGCGACACCGCCGTGACGCGCCCCACCACCACGCCGGCGCTGCGCACCGGCGCACGCTCCTTCAGGCCGCCGATGTTGTCGAAACGCGCCGTCAGCCGGTACGAATCGCCACCGCTCAGGCTGCCGAGGTTGGCGGTCTTCAGCGCAAGGAAGGTCAGCGCCAGGATGCCTAGCACCACGAACAGCCCGACCATCACTTCAATGTTTCTTCTTGCCATGCCCTGCTCCTTGTGCGCTTGCGGGTCGATGCGATGGTGCTCAGCGCGAATTGAACATCAAGGCCGTGAGGATGAAGTCCAGCCCCAGCACCGCCAACGATGAGAACACCACCGTGCGCGTGGTGGCGTAGGCCACGCCTTCGGGCGTGGCCTGGGTCTCGAAACCTTGGTACAGCGCGATGACGGTGCAGACCACACCGAACACCAGACTCTTGAGCGCGCCGTCGCCGATGTCGCGCACGACGTCGACGCGGGCCTGCATGACGGACCAGAACTCGCCGTCGCCGACGCCGATCAACTGCACCGCAACGATCCATGCGCCGATGATGCCGATGGCGGAAAACAGCAGCGCCAGGATGGGCATGGCGATGATGCCGCCTATGAGGCGCGGCGCCATCACGCGGCTGCGTGGGTCCACCGCCATCAGCTCCATCGCGGCGAGCTGCTCGCCGGCTTTCATCAGGCCGATCTCGGCCGTGAGCGAGGTGCCCGCGCGGCCGGCGAAGAGCAAGGCGGTGACGACGGGCCCGAGCTCGCGCACCAGCGCCAGATTGACGACCAGGCCGACGCTCTCTTCGGCGCCATAACGCACCAGCGCGTAGTACATCTGCAGCGCGAGCACGAAGCCCACCGCCAGGCCCGAGGCCATGATGATGACCAGCGAGCGGTTGCCGATGGCATGGATCTGCGCCGTCACCAAGGAGAAGCGGCGCAGCGCCATGGGCGTGAAGCGCAGCAGGTCGACGAAGAAGAACGCGGCGTGGCCCAGCGCGCGCAACCAGCGCAGGGTGAAGCGGCCGAGGCTGGCAAGGGCATCGGTGGTGGCCTGAATCGGCGCAAGGCTCATGAGACTACCCTCCGCGCTACGCGTTCCGGGATGAGCGCTTTGGAGCGGCCATGCGCGCTCATGACAGCCCCAGGTCTTGCGCCAGCGGTGGCGCGGGATAGTGGAAACGCACCGGGCCGTCGGGCTCGCCGCGGATGAACTGGCGCACCTCGGGGTCATCGGACGCCATCAGATCCTCGGGCTTGCCATGCGCCACCACGCGTCCGCCCGAGGACAGCAAGTAGGCCTGATCGCAGATCGAAAAGCACTCCTTCACGTCGTGCGAAACCACGAGCGAGGTGGCACCGGTGGTGTCGTTGAGCTTGCGGATGAGGTTGGCGGCCACGCCCATCGAGATCGGGTCGAGGCCGGCGAAGGGCTCGTCGTACATGATGAGTTCGGGGTCGAGCGCGATGGCCCGCGCCAGTGCCACGCGCCGCGCCATGCCGCCCGAGACCTGCGAGATGCGCAGCGGCGCGGCACCGCGCAGGCCGACGGCGTTGAGCTTGAGCAGCACGATGTCGCGGATCATCGTCTCGGGCAGGGCCGTCTGCTCGCGCAAGGGGAAGGCCACGTTGTCGAAGACCGAGAGGTCGGTGAAGAGCGCGCCGAACTGAAAGAGCATGCCCAGGCGCCGACGCAGCCGGTAGAGCTGCTGTTTGTCGCGCGCGTTGAGCACTTCACCGTCGAAGGTCACGCTGCCTTGTGTGGCCGGATAGACGCCGCCGATAAGGCGCAACAGCGTCGTCTTGCCGCAGCCGGAGCCCCCGAGGATGGCCGTGACTTTGCCGCGCGGGAAACGCAGCGAGACATCGTTCAAGATGCTTCGGCTGCTGTCGTAGCCGAAGCTGAGACGGTCAATCTCGATGAAGTTGTCGGATGAATTCAAGCGTGCGGGCGGACTGCAAGACGCCCGCTGTTGTTCGTTGCGCGGCATTCTCGCATGCAGGGAAAACCCGCGCCGTCACGCCGACGCAGCGTTGCGCAACGCTCAGCGCGGCAGCACGCTCGTACCCATCAGGTACTCGTCCACCGCGCGCGCTGCCTGGCGGCCTTCGCGAATGGCCCAGACGATGAGGCTCTGGCCACGGCGCATGTCGCCCGCAGCGAAGACCTTGTCGATGTTGGTGCGGTAGGCGTCCTGCGCCTCGGTGTTGGCGCGCGCGTTGCCGCGTGCGTCCTTGGCCACGCCGAAGGCATCGAGCACGCTGGCCACGGGTGCCACGAAACCCATCGCCAGCAGCACCAGGTCGGCCTTGTAGTCCTGCTCACTGCCCGGCACCTCAACCATCTTGCCGCCTTGCCACTGCACGTGCACGGTCTTCAGCGCCACGACACGGCTCTTGTCCTTGCCCGTGCCGGCCACGAACGCCTTGGTGGCAATGGCGAACTCGCGCCCGCAGCCTTCTTCGTGGCTCGAACTAGTGCGCAGCTTGCTCGGCCAAAACTGCCAGGTGAGCGGCTTGTTTTCCTGCTCTGGCGGCTGCGGCATCAGTTCGAACTGCGTCACGCTGGCCGCGCCGTGGCGGTTGCTGGTACCGACGCAGTCGCTGCCGGTGTCACCGCCGCCAATGACGATGACGTGTTTGCCACCGGCGAGGATCTGGCCCTTGACCTTGTCGCCGGCCACGACCTTGTTCTGCTGCGGCAGGAACTCCATCGCATAGTGCACGCCGTCGAGCTCGCGCCCGGGCACGGGCAGGTCGCGCGACGTCTCTGCACCGCCGGTCAACAGCACGGCGTCGAATTCGCTTTGCAGTTGCGCGGCCGACACCGTCTCTTTCGCGTCGTTCGTGACCTTGCTGCCCGCGGGCAGCTCACCCACCAGCACGCCGGTGCGGAAGACCACGCCCTCGGCCTTCATCTGCGCGATGCGCCGGTC
Organism: Rubrivivax sp.; assembly: GCA_031365825.1. Lineage (GTDB taxonomy): Bacteria > Pseudomonadota > Gammaproteobacteria > Burkholderiales > Burkholderiaceae_C > Rubrivivax. The sequence goes on along the minus strand of JANLYV010000589.1, from coordinate 8,533 downwards.
GATGTGGCTCTTCTCCATCTTGAAGTCGGGAATGCCGTAGCGCAGCAGACCACCGATGCGGCTGTTCTTCTCGAACACCGTGACGGCGTGGCCCACGCGCGCGAGCTGTTGCGCGGCCGCCAGGCCGGCCGGGCCCGAGCCCACCACTGCCACTTTCTTGCCACTCTCGATGCTTGTTAGCTGCGGCAGCACCCAGCCTTCGGCCCAGGCGCGGTCGATGATGGCGTGCTCGATGCTCTTGATGCCCACCGCATCGTCATTGACGTTCAGCGTGCACGCCGCTTCGCAGGGTGCGGGGCAGACACGGCCGGTGAATTCGGGGAAGTTGTTGGTCTGGTGCAGCACATCGATCGCGTTCTTCCAGTCGCCCTGGTACACCAGGTCGTTGAAGTCGGGAATGATGTTGTTCACCGGGCAGCCGCCAACGCAGAACGGCGTGCCGCAATCCATGCAACGCGCGCCTTGCTGTTTGGCACCTTCGTCGTTCAGCGCGATGACGAACTCTTTCCAGTTCTTCACCCGCTGCGGTACCGGCGCGTAGCCTTCTTCGAGCCGCTCAAATTCCAGAAAACCTGTGACCTTGCCCATGATCTGTCCGCTGATGTTTGATGTTATTTCGCCAGCACGGCCTGTACGCTGTTCTGTGCCTTGCTCGTCGCGAGGCTTGCTTCGGCTCTGGCCGCGCGCTCGCCGAGCACGCGCTTGTACTCATGCGGGAAGACCTTCAGGAAGCGCGAACGCGACACCGCCCAGCTGTCCAGAATCTCGCGCGCACGCAGCGAGCCGGTCCAGCGGTGGTGGTCTTCGATGAGCTTCTTCAGTGTCACCTCGTCGGTCTGCTCCAGGTGCCAGCCCACCGGCGCGCCGCTGCGTTCCTGCTCTTCGCGCGGCAGCACCTTGTCCAGCGACACCATGGCCAGGTTGCAGCGCCGCGCGAAGTGGCCGTCTTCATCGAAGACATAGGCCACACCACCCGACATGCCGGCAGCGAAGTTGCGCCCCGTCTTGCCCAGCACCACCGCCGTGCCGCCGGTCATGTACTCGCAGCCATGGTCGCCCGTGCCTTCCACCACCGCCGTGGCGCCAGAAAGGCGCACGGCGAAGCGTTCACCGGCCACGCCGCGGAAGAAGGCTTCACCGCTGGTGGCGCCGTACAGCGCGGTGTTGCCGATGATGATGTTGCGCGTGGCGTCGCCACGGAAGTCGATGCTCGGGCGCACGGCGATACGTCCGCCCGACATGCCCTTGCCGGTGTAGTCGTTGGCGTCACCGATCAGGTAGAGTGTTATTCCCTTGGCCAGGAACGCCCCGAAGCTCTGGCCGCCCGTGCCTTCCATCTGCATGAAGATGGTGTGGTCGGGCAAGCCCTCCGGGCGACGGCGGATGAGCTCGCCCGAGAGCATCGCGCCGACACTGCGGTTGCCGTTGCGTGCGTCTTCCATGAACTGCACTTTCTCGCCGCGTTCGATAGCCGGAAGGCAGCGCTCGATCAACTTGATGTCCAGCGCCTGCTCCAGGCCATGGTCTTGCGACTCGCACTGAAAGCGTGGCACTTCGACCGGGGCCTCGGGCTGGTGGAAGATGCGCGTGAAGTCCAGGCCGCGCGCCTTCCAGTGCGCAATGCTCTTCTTGGTGTCGAGCAGGTCGCTGCGGCCGATCAACTCATTGAACGTGCGGATACCCAGCTGCGCCATGATTTGGCGCGCTTCCTCGGCGACGAAGAAGAAGAAATTGACGACATGCTCGGGCCGTCCGGCGAATTTCTTGCGCAGCACCGGGTCTTGCGTGGCCACGCCCACCGGGCAGGTGTTGAGGTGGCACTTGCGCATCATGATGCAGCCCTCGGCCACCAGCGGCGCGGTGGCGAAGCCGAACTCGTCGGCGCCGAGCAGCGCACCGATGATCACGTCGCGGCCGGTCTTCATCTGGCCATCGGCCTGGACGCGGATGCGGCTGCGCAGCCGGTTCAGCACCAGCGTCTGCTGTGTCTCGGCCAGGCCCAGCTCCCAGGGCGTGCCGGCATGTTTGATCGACGACCAGGGCGACGCGCCCGTGCCGCCGTCGTGCCCGGCAATCACCACATGGTCGGCCTTGCACTTGGCCACGCCCGCAGCAATGGTGCCGACACCGACTTCGCTGACGAGCTTGACGCTGACGCTGGCGCGCGGGTTGGCGTTCTTCAGGTCGTGGATGAGCTGCGCCAGGTCTTCGATCGAGTAGATGTCGTGGTGCGGCGGCGGGCTGATGAGGCCCACGCCGGGCACCGAATAGCGCAGCATGCCGATGTACTCGCTGACCTTGCCGCCGGGCAGCTGGCCGCCTTCACCGGGCTTGGCGCCTTGCGCCATCTTGATCTGCAGCTGGTCGGCCGAGACCAGGTATTCGGTGGTGACACCGAAGCGGCCCGAGGCCACCTGCTTGATCTTGCTGCGCAGGCTGTCGCCGGCCTTCAATTCGTAGTCCGACTCGATGACTTTCTTGCCGATGACATCGCTGACCTTGGTGCCGTCGGTGATGGGAATGCCCTTCATCTCGTTGCGGTAGCGCGCCGGGTCTTCGCCGCCCTCGCCGGTGTTGCTCTTGCCGCCGATGCGGTTCATCGCCACGGCCAGCGTAGCGTGCGCCTCAGTGCTGATCGAGCCCAGGCTCATCGCGCCCGTGGCGAAACGCTTGACGATGTCGGCGGCCGACTCCACCTCGTCCAGCCCAATGGCCTTGGCCGGGTCGACCTTGAACTCGAACAGGCCGCGCAGCGTCATGTGGCGGCGGCTCTGGTCGTTGATGAGCTGTGCGTATTCCTTGTAGGTCTCGAATTTGCCGGCGCGCGCCGCGTGCTGCAGCTTGGCGATGGCGTCGGGCGTCCACATGTGCTCTTCGCCGCGCGTGCGCCAGGCGTATTCACCACCTGCATCCAGCATGTTGGCCAACACGGGGTCCGCCCCGAAAGCAGCCTGGTGCATGCGCACCGCTTCTTCGGCCACTTCGAACACGCCGATACCACCCACCTGCGAGGCCGTGCCGCGGAAGTACTTGTCGACGAAGCTCTTTTCCAGCCCGATGGCTTCGAAGAGCTGCGCGCCGCAGTACGACATGTAGGTGCTGACGCCCATCTTCGACATGATCTTCGACAGACCCTTGCCCACCGCCTTGATGTAGTTGTAGACCGCTTTCTCTGCCGACAAGGCACCGCCCAGCGTGGCGTGCATGGCTTCAAGCGACTCCAATGCCAGGTACGGATGTACGGCCTCGGCGCCGTAGCCCGCAAGCGCGGCGAAGTGGTGCACTTCGCGCGCCGAACCGGTCTCGACCACCAGGCCTGCGGTGGTGCGCAGGCCTTCGCGCACGAGGTGGTGGTGCACGGCTGATAACGCCAAGAGTGCGGGGATGGCCAGCTGCGTGCGACTCATCGCGCGGTCGGTGATGATGAGGATGTTGTGGCCGCTGGCGATGGCGTCCACTGCTTCGGCGCACAGCGATGCGAGCTTGGCCTCGACGCCTTCGCGGCCCCAGGCCAGCGGGTAGGTGATGTCGAGCTCGTAACTCTGAAACTTGCCGCCGGTGTGGCCCTCGATCGCGCGCAGCCGCGCCATGTCGTCGAAGTCGAGCACGGGCTGCGTCACTTCCAGCCGCATCTGCGGGTTCACCGCGTTGATGTCGAGCAGGTTGGGCTTGGGGCCGATGAAGCTGTTCAGGCTCATCACGATGGCTTCGCGGATCGGGTCGATCGGCGGGTTCGTGACCTGCGCAAAGAGCTGCTTGAAGTAGTTCGGCAGTGGCTTGTTCTTGTCGGACAGCACCGCCAGCGGCGAGTCGTTGCCCATCGAGCCAATGCCTTCTTCGCCGCTGGCGGCCATCGGCGCCATCAGGAACTTGATGTCTTCCTGGGTGTAGCCGAAGGCCTGCTGGCGGTCGAGCAGCGATTCGCTGAAGCTGCTGCGCGCGGACTCGCAGGCAATCGAGTCGAGGCGGATGCGCACGTTCTCTATCCACTGCCGGTACGGCTTGGCGAACGCGAACTGGTTCTTCAGTTCTTCGTCGTCGATGATGCGGCCCTGTTCCAGGTCGATCAGGAACATCTTGCCCGGCTGCAGGCGCCACTTCTTGACGATGCGGTTTTCGGGGATGGGCAGCACGCCCGATTCGCTGGCCATGACCACCAGGTCGTCATCGGTGACGATGTAGCGCGCCGGGCGCAGGCCATTGCGGTCGAGCGTGGCGCCGATCTGCTTGCCGTCGGTGAAGACCATCGCCGCCGGGCCGTCCCAGGGCTCGAGCATCGCCGCGTGGTACTCGTAGAACGCGCGCCGGCGCTCGTCCATCAGCTCATGCTGCTCCCAGGCTTCGGGGATCATCATCATCGCCGCGTGGGCGAGCGGGTAGCCCGCCATGGTCATCAGCTCAAGCGCGTTGTCGAAGGTCGCGGTGTCGCTCTGGCCTTCGAAGCTGATGGGGTAGAGCTTCTTCAAGTCTTTGCCCAGCACGGGCGAGCTCATCACGCCTTCGCGCGCGCGCATCCAGTTGAAGTTGCCCTTGACGGTGTTGATCTCGCCGTTGTGCGCCACCATGCGGTACGGGTGCGCCAGCGGCCACTCAGGAAATGTGTTGGTCGAAAAACGCTGGTGCACCAGCGCCAGTGCCGAGACCACACGCGGGTCTTGCAGGTCGAGGTAGTACTTGCCCACCTGGTCGGCCAGCAACAGGCCTTTGTAGATCACCGTGCGGCAGCTCATGCTGGGCACGTAGTACTCGCGGCTGTGCGTGAGCTTCAACTTCTGGATCGACGCCGAAGCCGTCTTGCGAATGACATAGAGCTTGCGCTCCAGCGAATCGGGCACGATGACATCGGCACCGCGGCCGATGAAGATCTGGCGGATCACCGGCTCCTTGGCGCGCACGGCGGGCGACATCGGCATGTCGCGGTCGACCGGCACATCGCGCCAACCCAGCAGCACCTGGCCTTCGACGCGCACGGCACGTTCCAGCTCTTGCTCGCAGGCCAGGCGCGAGGCGCGCTCCTTGGGCAGAAAGATCATCCCCACGCCGTATTCCCCAGGCGGTGGCAGTTTCACGCCTTGCTCGGCCATGCTCTCGCGGTAGAACTCGTCGGGCAGCTGGATCAGGATGCCGGCGCCATCGCCCATCAGCTTGTCAGCGCCCACTGCGCCGCGATGGTCCAGGTTCTCGAGGATCTTCAAGCCCTGTTCGACGATGCTGTGGGCTCGTTTGCCTTTGATATGGGCGACGAAACCGACGCCACAGGCATCGTGTTCCCGGGCTGCGTCGTAAAGGCCGAGCTCAGAAGCGCGGCTGATTTCCGCGTCGGTGGCGGCAGCAGGCAAAGGCTGCATGGGCGTTCTCGAGGCAGTCATGGGCATTCCTGGCCGATGTTCGGGGCGCGAGACTACCGCAGTGCAGCATTGGGTTCAACCACTTTTATTTGGGGTCAGAGTCGATTAATTTTCACAACGAGAAGAGACACCTATTTTATGGGGTCAGAGTCGATAAAGTATTCACGTCGGACCCTGCTCGGCCTTGCGGTGCGTTGCCGCAGCAAGCTTCGGGGCGTCGCCATGCACATCGAGAGCCGGCCGTCCCGGGCGCGCCGCGTGCAGCGGCCGCTGCAAGTCACGCGACAACGAACTTACGAACGTTGGTGTGCCGAACACGCGTCCGCTGAGCACCGCGGCGTCAAGCGCTGCAAGCCATGTCGGCGCCAACTCCTGCGCCAGCAGTTGGCGATAGGCGGCCTCGCGCTCGAACGGTGTGTTGCCCAGTGCCCAAAGCTCGGGCGGGTCGCTGAGCAAGGTGCGCCGCCATGCCAGCTGCCGTTCAGCGTCGCCCGGCAACGGCGCATGGCCGGCCGCGAGCCGCTCGACGCGGCGCAAAGCAAACAGGCACATCTCGCCCGGCTCGACCACGGCGGCACGGTAGCGGCCGTCCCACAGCGTGCCGCTGCGGCCGTGGCGCAGGTTGAAGGCACTGACATAACGCCGGCCCAGCGTCTGGATCGTTCGCCCAAGGATGGCGGCGCTGTGTGGCCGCAACAGCAGGTGCACTTCGGTATCGCGCAGCGCGAACGCATGCAAGGCAATCTCCGCGCCACCAAGGCTGCGCTGCAGAGCGTCGAGAAAGGCGTCTTCATCCGCGCCGTCGTGCAGCACACGCGCGCCGCTGTGCCCGCGAAGCAACACGTAGTGCGCAAGTCCGGGTATCACGAGTCGTGGCAACCTTGCCATGGCGTCACGCAGCAAAAGGGTCGCGGCCGTGTAGCCGCTGGTACTCACGCTGGGCGAAACGGTCGGTCATGCCGGCGATGTAGTCGGCCACCGTGCGGGGTGGGTCAGCGGTGCGGATGTACTCCGGCGGCAGCTGCGATGGCGCCGAGGTGTAGGCCGCGAACAGCGCGTTGACCACGTGCCGCGCCTTGTCGGTGGTGGCCTGCACCTGCGGGTGGCGGTATAGCGTGTTGAACAGGTGCTGGCCCAGCGCCATCGCCTGCTCATGCATCTTGGGCCCGAAACGCACCAGCGGCGGCGCCAGCGCCACGTCGACGGCGCAGGTGATGTCGCCCTCGCGCAAGGCCTCGGCCGTGCTGCGCACCAACTCGCGCACCATCGCCGCGAGCATGCGTCGCAGCGTCTCGGCCAAGAGCCGGCGCGGGCTGCTTCGCGCCAGCTGCGGATGATCGGCCAGCGCATCATCATGGCAGCGGGCGAAGAGCGCCAGACCGCTGAAGGATTCCATCGTCACCAGGCCCGAACGCACACCGTCGTCGATGTCGTGCACGTGGTAGGCCATCGCGTCGGCGAGGTTCACCAACTGCGCTTCCAGGCTGGGGCGAAGGCCGGCCACGAAACGATGTGCCACACCGCCGGGCTCGGCTGCTTCCAAAGCCTCGGCGTTGCGGCGCGAACAGTGTTTGAGGATGCCCTGTCGCGTTTCGAGCGTCAGGTTCAGTCCATCGAATGCGGCGTAGCGCACTTCGAGCGTGTCCACCACGCGCAGGCTTTGCAGGTTGTGCTCGAAGCCGCCGTGCTGCTGCATGCACGCGGCCAGTGCGTCTTGCCCGGCGTGGCCGAAGGGCGTGTGGCCCAGGTCGTGAGCCAGCGCGATGGCCTCGACCAGGTCTTCATTCAGCCGCAGCGCGCGCGCCATCGAACGGCTCAGCTGCGCCACTTCCAGCGAGTGCGTCAGCCTTGTGCGGAACAGGTCGCCCTCATGGTTGATGAAGACCTGCGTCTTGTAGACCAGGCGGCGAAATGCCGTGCAATGCACGATGCGGTCACGGTCACGCTGGTGTTCGTTGCGCGACGGGTCGACGGGCTCATCGATGCGCCGCCCGCGCGACCGCGCCGGATCCACAGCCCACGGCGCCAGCACCAGCATGCTCAGCCGCCGTGCTGTTCCAGCACACGCGCCACCAGTTCGTCGGGTGCCGGGCGCACCACGGCACGGCCGATGTCTTCGATCAACACGAAGCGGATCGCGCCGCCTTGCGCCTTCTTGTCGACGCGCATCAGCTCCAGGTAGCGCGCCGTCCCCAGCCGCGGTGCAAGCACCGGCAGGCGCGCACGCTCCAGCAGCCGCTGCATGCGCTCGACAAAGCTCGCTGGCATCAAGCCAAGCTGTACAGAGAGTGCGCTGGCCAGCACCATGCCGCAGCCCACCGCTTCGCCGTGCAGCCACTGGCCGTAGCCCAGCCCCGCTTCGATGGCGTGGCCGAAGGTGTGGCCGAAGTTGAGGATCTCGCGCAGGCCGCTCTCGCGCTCGTCGGCACCCACCACCGCGGCCTTGATCTCGCAGCTGCGCTGCACGGCGCGCGCCAGCGCCTTGACGTCGCGCGCCAGCAGCGCATCGAGCTCGGATTCGATCCAGCCGAGGAATTCGCCGTCGGCAATCGGCCCGTACTTGATGACCTCAGCCAACCCGGCGCTGAGCTCGCGCTCGGGCAGCGTGCGCAGCGCGTCGAGATCGCACAGCACGCGCAGCGGCTGGTAGAACGCGCCGATCATGTTCTTGCCCAGCGGGTGGTTCACCGCCGTCTTGCCGCCCACCGACGAGTCGACCTGGGCCAGCAGGGTGGTCGGCACCTGCACATAGGGCACGCCGCGCATGAAACACGCGGCGGCGAAGCCGGTCATGTCGCCGATGACGCCGCCACCCAGTGCGATGAGCACGGTCTTGCGGTCGCAGCCCGTGGCCAGCAGGTGGTCGAAGATCAGGTTCAGCGTGGTCCAGTCCTTGTGTACTTCACCTTCGGGCAGCAGCAGGATCGAAACCTCGCCGTAGATACCGGACAGGCCGGCACGCAACGCCTGCCCATGCAGCGCCATCACGGTGGCGTTGCTAACAATGACGGCACGCGCAGCCCGCGGCAGCCCTTCCCAGGCCTGGCCTCGCGCCAGCAGGGAAGCACCGATGTGGATGTCGTAACGAGCTCCCGGCGTGCTGACGGTGACGGTCGACAGAGGGGCGGATGGCGACATGGCGGGGCAGTGTATGACGTGCGATGCCGCCATCGGCGATGGGCAAA